>JBOHDO010000066.1:0-45425 GCA_050699415.1 Marmoricola sp.
CACCAGACCCTCGATGCCCTCTTCGACGCGCACGAATGCACCGAACGGCACGAGCTTGGTGACCTTGCCCGGCACGACCTGACCGATCTGGTGGGTGCGGGCGAACTGGCGCCACGGGTCTTCCTGCGTCGCCTTCAGCGACAGCGAGACCCGCTCGCGGTCCAGATCGACGTCGAGCACCTCGACGGAGACCTCCTGGCCCACATCGACGACCTCGCTCGGGTGGTCGATGTGCTTCCACGACAGCTCGGAGACGTGCACCAGGCCGTCGACCCCGCCGAGGTCCACGAACGCACCGAAGTTGACGATCGAGGAGACCGTGCCCTTGCGGATCTGCCCCTTCTGCAGCTGGGTGAGGAAGTTGTGACGGACCTCGGACTGGGTCTGCTCCAGCCAGGCGCGGCGCGAGAGCACCACGTTGTTGCGGTTCTTGTCGAGCTCGATGATCTTCGCCTCGAGCTTCTGTCCGACGTACGGTTGCAGGTCGCGGACGCGGCGCATCTCCACCAGGGACGCGGGCAGGAAGCCGCGCAGCCCGATGTCGAGGATCAGGCCGCCCTTGACGACCTCGATGACGGTGCCGGTGACGACGCCGTCCTCCTCCTTGATCTGCTCGATCGTGCCCCAGGCGCGCTCGTACTGGGCGCGCTTCTTGGACAGGATCAGCCGACCCTCCTTGTCCTCCTTCTGCAGGACCAGCGCCTCGACCCCGTCACCGACCTCGACGACGTCGTGGGGGTCGACGTCGTGCTTGATCGACAGCTCGCGGGAGGGGATCACGCCCTCGGTCTTGTAGCCGATGTCGAGCAGGACCTCGTCACGGTCGACCTTGACGATGGTGCCGGCCACGATGTCGCCGTCGTTGAAGTACTTGATGGTCTGGTCGACGGCGGCGAGGAACTCCTCCTCCGAGCCGATGTCGTTGACCGCCACCTGGGGCGCGTCGAGGTCGGAGTTGGAGAGGGTCGGAGTAGTGGTCATGGGGGAAACGTGGATCCTTCGGATGGATGGCGTAGGAGGGACAGGTGGTTCAGTTGTGCGCACACGGCTGCCGGATCACCATCACCGACGTTCCCCGAGAGGGCAGGACAACAGCGAGCTCAGCCACTGGCGCTCTTTCCAGAGTATCCAGCCACGCGGGCACCGGTCAAAGCGGGCACCGGCCGGCAGGCGCCGGGACTGTGGTGTCGGCCACGTCACAGCACGGACCACAGGTAGGTCGGGTTGACGGCTGCTGTCAACCCGATAGGTTCGAAGGAATG
The DNA here is from genome assembly GCA_050699415.1 of Marmoricola sp. GTDB lineage: Bacteria > Actinomycetota > Actinomycetes > Propionibacteriales > Nocardioidaceae > Marmoricola. The sequence goes on from JBOHDO010000066.1 coordinate 1,263, forward strand.
GCCCCCGTGACCCGTGACGCTGCGCCGCCCGCCGTGGCGGTGCGCGCGCCCGAGGTCGCGGACGGCTCCTCGCTGTGGCGGCTGGCCCGGGACTCCCGGGTGCTAGACGTCAACACCTCCTACGCGTACTTGCTGTGGTGCCGGGACTTCGCGGCCACCTCGGCTGTGGCGGAGGTCGACGGGGAGCGGGCGGGTTTCGTGACGGGGTACCTGCGGCCCGACCGGCCGGACACGCTGATGGTGTGGCAGGTCGCCGTCGACGAGTCGCACCGAGGCCTCGGCATCGCGCGCCGGCTGCTCGACACGGTGGCCGACCGCTGCGCATCGTCGTACCTGGAGACCACGATCGAGCCGGGCAACACCGCCTCGATCGCGCTCTTCACGGCGTTCGCGCGTGGCAGGGATGCCGGGGTTGACCGCGAGACCCTGTTCGATGGCGGAGCGTTCCCCGATGGGCACGAGCCCGAGGTGCTGTTCCGCATCGGCCCACTCGGACCACGCTGAACCCCGTGCCCCGGGGCCGCCTCGCAGGCACCGGGCACGGGCACCGGTCACGGCTGCCGTGATGCGCCGTGGACCACCACCACATCGGGAAAGCTGCGAGGAGAAAGGGAACGGAACCATGCGTCTGGATGCATTCGAGACACGCGAGTCGGAGGTACGCAGCTACTGCCGCACCTGGCCCACGGTGTTCGAGCGTGCCGAGGGCTCGGTGCTGTACGCCGAGGACGGCACCGAGTACCTCGACTTCTTCGCCGGGGCCGGCGCCCTCAACTACGGGCACAACCCCCCGGAGCTGATCGAACCCCTGGTCGCCTACCTGCAGGACCACGGGGTGCTGCACGGGCTGGACATGTACACCCCGGCCAAGCGCCGATTCCTCGAGGCATTCACCGAGCGGGTGCTCGAGCCGCGCGGCATGGACTACCGGTTGATGTTCCCCGGCCCCACCGGCACCAACGCGGTCGAGGCCGCCCTCAAGCTGGCCCGCAAGGTCACCGGCCGGCAGCACGTGCTCTCCTTCACCAACGCCTTCCACGGGATGACGTTGGGGTCGCTGTCGGTCACCGGCAACTCCATGAAGCGCCGCGGGGCCGGGCTGCCGCTGACCAACAGTTCGAAGATCCCCTACGACGACTACTTCGAGGGAGCCACGGAGGACTTCCTGTGGCTCGAGCGGGTGCTGCAGGACAGCGGCTCCGGTGTGGACCGTCCCGCCGCGATCATCGTCGAGACCGTGCAGGGCGAGGGCGGGCTCAACGCCGCCCGCCCCGAGTGGCTGAGGGCACTGGCAGACCTGTGCCACGCCCATGACATCTTGCTGATCGTCGACGACGTCCAGGCCGGCTGCGGACGCACCGGCAGCTTCTTCAGCTTCGAGGACGCCGGCATCGTCCCCGACATCGTGTGCCTGTCGAAGTCCATCTCGGGCTCGGGGCTGCCGATGGCGCTGACCCTGATGCGTCCCGAGCTGGACGTGTGGGACCCCGGCGAGCACAACGGCACGTTCCGCGGGAACAACCCGGCCTTCGTCACGGCCACTGCGGCTCTGGAGAGGTTCTGGGCCGACGACGTGTTCGTCAAGGAGGTTCGGGAGCGTGCCGAGACTCTGCGCGCGGGCCTGCAACGCATCGCCGACTCCTACGAAGGCGCCGCGGTCCGCGGGCGCGGCCTGCTGACCGGCGTCGTGTTCCCCCGCAGCGAGACCGCGGGCGAGATCGCGGCGGAGTCGTTCCAGCGCGGGCTGCTGGTGGAGACCTCCGGCCCCGAGAGCGAGGTGGTCAAGACCATGCCCGCGCTGACCATCGAGCCCAACCATCTGGCCCGCGGGATCGACATCCTGACCGAGGCGGCCGCCGCCGTCCACGCCCGCGCCGGGGAGGGGTCCGCATGATCGTACGAACGCTGGACGAGCTGAACGAGACCGACCGCGACGTCAACGCGCCGACCTGGCGCAGCCGGCGGTTCGTGCTCGCGCGCGAGGGTGTCGGCTTCTCCTTCCACGACACCGTGCTGTACGCCGGCACCGAGACACCGATGTGGTACGCGAACCACATCGAGGCGGTCTACTGTGTTGGTGGGGAGGGCGAGCTCGTGAACGACGAGACCGGAGAGGTGCACCCGCTGCGGGACGGGACCATGTACCTGCTCAACGGCCACGAGCACCACCGGGTGCGGGCGAAGACCGACCTGCGGATGGCCTGCGTGTTCAACCCGCCCGTCACCGGGGCCGAGGTGCACGACGAGGACGGGGTCTATCCGCTGCTGACCGACGACGCCGCCGGCGTCGACAACACCGAAACCGCTGAGGAGGCTTCATGACAAGCACCACCCATCAGGCGCCTCACGGCACCGCCGACATCTATCCCACCCGGCTCGATGCGCCCACGCCGCCCACCGAGCGGCCGGACCCGGTCGTGTGGGGGGACGCCGCCGGCGGGCCGCTGGACCCCGCCACGGTCACGGGCTACGACAGGGACGGCTATCTCGCGATCGAGCAGCTGATCACACCGGACGAGGTGGAGCAGCTCCGCGCCGAGCTGCGCCGGCTCTCCGTCGACCCGACCGTGCGCGCCGACGAGCGCACCGTCGTCGAGCGTGACTCCCAGGAGGTGCGCTCGATCTTCGAGGTCCACAAGGTCAGCGAGGTCTTCGCCGCGATCGCGCACGACCCGCGGGTGGTCGACCGGGCCCGGCAGCTGCTTGGTTCCGGCGTCTACATCCACCAGAGCCGGGTGAACTTCAAGCCCGGGTTCACCGGCAAGGACTTCTACTGGCACTCCGACTTCGAGACCTGGCACGCCGAGGACGGCATGCCCCGGATGCGGGCGGTCAGCATCTCCGTCTCGCTGACCGAGAACTACACCTTCAACGGGCCGCTGATGATCATGCCCGGTTCGCACCGCACCTGGGTGCCCTGCATCGGAGAGACCCCGGACGAGAACTACAAGTCGTCACTGGTGGCCCAGGATGCCGGTACGCCCGATCCGGAGACGCTGACGACGATGGCCGACCGGCTCGGCATCGACGTGCTCACCGGCTCCGCCGGCGGGGCCACCATGTTCGACAGCAACTGCATGCACGCCTCGAACGGCAACGTGACGCCGTTCGCACGGTCGAACGTGTTCATCGTCTACAACAGCCTCGAGAACACCTGCGTGGCGCCATACGCCGCGTCCGGGCCGCGTCCGGGCTTCATCGGAGCGCGCGACTTCTCCCCTGTCTGAGAACGTGTTCGGCGGGTCTCACGCGTCGTGCGGGTCGCGAGCGCGCACCGTTCGGAGCAGCCGGTCGTAGGCAGCGTCGGCCACCGGGTTCTCCCCGGCTCGGGCGGCCAGCTCCACGAGGGCGAACAGGTCGGCGAAGTGCGCCCGCTCCAGCACGTCGTCGGGGACCGTGGGGAGCAGCTGGGACAACCCGGTGAGGATCCCGTCGACGAAGCAGGGCTCGCGGTCGAAGCGCAGCAGGTTGCCCAGGTCGCTCCACGGGTTGCCGGCGTGGGCGAACTCCCAGTCGACCAGCCCGGTGATGCGCAGGGTGCCCTGGTCGACCAGCAGGTTCTTGGGGTTGAAGTCGCTGTGCACCAGGCAGTGCCGACCCTCCTCGTCGAAGACCACCTGTGCATCGACTGCCAGCGACTCGAGCGCGGCGAGGTCTGACTCCTCCCAGCCGAGCCGGTCCCGGTGGGCCGCCACCCACGACGGGAGGTCGGCGGCCTCCGGGGGTACCGGGGTCAGCTGCAGCCCGGGGCCTCCGAACAGGCCCGTTCGCGGCTGGACCATGTGGCCCAGCCGCCCCAGCAGCCGTCCCAGCCGGACGCCGAGGAGCTCCCGGTGGGCGTCGTCGAGGCGCGGCAGGACCACATCGAGGCGCTCCCCCGGCAGGAGCTCGGTGATCAGCAGACCGGGGGTGCCGGCGTCGGGATCCGCCGGCCGGGCCTCGAGCACGGCGGGAACCGGCAGCAGGCCACGCACCATCTCCATCACCGCGGCATCCACCTGGGGCGCGTCCGGTCCACGGCGGGACCGTGCGCCGTACACCCGGACCACCACACGACGGCCGCCGTAGTCGGACACGAACGTCTCCCCGCTGTACCCACCGGGCAGCGGCCGCAGGTCCGGTAGCGCCGCAAAGTCGCTCATGCCCCGCGAGGGTAGCGGCACCCCCGGGGACGGGACGGAGGGGCGCCGCCTCGCGACGCCCCTCCAATCCCCCTCCCGGACCTCCCGGCCCGCGGGTCCATGACCCCCCGGCGACGCAGGAACGACAGGCCGACACCCGCGCACGGGTGTGTGCTCCCTCCCCGGTCCGTGACGGACCCGGTCGACGAGGGCCTCCCAACCCCACGTCGCTGGCTGCAGTCTAGACGACCCGGCCCGCCAGGCAACGCCGTACGGATGCCCGGAACGGGCGGTCGCCGGCCCTACCCTGTGTCCTGTGACGCAGACCGTGGAGCGCCCCGAAACCTCGCGCCGGGTGCGCGGCGGTACGGCGCTCGCGGCGGCGATCGGCGCGATGAACGTGGCGACCTACGCGTACACCATGGTCGCGGCCCGGTGGCTGGGCCCGGACGGCTACGGCGCCTTCGCGGCACTGATGGGGCTGTTGCTGGTCGTGGGGGTTGCGCAGCTCGGCCTGCAGGCCACCGCCGCCCGCCGGATCGCGGCCTCCCCCGGCGACGTCTCCGACATCGAGCGTTCGGTGCTCTCGGTCGGGTACCGGTGCGCCGTCGTGCTCGGCGCGGTCCTGCTGCTGCTGTCACCGGTCGTCGACCACGCACTCCGGCTGCACAGCCCGACGACGGCGGTGCTGGTGGCCGCGACCGTGGTCCCGATGACGGTGATGGGCGCGCAGGCCGGCGTACTCCAGGGCGAGCGTCGCTGGTCCGCGCTGGCCCTGGTCTACGTGGCCAACGGGCTCCCCCGGCTCGCGATCGGCACCGCCCTGCTGGTGTGGAACCCGACCGAGGTCGCCGCGATGGTCGGTGTCCTCCTCGGCCAGTGTGTCCCGGTGCTGGTGGGCCGGCTGGCGCTGCGGGACCGGCCCACCGGGGCGGTTGCCTCCGGCAGCCACGGCTCCCTGACGGTGCTGCGCGAGGCGGCGCACAGCTCGCACGCGCTGCTGGCGTTCTTCGCCCTGTCCAACGTCGACGTGCTGGTGGCCCGCGGTGTGCTCCCCGACCACGGTTCCGGGTTGTACGCCGCCGGCCTGATCGTGGTCAAGGCGGTGCTGTTCCTGCCGCAGTTCGTGGTCGTGGTGGCGTTCCCCTCGATGTCCTCCCCTGTGCCTTCGGGCGGCGACCGTCGCAGGGTGCTGGTCGGCAGCCTCGCGGTGGTCGCCGGCATCGGGCTGGCCTGTGCGATGGGCTGCCGGCTGCTCGCCCCGCTCGCGCTGGTCTTCGTGGGTGGTCACGACTACGCACAGATCGAGGGTGTGCTGTGGCGGTTCGCGTTGCTGGGCACGCTGCTGTCGATGCTGCAGCTGCTGGTCTACAGCGTGCTCGCCCGGCAGGCGCGGCGGCCGGTGGCCCTGGTCTGGCTGGCGTTGCTGCTGGTCGCCGGCCTGGGCCAACTGGCCACCAGCTGGACGGGCCTGCTCGACCTGGTCCTGGCGGTCGACAGCGGGCTGTTCGTGGTGCTGCTCGCGATCGGCCTCCCGCGGCTGCGCACGCGCGCTCAGTGAGCCGCCGCGTGCCAGCTGTGGCCGGTGCCGATCGAGACGTCCAGCGGTACGGTGAGCTCGGCCGCGGCCCCCATCTGGTCGCGAACGAGTGAGGTCAGCCGCTCCAGCTCACCCTCGGCCACCTCGAAGACCAGCTCGTCGTGCACCTGCAGCAGCATCCGCGAGGCCAGCCCGGCCTCCCGGACCGCGCGGTCGACCCCGAGCATGGCGACCTTGATGATGTCGGCCGCCGACCCCTGGATGGGGGCGTTCAGGGCCATGCGCTCGGCCATCTCCCGACGCTGCCGGTTGTCCGAGGTCAGGTCGGGCAGGTAGCGACGCCGACCGAGGATCGTCTCGGTGAACCCGCTGCGCCGGGCCTCGTCCACCACGCCGGACAGGTAGTCGCGCACGCCGCCGAAGGTCTCGAAGTACTCCTCCATCAGGCCGCGTGCCTCGGAGGTCTCGATCCGCAGCTGCTGGGACAGCCCGTACGCCGAGAGGCCGTACGCCAGCCCGTAGTTCATCGCCTTGATCTTGGCCCGCATCTCCCCCGTGACCGCGTCGGCGTCGACCCCGAACACCCGGGCCGCGGTGACCGAGTGGAAGTCGCGGCCGGTGCGGAACGCCTCGACCAGTTCGGCGTCCTCGGACAGGTGCGCCATGATCCGCATCTCGATCTGGGAGTAGTCCGCGGTCAGCAGCGTCTCGAACCGCGGCCCGACCACGAAGGCCTCACGGATGCGTCGCCCGGCCTCGGTGCGGACCGGGATGTTCTGCAGGTTCGGCTCGGTGCTCGAGAGCCGGCCCGTGGCCGCGATCAGCTGGTTGAACGTGGTGTGGATCCGGCCGTCGGAGGCCACGGTCTTCAGCAACCCCTCCACGGTCTGTCGCAGCCGGCTGACGTCGCGGTGCCGCAGCAGGTGCTGCAGGAACGGATGCTCGGTCTTCTCGTACAGCGTCGCGAGCGCATCGGCGTCGGTGGTGTAGCCGGTCTTGGTCCGCTTGGTCTTCGGCATGCCGAGCTCGTCGAACAGCACCACCTGCAGCTGCTTGGGCGAGCCCAGGTTGATCTCCTTGCCGATCACGTCGTACGCGTCCTGCGCGGCCGCGCGCACCTGGTCGGCGAAGTCGGACTCCAGCGTGGTGAGCAGGTCGTGGTCGACCGCGATGCCGACGCGTTCCATCTCGGCGAGCACGTCGACGAGCGGCAGCTCGACGTCGGCGAGCAGCTTGGTGCCGCCCCGGGTCTCCAGCTCGTCGTCGAGTGCCGCGGCGAGGTCGAGCACCGCGCGTGCCTGCAGCATCGCCACCTCCCCGGCCTGCTCGTCGCCCAGGCCCTCCAGGGAGAGCTGCCCCTGTCCGGCACCGTCGTCGCCGCCACCCTGCTTCAGCTCCCGCCGCAGGTAGCGCACGGTCAGGTCGGAAAGGTCGTAGGAGCGCTGGTCGGGCCGGGCGAGGTACGCCGAGAGCGCGGTGTCGCGGGCCAGCCCGTGCAACGGCCAGCCTCGCGCCCAGAGCGCCAGCATCGGGCCCTTGGCGTCGTGCAGCACCTTGGGCGCCGACGGGTCGGCCAGCCAGGCCGCCAGCGCATCCTCGTCGCCCGGCTCGAGCGACTCGACCGTGACATGAGCCGCGGCGTCGGAGCCGTGGGCGAGGGCCAGCGCGGCGAGGTCGCCGGTGCCGGCGCCCCAGCTGCCCTCGACGTGGATCCCCACCCGGCTGCCGTCCCGGGCGTGGTCGGACAGCCATCCGGCCAGCTCACCGGCGCCAAGAGTGGTCCCGTCGAGGCTGAACCCGGAGTCGTCGACCTCCTCCTCGGACTCGAGGGTCTCGAACACCCGGTCCCGCAGCACCCGGAACTCCAGGCCGTCGAACAGGGTGTGCACCTCCTGCCGGTCCCACGGCCGGCGGCGCAGGTCGGTCGGACGCGCCTCGAGATGCAGGTCACAGACCAGTGCGTTGAGGTGGCGGTTGCGGATCACGTCGTCGAGGTGGGTGCGGAGGCTCTCGCCGGCCTTGCCCTTGATCTCCTCGGCGTGGTTCACCACGTTGTCGAGGCCGTCGTAGGCCACCAGCCACTTGGCCGCGGTCTTGGGGCCCACGCCGGGCACGCCGGGAAGGTTGTCGGAGTCCTCGCCCACCAGCGCGGCCAGCTCGGGGTAGCGGTCCGGCGGTACGCCGTACTTCTGCTCGACGGCCTCCGGCGTCATCCGGGCCAGGTCGGAGACCCCCCGCATGGGGTAGAGCACGGTCGAGTCGCCGCTGACCAGCTGCAGGGAGTCGCGGTCGCCGGTGAGGATCAGGACCTCGTAGCCGTCCGCGACGGCCTGCGTCGCCAGCGTGGCGATGATGTCGTCGGCCTCGTAGCCATCCAGGTCCAGGTGCCGGATCCGCAGCGCGTCGAGCACCTCGCCGATCAGCGGCAGCTGGCTGGAGAACTCGGCGGGGGTCTTGTTGCGCTTGGCCTTGTACTCGGCGTACTCGGCGAGCCGGAAGGTCTGCCTGGACTTGTCGAACGCCACCGCGACGTGGGTCGGGTCCTCGTCGCGCAGCACGTTGATCAGCATCGAGGTGAACCCGTAGACCGCGTTGGTCGGCTGCCCGGTGGTCGTGGAGAAGTTCTCCACCGGGAGCGCGAAGAAGGCACGGTATGCCAGCGAGTGGCCGTCGAGCAGAAGCAGGCGCGGACGACCCTCAAGACGTGGTTCAGTCACCGTTCGACCCTATCGGCCGTTGCCGACGGCTACGGCCCCGGCAAGCGTCGGTCAGTCCGTCTGACGGCGCCTCATCGTCCGCCGCTGGGCCAGCACCTGGCCGACGTGCCGCCGGGAGCCGTGCACCCGCCGTTCAGGGCTGAGCTTCTTGCGCACGGTGCCGGTGCTGGCCATCCGGACCGTCGCGGCGGTGGCGAGCCCCAGCCGGGCGAGGTATCGGTTGGCGTCGCGCGAGCTGCTCACCGTGATCGCGGTGACGTGGTCGACGCCCTTCTCCTCCGCCCACGTGACGGCACTGTCCATGAGCGCCTGTGCGTAGCCGTGGCGGCGGAACTCGGGCAGGACCAGCAGGAACGAGGTGTGCACCACCTGCTCGGTGTGCAGCGGGCTGATCGGACCGCGACGCAGGTGCAGCGACGCCACCACCTTGTCCTCGTGCATGCCGACCATGAGCCGCTCGTCGGGGTCGGCCGCGATGTGCGCCAGCGCCGTCGGCGCCTCCGCGGCGAGCTGCGGCGGCTGCACGGTGCCGTGGCCGGCCTGCGACCACAGCTCGACCAGGTCGGGCGCATCCTCCGGGTGGGCCTCCCGGATCTCCAGGCCCTGACGGGGCATGGCGCAAACACCTCCTGCGGGATCGTCAGTACGCACCGCGGCCGTCGGCCGCGGCGAGAGACGGTTGCCATCCCCCCGGCGGGTCTCCTCAGGAGAGGGTAAGCGACGAAGCCGCTTCCGGGAACCGTCCGGGGTCACCCGGGTTCGGAGGGGTACTCCCGGACCACGTGCTCGGCCACCTCCCGCATCGACTGCCGCACGTCCATCGCGGTCTTCTGGATCCAGCGGAAGGCGTCCGGCTCGCTGAGGCCCAGCTCACGCTGCAGCACGCCCTTGGCACGGTCGACCGCCTTGCGGGTCTCCAGCCGCTCGGTGAGGTCCCCGACCTGGTCCCCGAGCAGCTGCAGCTCGCCGAACCGACTCATCGCGATCTCGATGGCCGGCACCAGATCGGTCTTGGTGAAGGGCTTGACCAGGTACGCCATCGCCCCGGCGTCGCGGGCCCGCTCCACCAGCTCGCGCTGGCTGAACGCGGTCAGGATCACCACCGGCGCGATCCGCTGCCCGGCGATCCGCTCCGCCGCCGCGATCCCGTCCAGGCGTGGCATCTTCACGTCCAGCACCACCAGGTCGGGACGCAGCTCGGTGGCCATCGAGACGGCGGTCTCGCCATCCCCACAGTCGCCGACCACGTCGTACCCCTCCTCGCGGAGCATCTCCGCGAGGTCCATCCGGATCAACGCCTCGTCCTCGGCGATCACGACGCGGCGCTGGGTCTGGGCAGTCACAGCCGCAGGCTAACCGAGACGGTGGTCAGGTAGCCTGTGGCGTCGCTAGCCCCGGTAGCCCAATTCGGCAGAGGCCGCGGTCTCAAACACCGTCCAGTGTGGGTTCGAGTCCCACCCGGGGCACAGGGGTCGTAGTCTGCCCAGCGTGGTCAGCGGACGCTGACGCGCACCACCCGGTCGGTGACGTCCGGGTCCTCACCACCGAGCAACACGACGGTATGGTTCTGCACGGCCACGCCGGCGTCGCTGAGCGGCCGGGGCAGTCGGCCGGCCCGTGAGAACGAGTCCGTCGCGGGGTCGAACCACCACATCCGGTCGGTCTGGGTGTCCGGGTCGATGCGGCCGCCCATCAGCAGGATCCGGTCCCCGAACGGCGCCGCCATGGCGTGGCCGACCGGCCTGGGCAGGTGGGCAACCACGCTGGTGTGCCCGGTGCGTACGTCGACCCGCTGCACCGCGGACAGCTCGTGGCCGGCCACCTCACCGCCGAAGACGTAGATGTGGCCGCCCACCACCGCGGTCGCCGCGTAGCGCACCCCGATGGCCAGCCGGCCGACGGGCCGCATCGACGAGCGACCACGCTGCCGGAAGATCGTGCGGGGCGTCCCGGACCCGTCGTACCCGCCGAGCAGCACGGTCCCGGCCACGCCGGCGTTCGGCAGCGTCACCGCGGACAGGTCGGAGCGGGTGGTCGGGAAGGCGTCCACCCGGTGCCAGCGTCCGCCGGACAGGCGCTGCACCAGCGACTGCTCGCTGGTGTTGCCGCCGCCGAAGACCGCGGGGTGGCCGTGGTAGAGCCCACCGGCCGCGTCGTGGACCGGGACGGCCAGCGAGGGCATCCGGGTCGCCCTTCCGGTGGCCGGGCCGACCCGCCACACTGCGGCCGTCGAGGTGTCGTCCGGCCGCATCCCGCCGGCCAGGACCACCGAGCCGGCGGCCGAGCCGGTCGGCACCACCGCCTCCCGCGCGATCGGGGCGGCCAGCCGCCAGCCGGCGGCGCGGGCCCGGGCCCGGGTGGGCCGGAACGGTCTCCCCGGGGACGACGGCCGCGTGGATGCGGGGGCCGTGCTGCCGGACCGACCGTGGGCCGGTGCCGCCGTCGTCGTACCGCATCCGGCCAGCAGCAGGGCGGCAGCGGCTGCGGGCGCGGCCAGGCCGACCGCCCGCCTCACCGCATGTTCCCGGTGTGGCCCAGCGAGTAGCGGCCGGGCTGCGGCCACCACGCCAGGCCGTGGGGGCTGCCGGGGACGGGGATCTTCGCGAGCACCTTCCCGGTGGAGGTGTCGAAGACGTAGACCACGCCGTCGTACCTGCCCGAGAGCCACAGCTGCTTGCCGTTCGCCGACACGCCGCCCATGTCCGGGCTGCCGCCGCCCGGGATCTTCCAGACGTCGACGATCTTGTTGGTCCGCAAGCTCAGCACGCTGACCTTGCCTGCGCCCCGGTCGGAGATGTAGAGCCGCTTGCCGTTGCGGCTCGGGTAGAGGCCGTGCGGCATCCTGGGCATGCCGATCACGCCGACCTGCCTGAAGGTCCTCGCGCTGATCATGCGCAGCTCGTTGGTGCCCATGTCGGCGACGTAGAAGATCTTGCCGTCCGGGGAGAGCCGGATGTCCTGCGGCATGGACCTGCCCATGCCCGGGGCGGCGTGCCTCGCGGTGGCGTGCGGGTCGAGCTTGAGGGTCCCGAGGACCTTGCGGCCCCGGGTGGAGACCTTCACCAGCTCGCCGGAGAACTCACACGTCACCACGAAGAAGCGGCCGTTGGCAGAGAAGTCCGCATGGTTGGGTCCCTGACAGCCACGGGGCCTGACGTCCTTGAGCTTGCGGAACGTGTTCGGGTCGGAGAACCGGATGACGTTGTGCTGCTCGACCATCACGATCGCGGCCCTGCCGTTCGGCGTGTAGTAGAGGTTGTAGGGCCGGGGCACGTGGATGGTGCGGCTCCTGCGGCCGGTGCGAGGGTTGATCTCCACCATCTCGTCGCTGAGGCTCGAGTTGGTCACCAGCGTGGACAGGTTGTACGACGGCACCACGTGCTGGCTCATGTGGCCGGCCTGGATCGTCCGGACCACCTTGAAGGTCCTCGGGTTGATCACGGTCACGGTGTGGCCACTCGGGCTGGAGTCCGGCACGTAGACCAGGTGCGGGTCGTGACGCACCTTCGGGCTCAGCATGCCGGCCCGGGTCCGGGAGTAGACGTCGTTGCCGACCACCGCAGGCATGCCGGGAAGCGGGTTGCGGAATGGCCAGGAGGGCCGGGAGGCTGCCTTCCGATGCTTCGCCGCAGTCACCGGCCTCGCCCACTGGCCGGCTGCGGGATCCGACGACGCCCGGGCGCGAGGGGCGGTACCGTCCCCGGAGCACCCGGCCGTCGCCAGCAGGCCGACGCAGGCGACCAGGGCAGCAGCGGTCCAGGCGGCTCGACGACGCAGAACCATCAGCCCTCCTCCCCGGTCGGAAACCTCCGTGAGGCTAGGAGGACTTCATGAAGGAAGCCTGACGGCGCGCCGCCGTCGCGTGCTCACCGCGACCGGCGGTACGCCGGCGCCACCTCGTTGATGGCGTCGCCCATCCGGTGGATGCGCAGCGCGTTGGTGGAGCCGGGGATCCCGGGCGGACTGCCGGCGATGATCACCACCAGGTCGCCCTGCTGGACCCGTCCGATCCGCAGCAGCTCCTCGTCGACCTGGCGAACCATCTCGTCGGTGTGCTCGACCGGGAGCGTCTTGAACGCCTCGACCCCCCACGTCATCGACAGCTGGGAGCGCACCACCGCCTCGGGGGTGAACGCCAGCACCGGGATCGAGCCGCGGTAGCGGGCCAGCCGGCGCGCCGAGTCGCCGCTCTGGGTGAAGGCGACCAGGTACTTCGCACCGACCCGCTCGGCCACTTCCGCGGCAGCCTTCGCGATCACCCCGCCGCGCGTGCGCGGCTGCCAGTCGATCGCGGCCATCTGGCCCAGCTCGTGGTCCTCGGTGGACTCGATGATCCGGGCCATGGTGCGCACGGTCTCGACCGGGTACTTCCCGACGCTGGTCTCACCCGACAGCATCACCGCGTCCGCCCCGTCGAGCACCGCGTTGGCGACGTCCGAGGCCTCGGCACGGGTCGGCGCCGGGCTCTGGATCATCGACTCCAGCATCTGGGTCGCCACGATCACCGGCTTGGCGTTGCGCCGGGCCCGCTCGATGACCCGCTTCTGCAGGAACGGCACGTCCTCCAGCGGGCACTCCACGCCGAGGTCACCACGAGCGACCATGAACGCGTCGAAGGCGCGGACCACCTCGCCGAGGTTGTCGATCGCCTGCGGCTTCTCGATCTTGGCGATCACCGGGAGCATCACACCCTCCTCACGCATGATCTGCCGCACGACCTCGACGTCGGCGGCCGATCGCACGAACGACAGCGCGACGAAGTCGACGGTCAGGTGCAGAGCCCAGCGCAGGTCCTCCTTGTCCTTCGCCGACAGCGCCGGCACACTGACCGCCACGCCGGGCAGGTTGATCCCCTTGTGGTCGCTGACGTCGCCGGCCACGACCACCTCGGTGTGCACCTCGGTGTCGTCGACCCCGGTCACCCGCAGCCGGATCCTGCCGTCGTCGATCAGCACCGTGTCACCCGTGGCGACGTCGTCGGGCAGTCCGGCGTACGTCGTCGAGGCTCGCGTCGCGTCCCCCGCGACCTCGCGCGTGGTGATCGTGAACCCAGCCCCCGCCTCCAGCGAGGCGGAGCCGTCGGCGAACTCGCCCAGCCGGATCTTGGGTCCCTGCAGGTCGGCGAAGATCGCGATGCCGTGGCCGGTCTCGTCACTGGCCTCGCGGACCATCCGGTACGCCGCCTCGTGCTCGGCGTGGGTGCCGTGACTCAGGTTGAGCCGGGCCACGTTCATCCCCACGTCGACCAGCTCGCGGATCCGCTGCCGGCTCGCGGTCGAGGGCCCCAGCGTGCACACGATCTTCGCTCTTCGCACGGCGCGAGCCTAGCGAGCGGGACTTGAACGATCCAACGCGACCCGCGCGTCCGGTCAGGCCGAGACCGGGCGTTCGGTCGGGGGGATCGGGGCGGGCAAGGTGGTCGCGCCCGTGAGGTAGGTGTCGGCCGCGGCGGCGGCCGCGCGCCCCTCCGCGATCGCCCACACGATCAGCGACTGGCCGCGACCGGCGTCACCGGCGACGAACACCCCCGGCACGCTGGTGGCGTACGACGCGTCGCGGGCGACGTTGCCGCGCTCGTCGAGCTCCACGCCGAGCTGGGAGACCAGGCCGTCGGTCTCCGGACCGGTGAACCCCATCGCGAACAGGACCAGCTCGGCCGGGATCTCCCGCTCGGTGCCCTCGACCGGCTGGAACCTCTCGTCCACGTCGACCACCCGAAGCGCCCGCACGTCGCCGTGCTCGTCCCCGAGGAACTCCACGGTGGAGGTCGCGTAGACCCGCTCGCCGCCCTCCTCGTGGGCCGCGGAGGCCCGGAACACCATCGGGTACGTCGGCCACGGCTGGCCCGCGGGCCGCTCCTCGGGCGGTCGCGGCATGATCTCCAGCTGGGTCACCGACGCCGCGCGCTGCCGGTGCACGGTGCCCAGGCAGTCCGCGCCGGTGTCGCCGCCGCCGATGATCACCACGTGCTTGCCGTCCGCACGGATCTGGTCGCCCTCCCCGCCGAGCACAGGCTCCTCGCCGAGCGAGGCCCGGTTGGACTGCGGCAGGAACTCCATCGCCTGGTGGATGCCGCCGAGCTCCCGGCCCGGAAGCGACAGGTCGCGCGCCACCGTCGACCCGGTGGCGAGCACCACCGCGTCGAAGCGCTCCCGCAGCGACTCCCCGGTGATGTCCGCGCCGCACTCCACCCCGGCGCGGAACACCGTGCCCTCCCTGCGCATCTGGTCCAGCCGGCGGTCCAGCACGGCCTTCTCCATCTTGAACTCGGGGATGCCGTAGCGCAGCAGCCCGCCGATCCGGTCGGCCCGCTCGTAGACGGCGACGGTGTGGCCCGCGCGGGTCAGCTGCTGGGCGACGGCGAGGCCGGCCGGGCCGGACCCGACCACGGCCACCGTCTTGCCGGTGAGCCACTCCGGGGGCTGCGGCCGCACGTTGCCGGACTCCCAGGCCCGGTCGATGATCGAGACCTCGACGTTCTTGATCGTCACGGCGGGCTGGTTGATGCCGAGCACGCAGGCGGTCTCGCACGGCGCCGGGCACAGCCGCCCGGTGAACTCCGGGAAGTTGTTGGTGGCGTGCAGCCGTTCGATGGCCGCGGCCCAGTCGTCGCGCCAGACCAGGTCGTTCCACTCCGGGATGATGTTGCCCAGCGGGCAGCCCTGGTGGCAGAACGGGATGCCGCAGTCCATGCAGCGTCCCGCCTGGGTCCGGATGATCGGCAGCAGCGCGTGTCCGGGTCCACCGGGGTAGACCTCGTTCCAGTCGTGCACCCGCTCCTCGACCGGCCGCTTCTGCGCGAACTCCTGGTCGTGCCTGAGGAAGCCCTTGGGGTCAGCCATGGAGCACCTCCATGATCCGGTCGTCGGTCTCGTCGTCGTCGTACCCCTGCGCGCGGAGCTGCTCGCGCGCCTCGAGGACGCGCTTGAAGTCGCGCGGCATCACCCGGCGGAACCGGGCGAGCGTGGCCCCCCAGTCCGCGAGCAGCAGCTCGGCCAGCGGCGACCCGGTCTCCTCGGCGTGCCGGCTGACCAGGCCACGCAGCAGGTCCGAGTCGGACTCCGGCACCTGCTCCAGCTCGACCAGCCCGGGGTTGAGCCGCCCCTCGTCCAGGTCGAGCACGTACGCCGTCCCGCCGCTCATGCCGGCGGCGAAGTTGCGCCCGGTGGAGCCGAGCACCACCGCGATGCCGCCGGTCATGTACTCGCAGCCGTGGTCCCCCACGCCCTCCACGACCGCCGTCGCCCCGGAGTTGCGCACGCAGAACCGCTCGCCCACCACACCGCGCAGGAAGATCTCGCCCGCCGTGGCGCCGTAGCCGATCACGTTGCCGGCGATGACCTGCTCGCTGGCGTCGAACCGGGCGGCACGGTCGGGGCGGACCACCACCCGGCCGCCGGACAGGCCCTTGGCCACGTAGTCGTTGGCGTCGCCCTCGAGCCGCATCGTGATCCCGCGCGGGACGAACGCCCCGAAGGACTGGCCGGCCGACCCCGTGAAGGTCAGGTCGATGGTGCCGTCGGGCAGTCCCTCGGCGCGCCTGCGCCTGGTCAGCTCGTGGCCCAGGATCGTGCCGACCGTCCGGTTCACGTTCCGGACCGGCAGCGTCGCCCGGACCGGCTCCCCCCGCTCCAGCGCGGGCTCGCAGATGCGGACCAGGTCGTTGTCCAGCGCCTTGTCGAGGCCGTGGTCCTGCGGAACCGTCTGGTGCCGCGACGCGCCCTCGGGCAGGTCGGGCACGTAGAAGACCGGCTCGACGTCGAGGCCCGCCGCCTTCCAGTGCTCGACGGCCCGGGTGGTGTCGAGCACCTCGGCATGGCCGATCGCCTCGTCCAGTGAGCGGAAGCCGAGCTCGGCGAGCAGCTCGCGCACCTCCTCGGCGATGTAGGTGAAGAAGTTCACCACGTGCTCGGCCTTGCCGGCGTACCGGCCGCGCAGCACCGGGTTCTGGGTGGCGATGCCCACCGGGCAGGTGTCGAGATGGCACACCCGCATCAGGATGCAGCCCGAGACCACCAGCGGCGCGGTGGCGAAACCGTACTCCTCGGCGCCGAGCAGGGCGGCGACCATCACGTCGCGCCCGGTCTTGAGCTGCCCGTCGGTCTGCACCACGATCCGGTCGCGCAGCCCGTTGAGCAGCAACGTCTGCTGGGTCTCGGCCAGGCCGAGCTCCCACGGTCCGCCGGCGTGCTTCAGCGAGGTCAGCGGTGCGGCGCCGGTGCCGCCGTCGTGGCCGGAGATGAGCACCACGTCGGCGTGTGCCTTGGACACCCCGGCCGCGACCGTTCCGACGCCGACCTCCGCGACCAGCTTCACGTGGATGCGGGCTGACGGGTTGGCGTTCTTCAGGTCGTGGATCAGCTGGGCCAGGTCCTCGATCGAGTAGATGTCGTGGTGCGGCGGCGGGCTGATCAGGCCGACCCCCGGCGTACTGTGCCGGGTCTTCGCGATCCACGGGTAGACCTTGTTGCCGGGCAGCTGCCCGCCCTCCCCCGGCTTCGCACCCTGGGCCATCTTGATCTGGATGTCGTCGGAGTTGGTCAGGTACTCCGCAGTCACCCCGAACCGGCCCGAGGCCACCTGCTTGATGGCGCTGCGCCGCTCCGGGTCGTGCAGCCGCTCGGCGTCCTCGCCGCCCTCGCCGGTGTTGGACTTCCCGCCGATGCGGTTCATCGCGATCGCCAGGGTCTGGTGGGCCTCCTGGCTGATCGAGCCGTAGGACATCGCTCCGGTGGAGAACCGCTTCACGATCTCCGAGGCGGGCTCGACCTCCTCCAGCGGGACCGGGTCGCGCTGCTTGAACGCGAACATGCCGCGCAGCGTCATCAGCTTCTCCGCCTGGTCGTCGACCGCCTTCGTGTACTGCTTGAACACGTCGTAGCGACCGGAGCGGGTGGCGTGCTGCAGCCGGAACACCGTCTCGGGGTTGAACAGGTGCAGCTCGCCCTCGCGGCGCCACTGGTACTCCCCGCCCATGGCCAGCGTGCGGTGGGCCGGCGCGATGCCGTCGACGGGGTACGCCGTACGGTGCCGCCGGGCGACCTCCTCGGCGACCACGTCCAGCCCGACGCCGCCGAGCTTGGAGGTGGTGCCGGTGAAGTACTTGTCGACCAGCTCCTGGGACAGGCCCAGTGCCTCGAAGATCTGCGCGCCGGTGTAGGAGGCCACCGTGGACACGCCCATCTTCGACCTCACCTTGAGCACCCCCTTGCCGAGGGCCTTCACCAGGTTGGACACCGCCTCCTCCGGCTCCCGCTTGACGTAGAAGCCGTCCCGCGCGAGGTCCTCGGCGGACTCCATGGCGAGGTAGGGGTTGACCGCGGCGGCGCCGTACCCGATCAGGGTCGCGACGTGGTGCACCTCGCGGACGTCGCCGGCCTCGATCAGCAGGCCCACCTGGGTGCGGGTCTTCTCCCGGACCAGGTGGTGGTGCACGGCAGCGGTCATCAGCAGCGACGGGATCGGCGCCCGGGTGGCGTCGGAGTGCCGGTCGGAGAGCACGATGACCCGGGCCCCGTCGGCGATCGCGTCACTGACCTCGTGGCAGATCTCGTCGAGCCGGAGGGCCAGCGCCTCGCCGCCACCGTTGACGTCGTACAGGCCGCGGGACACGTGGGTGATGAAGCCCGGCATGTCACCGTCGCGGTTGATGTGGCGGATCTTGGCCAGCTCGTCGTTGGTGATCACCGGGAACGGGAGCATCACCTGGCGACAGGCGGCCGGGGCGGGCTCCAGCAGGTTGGTCTCGGGCCCGATCGTCCCGTTGAGGCTGGTGACCAGCTCCTCGCGGATCGCGTCCAGCGGCGGGTTGGTGACCTGGGCGAACATCTGTGCGAAGTAGTCGAACAGCAGCCGCGGTCGGTCGGACAGTACGGCGACCGGGGTGTCGGTGCCCATCGACCCGATCGGCTCCGCGGAGGTGTTCGCCATCGGCGACACCAGCACCCGCAGCTCCTCGTCGGTGTAGCCGAACACCTGCTGCCGCCGGGTGACCGAGGCGTGGGAGTGCACCACGTGCTCGCGCTCGGGGATGTCGGCGAGGCGAATCATGCCGGCGTGCAGCCACTCGTCGTACGGGTGCTCGGAGGCGAGCTCGTCCTTGACCTCCTCGTCCTCGATGACCCGGTGCTCCTCGGTGTCGACCAGGAACATCCGGCCGGGCTGCAGCCGTCCCTTGCGCACGATCGAGGCGGGGTCGAGGTCGAGCACGCCGACCTCGGAGGCGAGCACCACCAGACCGTCGTCGGTGACCCAGTACCGGGAGGGCCGCAGGCCGTTGCGGTCCAGCACCGCGCCCACCTGGGTGCCATCGGTGAACACCACGCAGGCCGGGCCGTCCCAGGGCTCCATCACGCTCGCGTGGAACTCGTAGAAGGCGCGGCGCTTCGGGTCCATCTCGCCCGCGCCCGGCGTGGCGCTGCCGGGGACGGTGTTCTCCCACGCCTCCGGGATCATCATCAGCACCGCGTGGGGCAGGCTGCGCCCGCCGAGGTGCAGCAGCTCCAGCACCTCGTCGAAGGACGCCGAGTCCGACGCACCCGGCGTGCAGATCGGGAACAGTCGCTCGAGGTCGCCCGGGATCAGGTCGCTGTCGAGCAGCGCCTCGCGCGCCCGCATCCAGTTGCGGTTGCCCATCACGGTGTTGATCTCGCCGTTGTGGGCGATGAACCGGTACGGGTGGCTCAGCGGCCAACTCGGGAAGGTGTTGGTCGAGAACCGCGAGTGCACCACCGCGACCGCGCTCTCCACGCGCTCGTCGACCAGGTCGGGGAAGAACTCGTCGAGCTGCTCGGTGGTGAGCATGCCCTTGTAGACCAGGGTGCGGGCCGACAGCGACGGGAAGTAGGCATCGGTCTCGCGCTCGGCACGCTTGCGCAGGCAGTACGCCAGCCGCTCCAGGCCCAGGCCCAGCAGCCGGGTGCCGCGCGCCGTCACGAACAGCTGCGCGAACGTGGGCATGCACTCGCGGGCGGCGGCCCCCAGCGAGGACGGGTCGGTGGGCAGGTCACGCCACCCGACGATGGCCAGCCCCTCCTCCTCGGCGATCTCCTCGATCCTGCGCCGGGTCTTGCCGACCTGCTCGGCGTCCCCGGGGACGAACATGTTGCCCACGGCGTAGGAGTGCTGCGGCGGCAGCTCGAAGCCCGCCTCGCGGGTGGCCTCCCGCAGGAACCGGTCGGGGACCTGCATCAGGATGCCGGCCCCGTCCCCGGAGTTGGTCTCGGCGCCGGCGGCGCCGCGGTGGTCGAGGTTGCGGAGCGCCGTGCGCGCCTTGACCACGATGTCGTGGCTGGGTACGCCGGTCAGGGTCGCGACGAAGGTGACCCCGCAGGCGTCGTGCTCGTGCCGGGCGTCGTACAGGCCCTGAGGCGGAGGGAGCTTGTGCATGTGCATCCTCCCGTCGTCGGGTGCACCCACGGCGCGCGGTCACCCCGAGCGTCGTGCGGACACGGTGGACATGGACATGCGCGGCGGCATGCGCGGCTGGGACGGCTCTGGCCCATGGGGAGGGAACAATCTACCGTACCGGCGCCCCATGGCCGCCCACGTCCGTGGGGCGAACGTGTACTGGCGGGGCTGGAGTCAACCCGGTTGGGCCGGTGTCCGGCCTCACGCGTGGGCCGACTCCTCCTCGTCGTCCCGCTCCTCCGGCTCCCGCCCCTCGACGTACACCGACTCCTCACGGCCCGGGTGGCGGCGGCCGACCACCACGAAGTAGGTCAACCCGGCCACGAACACCACGATCGAGGTCCAGTCGTTGAGCCGCAGTCCCAGGAAGTGGAACTCGATGGTGTCGATGCGCAGGTACTCGATCCAGCCCCGTCCGAGGCAGTACACCGCGGCGTACAGCGCGAAGCAGCGGCCGAAGCCCAGGTGCAGCTTGTGGTCCAGCCACAGCACCACGCCCGCCGCGCCGAGGTCCCAGACGCACTCGTAGAGGAAGGTCGGGTGGAAGGTGGCGAACTGCTCGTACCCCTGCGGGCGGTGGACCGGGGAGATCTCCAGCCCCCACGGCAGCGTGGTGGGCTTCCCGAACAGCTCCTGGTTGAAGTAGTTGCCCCAGCGCCCGATCCCCTGCGCGACCAGCAGGCAGGGCGCGAGCGCATCGGCCAGGACGCTGAGCCGGAAACCGTAGTGGCGGCACGCCAGCCAGGCGCCGAACGCTCCGCCCGCGATCGCTCCCCAGACCCCCAGGCCGCCGTGCCAGACCGCGAGCGGCTCCCACCAGGCCTTGCCGTCGCCGAAGTAGCGGTTCGGGTCGGTGCACAGGCTGTAGACGCGCGCGCCGACCAGCCCCAGCGGCACTGCATACAGCGCGATGTCGCCGATCTGGCCGGGGGCGCCGCCCCGAGCTCGCCAGCGCCTGTCGCCGAGCCACACCGCGACGATGACGCCGAGGATGATGCACAGCGCGTAGGCACGCACCGGGAACGGCCCCAGGTGCCACTCCCGCTGGGCGGGGCTGGGGATGAAGTCCGGGACCCCTGCGACGAGCAGGGCGACCGAGGACACGGTCACGCAGCGTCCTCCTGTCCGGCCGGTTGCCCGGCCAGCAGCCGCTGGATGTCCGTGGCGAGGTCGGCCGGGGACACCTCGGCGCTCCACAGCAGCGGCGCACGGTTCCCGGAGACCGCGATCACGTGGGTGCCGTGGTCGACCTCGTACCCGCCGCTGGGCAGCCGCTCGCCCTTGCGGACGTAGATGCCCAGCGGCCGCGCGAGGTCGACCACCTCGGCCAGCGGGCCGCGGACGCCGGTGAACTCGGTGTCGAAGCGGGCCAGGTAGGCACGCAGCCGGGGACCGGTGTCACGTGCGGGGTCGGTGCTCACGAACATCACCCGGACCCGCTGCTGCTCGGCCTCGGAGAGCCGGTCGTACGCCGAGGCGATGGTGCCCATCACGACCTGGCAGATGTCGGGGCAGTGGGTGTAGCCGAAGAACACCACGTGCAGGGCGTCGCCGTCGTGGGCGAGGTCGAACGCACGGCCGTGGTCGTCGACGAGCCGCGACGAGGGAACCCGCAACGGGGGGTCGACCGATGTGCCGTGGTAGCCGTGCCGGTCGGTGACGGTCTCGGCCGCCGGGGCCTCGCCGCACCCGGCCAGCAGCACTCCCGCGAACAGCAACAGCGGAACCAACCTACGCACCACGAACTCCCTTCGCCAGCTCCTCGGTCAGCCCGCGCAGCGCGGCCAGTCCCGCGGCACGGTCGTGACCCGCATCGAGCAGGGTACGCACGAAGGCCGAGCCGACGATCACCGCGTCGGCGTACCCGGCGACCTCGGCGGCCTGCTCGCGGGTGGAGACGCCGAGCCCGACGCCCACGGGCAGGTCGGTCACCCTCCGGGTGCGCTCGACCAGCGGCGCGGCCAGCTCGCTGGTGCGGGTCCGCGCACCGGTCACGCCCATGACCGCGGTGGCGTAGACGAAGCCGCGGCACGCGGCCGCGGTGAGCGCGAGCCGGGCGTCGGTGGAGGACGGCGCGACCAGGAACACCTTGTCGAGATCGTGGGCGTCCGCGGCGCCGATCCAGTCCTCGGCGGAGTCCGGCGTGAGGTCGGGGGTGATCAGGCCCGCTCCCCCGACGGCGGCCAGGTCGGCCGCGAACCGCTCGACGCCGCTGTGGCCCGTGCTCCGGCTCACGCCGTAGTGCTCGACCGGGTTCCAGTAGGTCATCACCAGCGTGGGGGTGCCGGTGGCGGCGACCGCCTCGACCGTGCGCAGCACGTCGGCGACGCGGACGCCGCCCTCGAGCGCCCGCTGCGCGGCGGCCTGGATGGTCGGCCCGTCCATGACCGGGTCGCTGTAGGGCAAGCCGACCTCGATCACGTCACAGCCCGCCTCGACCATCGTGGTCAGCGCGACCACCCCGCCCTCGACGTCGGGGAAGCCGGCCGGCAGGTAGCCGACCAGGGCAGCGCGGCCGTCCGCACGCGCCTTCTCGAACACGGTCGTGCTGGTGGTGCCCGTCATGCTCACGCCTTCCCGAGCCCGAACCACTCGACCGCGGTGCCCATGTCCTTGTCGCCGCGGCCGGAGAGGTTGACCAGCAGGGTCCGTCCGGGCAGCTCGCGGGCGAGGTCCAGCGCACCCGCGACCGCGTGCGCGGACTCGATGGCCGGGATGATGCCCTCGGTACGGGCGAGCAGCGAGAAGGCGTCCATGGCCGCCTGGTCGGTGACCGGGTGGTACGTCGCGCGGCCGGTGGCCGCGAGGTGGGCGTGCTGGGGGCCGACCCCCGGGTAGTCCAGGCCGGCCGAGATCGAGTGCGACTCCACGGTCTGCCCGTCCTCGTCCTGCAGCACGTAGGTGCGGGCGCCGTGCAGCACGCCGACCTGCCCGGCCCAGATCGTGGCGGCGTGCCGGGAGGTGTCCACGCCGTCCCCGGCGGCCTCGAAGCCGTGCAGCGCCACGCCGTCGTCGTCGAGGAACGCGGTGAACAGCCCGATCGCGTTGGACCCGCCGCCGACGCACGCGGCGACCGCGTCGGGGAGTTCCCCGGTCAGCTCCAGGCACTGGGCCCGGGCCTCGTCGCCGATGCCGCGGCAGAAGTCGCGCACCATCGCGGGGAACGGGTGCGGACCCGCCGCCGTACCGAAGCAGTAGGCGGTGTGGTCGACGCTGGCGACCCAGTCCCGGATCGCCTCGTTGATGGCGTCCTTGAGGGTGCGTGAGCCCGACCCGACCGGCACCACCTCGGCGCCGAGCAGCTGCATCCGGGCGACGTTGAGCGCCTGCCGCTGGGTGTCCAGCTCGCCCATGTAGACGGTGCAGTCCAGGCCGAGGTACGCCGCCGCGGTGGCCGTGGCGACCCCGTGCTGGCCGGCGCCGGTCTCGGCGATCATCCGGGTCTTGCCCATCCGCCGGGTCAGCAGCGCCTGGCCGAGCACGTTGCGGATCTTGTGGGCGCCGGTGTGGTCGAGGTCCTCCCGCTTCAGCAGGATCCGCGCGCCGGCACGCTCAGCGAGCCGGGTGGCGTCGTACAGCGGGCTGGGCAGGCCGGCGTACTCGTGCAGCATGCGCGTGAACTCCCCGGTGAAGACCGGGTCGGCCATCGCCTCGTGCCACGTCTCGGTGAGCTCGTCGAGGGCCGCCACGAGCGCCTCGGGCATGAACCGTCCGCCGAACCGGCCGAAGTGGCCGCGGTCGTCGGGCAGCGGTGCGGTGGGCCCTGCCATCGGAGTCATCGGGCGGCCGCCTTCATCGCCGCGACCGCCGCGGCCGGGTCGCCGTCGCGCACCAGCGCCTCCCCGACCAGGATGACGTCCGCGCCCTGCGCGGCGAGGCGTCCGGCGTCGTCGGGTCCGGTGACGCCCGACTCCGCGACCTTGACCACCTCGTCGGGCAGCAGCGGGGCGAGCCGGGCGAACGTGTCGGTGTCGACCTCCAGCGTCCTGAGGTTGCGGGCGTTGACTCCGACCAGGTCCGCCCCCGCAGCGAGCGCGCGCTCCACCTCGGCCTCGTCGTGCACCTCGGTCAGCACGGCCAGGCCGAGCTCGCGGGCGTGGTCGTGCAGCCGGGCCAGGAGCTCGTCGTCGAGCGCCGCCACGATCAGCAGCACCAGGTCCGCACCGGCCTCGCGCGCCTCGAGCAGCTGGTAGTCGGTGACCACGAAGTCCTTGCGCAGCAACGGGGTCGGCACGGCCGACCGTACGGCGCGCAGGTCCTCCAGCGAGCCGCCGAACCGGCGCGGCTCGGTGAGCACCGAGATCGCGTCGGCACCCCCGGCGGCGTAGCTCCCGGCCAGGACCGCAGGGTCCGGGATCGGGGCGAGGTCGCCCTTGCTCGGCGAGCGGCGCTTCACCTCGGCGATCACGCCCAGTCCCGGGCCGCGGAACGCCGGCAGCGGGTCGTGGGTCGGCGGCAGCCCGTGGATGCGGTCCAGCAGGTCCGCCTCGGGCAGCCGGCGGCGGCGCTCGGCCAGGTCGGTGCGCACGTCGGCGACGATGTCGTCGAGGACGGACGCGGGCGGCGAAGTCACGGCAACCTCGGTCTCGGACAGGTCGGTGGGACGGGGAAAGCCTCTCACGCGGGCGGTGGGGTGCTCAGGCCACCCACAGTGCGGCTCCCCAGGGGGTGTTACGGAACACGGCGAAGGCGACGGCGAGCACGGCGTAGCCGCCGAGCACCAGCTGCCAGGTCCGCGTGGACGGCTGCCAGCCGCCGCCACGCCAGTCGTGCCGCAGCCACAGCGCCCAGCACACCAGGACGACCGGGATGCTGGCGACCACCAGCAGGTTGCTGTGCCAGGCCGCGGCGAGGTGGCCGTGCCCCAGGTCGTTCATGGCGCGCAGCCCGCCGCAGCCGGGGCAGTCCCAGCCGGTGACGCTGCGCCAGGGACAGAAGCCCCAGGAGCCGTGTCGATGGGGGTCGCGCAGCTGCAGGGCGAGGAACAGCGCGGCCGTCACCGCCGCGGCCAGCACCGGCCAACGCACCCGGGACAGCCGCGCGACGGACATGGCTAGCCCGCGGTGCCGTAGCCCATCCGCGACATCACCACGCCCACGATGATGGCCGCCGGAGCCAGTGCCACACCCACCCAGAAGGTCGGCATACTGCCCGCCATCAGGCCGATCGCGCCGACGACGAACCCTGCCAGCGCGATGGTCACCGCCGTCCAGGCGGCCGGCGTGCTGCCGTGGTGTGCTGTCATGGCCGCAAGACTCCTCTGCGTGGATGGACATCGACATCCTAAGGGGCGCCCTCGGGGTCCGGCCGTCAGGGCGGCGAGTCGCCCGGGCCGTGTCCGGGTTCGGGGCGGGCGGTGGGGTCGCGCCCCTCGTCGAGGGCGTCCCACCACTCCCGGTCGGTGCGAGGCTGGGCCAGGCGGCGCCGCCGCTGCTGCTCCCGCTCGCTGCCGGGGGCGTCGTACCGGGCCGACATCGTGGGCCACCGGTGCACCCGGGGTACGGCGACGGCGAAGCTGACCACACAGCAGAGCGCCATGACCAGGGCCACCCAGTACCAGCCGGTGTGCCCGACCGGGATCGCCGACCCGGCGTGGCTGCGACCGGCCAGGCCGAGCTGGCCCACCACCACGTGCCGCACCGAGTCCGGCGCGGACCAGAAGCCGCGGACCGCGACCGCAAGCAGGGCCAGCGACGCGACCAGCCCCACCCCGGACAGTGAGGTGCGCACCCGCGCCCGGGTCACCAGCACCGCGCCCCACGCGGCCAGCACCACCAGGCTCAGCGCCGAGGCGAGCGGGACCTCACCGACCCCGGTGAGCAGCGGTGATCCGGAGGGAACCAGCCGGGTGCCGGCGCCGGTCAGCGCGGCCCAGGGCTTGGCCGAGGCGACCGCGGCCAGCACGGCCACGGCGACGCCCGGGAGCAGTACCCGGGTGAAGCCGTGCCACTCCGGGCGGGCGGGAGCGGGCCGCTCAGTCATTGCCGTCGAGGCGGTCGGCGTCGAAGCAGGTCCGGGCGCCGGTGTGGCAGGCCGGGCCCTCCTGGTCGACCCGGACCAGGACGGTGTCGCCGTCGCAGTCCAGCCGGACCTCGACCACGTGCTGGCGGTGTCCGGAGGTCTCGCCCTTCACCCAGTACGCCTCGCGGGAGCGGCTCCAGTACGTGCCGCGGCGGGTGGTCAGGGTGCGGTGGAGTGCCTCGTCGTCCATCCAGGCGAGCATCAGCACCTCCCCGGTGTCGTGCTGCTGCACGATCGCGGGGACCAGTCCCTGGTCGTTGCGCGTCAGGCGCGCGGCGATGGCGGGGTCGAGGGAGATCATCGCCCCCAGTATCCCCGACCGTCACCGCGAGCCCGACAGGCACCGGGGTCGGTCGGTGCGTCAGCGGTGACGCATCGTCCCCGCGAACCAGTGGCTGGTCCAGAGCGGCTGGGTGTGCACCCGCTCTCCCGGGTGCGGCGCGTGCAGCACCATCCGGTGGCCGTGGTACCAGCCGCCGAAGATCCCGACGTGGTAGACCCCGCCGTGGCCGGAGAAGAAGATCAGGTCGCCCGCCCGCATGTGGGAGCGCTTGATGTGGCGCGTGAAGTGCGACTGGGCGCTCGCGGTGCGCGGGAAGTGCCGGAAGCCGGAGCGCTTGTGGAAGGCGAAGTAGGTCAGTCCGGAGCAGTCGAACCGGTTCGGTCCGTCGCTGCCGTAGCGGTAGGGGTCGCCCTTCTGGTGGCGGGCGATCCTGAGCGCGTGGTGGACCTTCCGGTGGCGCGTGGCCGCGTTCGCGGACCCGGCGACGGAGACGGTCATGGACAGGGCGAGAGCCAGGGCGGTGACCAGCGCAGCGACGATCGCCGCAGGCCGGCGGCCCAGAGTTGTGGTGGGCATGGGTTCCTTCCCACGCCTGTGGAGTCAGCTGTCGGGTTGGAGCAGGAAGGTGCTCCGCCCCCCGAGGGGGCTTCACCCCGAGTCACCGCGGGCACGATGACGTGGAACCTGTGGGTCCCCCACTCCTGCCACGTGGGTACGTCGCCCGCCGGCGGGTGGCAGGACTCGGCGTCCCGACCGGCGGCACCCCGGCCGGGTGCCGGGGCGGAACCACCGTAGGACAATCGCCGGCCGAGCGCGACCCCGGCGGGCGTGTCGGCCCGGTTGGCTAGTTCACCGCGAAGTGCACGTGGTCCATGTGGTTGGCGGTCGGCGACCCGCGGTCGGGCATCAGCCGCCAGCCCTCGCTGGCGCGGACAGGGGTCCAGATGTGCTGCCGGTAGATGATGTCGTAGAGGTCGAGCTCGGCGGCGTGGGCCTGCAGGAAGTGTGCGATCTGGTATCCGGTCGCGGTGTCGCCGTACACCATCGCGTCGACCGCGTGGCCGGTGTCGTGCTCGGAGCGCGGTGCGAGGCCGCCGTACGTGCTGACCTGCGGGAACCGGTTGCACACCGCCTCCCAGGCTCGCACGGCCCCGGGCACCAGCCCGTGCTCGACCGACGCCGTCGCCGGGCAGGGCCGGAAGACCAGCGGGCCGGTTGCGGAAGCGCCGGAGGACGACGAGCCCGACGTGGACGATGATCCGGACGGACGAGGCCTGTGTGCGGCGAGGTAGTCGGTGTGCACCCAGCGAGGCTGGTCATCGACGACGACCTGGCTGAACGCACCCTCGGTGTGTCCGGTCGTGGCGATGCGACGGCTCGCGGGGAAGACGTGGCGCACGGTGGCGTGCTCGGTCGGAGCGAGGTAGAGGTCGAGCCGCGCCGTGCTCCAGCGGTGGCCGGTGACCCGGGTGGAGGCCAGCCGGTCAAGGCTGCGGGAGATCCCCGTGCTCCGGGAGGCGCCGACCAGGGCCGAGTCGGCCATCCGCACCGAGGCCGACGGGTGGAACCCGCTGAGGGAGATCTTCATCGGCTCGGGCGACTTCGCGGCCACCGTGGTCGGCTCCGGTCTGGTCAGGTTGCTCACCGTGGCACCGCCCGCCACAAGCACCACCGCGATGACCACCACGGCAGCCAGCACGGCCCGGCCCCAGAAGCGGCGGCGTCGGGGCATGGCGTCCAGGCGGTGTCGGCCAACGGGCACGGCTGGGTCCTTCGTGACGGGGGTGGGCAACCCGCCCGATGAAACCATGGATCGGAGCAGAAGGCCCGCCCGGCCCTGGTCCGACGTGGGTGAGTCTGCCCACCCCGGCTCAGCCGCCGCTGGCCTCCGCGGCGTCCTCCGGCTGCGGCAGTACGCCGCCCTCGCGGTCGTCCAGCCACCCCTCGGGCACCACGACACGTCGGCGCGGCGCGCCTTGGCGCCCGCGCGGGCTGCCCAGCTCCGAGACCGGGAACGGCTCGTCGGGGTCGAGCAGCACCAGCAGGTCGTCCAGCTCGGCGAGCGAGCTCACCAGGGCCATCCGGTGACGAAGCTCACCCCCGGCCCGGAAGCCCTTGAGGTACCACGACACGTGCTTGCGGAACTCCTTGCAGCCCCGCTCCTCCCCCAGGTGGCCGGTGAGCAGCTCGGCGTGGCGGCGCATCATCGCGGCAACCTCACCCAGGGTGGGCAGCGTCGCCACCTGTTGTCCGGCGAACGCGGCCGCGAGGTCCCGGAACAGCCACGGTCTGCCCAGGCAGCCGCGGCCCACCACGACGCCGGCGGCTCCGGTCTGCTCGACCAGGCGCAGGGCGTCCGCAGCCTCCCAGATGTCGCCGTTGCCCAGCACGGGGATGTCGACCGCGGCCACCAGGGCTGCGATCGCGTCCCAGTCGGCCCGTCCCGAGTACGCCTGGATCGCGGTCCTGCCGTGCAACGCGATGGCCGCCGCACCGCACTCCTGGGCGATCCGGCCGGCGTCGAGGGAGGTGAGGTGGTCGTCGTCGATGCCCTTGCGGGTCTTCACCGTCACCGGGACGTCGTACCTCACGGCGGCCTCGACCGCGGCGGTGACGATCCGGGCGAACAGGGTCCGCTTCCACGGCAGCGCCGCCCCACCACCCTTGCGGGTCACCTTGGGGACAGGGCAGCCGAAGTTCAGGTCCACATGGTCCACGGCGTACTCGTCGCACAGGATCGCGGTCGCCCGCCCGACGTACGCCGGGTCGGTGCCGTACAGCTGCACGGACCTGGTCTGCTCGAGCTCGTCGAAGGCGAGCATCCGGCGGGTGGTGGCATCGCCCTCGACCAGGCCGCGGCTGGTGATCATCTCGCAGACGAACAGGCCGTTGCCCCCCTGCGCCGTGGCCTGCTCGAAGCACAGCCGACGGTAGGCCGCGTTGGTGATGCCGGCCATCGGTGCCAGCACCACCGGGGTGGGCAGCCGCAGCCGACCCAGTCGCAGGCCCGTGCTCAGTGCTTCTTCGACCCCTTCTGGTGCGCGCCCTTCTTGTGGGCAGGCATCTTCTTCGTCCCCGGCGGTGGCTTCACCGTGCCGTGCCACTCGATGGGGGCGACGGCCTGGACCGGGCGGAAGCTCACACTGCTCACCTTGCCGTGGCTCGGCAGCAGGAACACCAGGCAGGCGGTGGTGTGCTTGCCCGGGCCGAACGACTTCGGCAGCGATCGCGACGGACACCGCTTGAAGGTGTTGGTGAAGCTCGAGGAGTGGACCAGGGTGTTGCCCGGGCCGACGGCCCACAGCGGCACGTCGGTGCTGCCGACGTTGCCGTTGCCGACGTTCGCGACGGTCAGGTGCACGTAGTACGGCGTGGACTGGCGCGTGCTGCGGTCGAGCACGTAGGCGTTCAGCTGCTTGAGCGTGCCCTGGTCGATGCTCGTCACGCGCATCCGCAGCACACTGCTGCGCTTGTCGTTGGGACGGTAGGGAACCGTGGCCGCCTGGCCGAGCTGCAGCCGGCTGCCCGGCCTGGTCAGGGTCACCCCCGAGGGGACCTGGACCGAGGGCGTCGGCGTCACCGGCACCGACCGCGACGGCGATGCGGAGGAGCTCGAGCCGGCCTTCGGTGAACCCCCGCCGCCACAGGCCGACAGGGCCAGGGCAGGCAGCAGCACCACCGCGCACGGTGCGGCCAGGGATCGCAGGAGTCGACGTCTCACGCGGTCATTGTGCCAACCGGGTCGCCGGATTCGTGCACCGACGCTCAGCAACCGGCGAGGCGTTCGGCGAACCAGCCGCGCATCCCCTCCAGCGGGACCCGCTGCTGGCTCATCGAGTCGCGCTCGCGCACGGTCGCGGCCCCGTCGTCGAGGCTGTCGAAGTCCACCGTCACGCAGTACGGCGTACCGATCTCGTCCTGGCGACGGTACCGGCGGCCGATCGCACCGGAGTCGTCGAACTCCACGTTCCAGCCCAGCCCGCGCAGCTCGGCGGCGAGGTCGCGCGCCTTCGGCGACAGGTCGGCGTTGCGCGACAGCGGCAGCACCGCGACCTTGACCGGCGCGAGCCGCGGGTCCAGCCGGAGCACGGTCCGCCGGTCGACCCCGCCCTTGGTGTTGGGCGCCTCGTCCTCGGTCCAGGCGTCGACCAGGAACGCCATCATCGTCCGGTTCGGCCCGCCCGCAGGCTCGATCACGTAGGGCACGTAGCGCTCGCCGCTGGCCTGGTCGTAGTAGGACAGGTCCTGCCCGGAGTACTCACTGTGCCGGCTCAGGTCGAAGTCGGTGCGGTTGGCGATCCCCTCGAGCTCGCCCCACTCCGAGCCCGCGAACCCGTAGCGATACTCGATGTCCACGGTGCGCTTGGAGTAGTGCGACAGCTTCTCCTTCGGGTGCTCGAAGTGGCGCAGGTCGTCCTTGCCGATCCCGAGGTCGACGTACCACCGGGTGCGCTCGTCGATCCAGTACTGGTGCAGCTCCTCGTCCTCGCCGGGCCTGACGAAGTACTCCATCTCCATCTGCTCGAACTCACGTGTGCGGAAGATGAAGTTGCCCGGCGTGATCTCGTTGCGGAAGCTCTTGCCGATCTGGGCGATCCCGAACGGGGGCTTGCGCCGCGAGCTGTTCAGCACGTTGGCGAAGTTGAGGAAGATGCCCTGCGCGGTCTCCGGCCGCAGGTAGCGCAGCCCCGACTCGTCCTCGATCACGCCGAGGTAGGTCTTCAGCATCATGTTGAACTCGCGGGGAGCGGTCCACGCGCCCCGGGTGCCGCAGTTGGGGCAGGGAACCGAGGAGTTCAGGTCCACGGAGCCGGGGTCGTCGAGGCCCTTGCGGGCGGTGTACTCCTCGGCCAGGTGGTCCTCCCGGAACCGCTTGTGGCAGGCCTGGCACTCCACCAGCGGGTCGTTGAAGGTGGCCAGGTGGCCGCTGGCCTCCCAGGTGCGGGTGGGCAGGATCACGCTGGAGTCCAGGCCGACGACGTCGTCGCGGGTGGTCACCATGGCCCGCCACCACTGCCGCTTGATGTTCTCCTTCAGCTCCACCCCGAGCGGCCCGTAGTCCCAGGCCGAACGGGTGCCGCCGTAGATCTCGCCGCTCGGGTAGACGAACCCGCGCCGCTTCGCGAGCGAGACGACGTTGTCGAGCGCTGATGCCGGCTTCTTGGCCACGAGATCTGCTCCTGCTTCGGTTCGGTCGGGCTGGCTGCCTCGGCACTGTGCGCTGGCACGAGTCCGGAGGGGTCAGCCTACCGAGGGACGTTGCGGTTCCAGTCCCCGGTTTCGGTCTCGTACGCCGAGGGCTCGTCGACCATCCGCCCCGACACCACCCCGAGGGCCAGCTTCACGTCGTACGACGACAGCGCCCGGCGGTAGCTGCCCACGTCTGCCCACCGGGTCACCAGCACCCACAGCCCGGGGTCGTCGAGGTTGCGGCCCAGCCGCCCGTCCTCGCACCCCGGCTGCCCTGCCAGCAGCGCCAGCGCCGACTCCAGGTCACCGGCGAACCGCTCCTCCGTGGCCGTCTCGACGCGGAACCTGCTCACCACCAGCACGCCGTCACCCTAGTGACCTGAGAAAGCTTGCCACGCAACTTGACAACGATTCTCATTCTGGTTGAAAATCATTGTCATGTTCAGGGGAGTGGTAGCCGTGGCCTCGATCGGGCTCGCCCTGCTCCCCCTCGCCGGCTGCGGATATGCAGGGGCCCGGCACGGCCGACCGAGCGTGGTGGCCTCCTTCTACCCGCTCCGGTTCGTCGCGCAGCGGGTCGTCGGCGACCACGCCCGCGTGGTCTCACTGACCCAGCCCGGCGTCGAGCCGCACGAGCTGTCGCTCACGGTGCGGCAGACCGCCGAGCTCTCGGCCGCCGATGTCGCCCTGTACGAGAAGGGGCTGCAACCGGCGGTCGACCAGGCCATCGAGAACAACCACCCGCGCCGGGTGGTGAACGCCGCCTCGGTGGTGACCCTGCACGCCCCGGCGGCCGGGTACCGCGAGGAGACCGCCGACAACCGCGACCCGCACTTCTGGCTGAACCCGCTGCTGCTCGCCCACGTGGCGCGCGCGTTCACCCGGTCGATGGTCTCCGCCGACCCCGCGCACGCCGCGGCGTACCGCGCCAACGACGCGCGCCTGCAGCGACAGCTCACCACCCTGGACCGCGACATCCGGGCCGGCACCAGGCACTGCAGGATCCGCGCCCTGGTGGTCAGCCACGACGCGTTCGAGTACTTCGGGCGCCGCTACCACTTCGACATCGTGCCGCTCGCCGGGCTGACCCCGGACGCCGAGCCCTCGGTCCGCCACCTGGCGCAGATCACCACCCTGGCCCGGGAGAAGCACGTCACCACGGTCTTCGCCGAGCGTCTCGACAGCCCGAAGATGGCCGACTCCCTGGCCCACGACCTCGGCATCGGGAGCGCCGTGCTCGACCCCGCCGAGGGCCTGGTGCCGAGTGACGAGGGCCAGAACTACCTCACCCTGATGCGGCAGAACCTCCGCGCGATCGAGCGGGCGAACTCATGCACATGAGCGAACCCGACCACGTGATCGACGTCCGCGGCGCAGCCGTGACCATCGGCGGCCGGCCTATCCTGCGTGACCTCGACCTGACCGTACGCCGCGGCGAGGTGGTCGCCCTGATGGGCGCCAACGGCTCCGGCAAGTCCACACTGGTCAAGACGGTGCTCGGCCTGAACCCGCTCGCCGCAGGCGAGATCCGGCTGTTCGGCAGCCCGCTGCGGGACTTCCGGGCGTGGCACCGGCTCGGCTACGTGCCGCAGCGGTCCACGATCACCCAGGGAGTTCCGGCCACGGTCACCGAGGTGGTCGCGTCGGGGCGGATGGCGCGGCGGCGCCCCTTCGTCCCCGCCGGCCGGGCCGACCGCGCCGCGGTCCGGGACGCCATCGCCACCGTCGGCCTCACCGACCGTTCGCGGCACGCGGTCGGCACGCTGTCGGGCGGCCAGCAGCAGCGGGTGCTGATGGCGCGCACCCTGGCCGGCGACCCCGAGCTGCTGGTGCTCGACGAGCCCAACGCCGGGGTGGACCGACTCAGCCAGGAGGCGATCGCGCGCACGCTGGCCGAGCGTGCCGCCCGCGGCGCGACCATCCTGGTGGTGCTGCACGAGCCGGGGCCGTTCGCACCGCTGATCCGGCGCACCCTGGTGATGCAGGAGGGCAGGCTGGTCCACGACGGGCCCGCCGGGCCGGAGCCGTTCCACGACGAGGGCCACCATCACCGGGAGGCCACCCCGACCGTGCGACCGGAGGTCTCAGCACCGTTGGAGCGTGACGGCTGATGGACATCCTGCTGTCGCCGTTCATGCTGCGGGGCCTGCTCGCGGCCCTGGTCACCGGGCTCGCGGCCCCGGCGGTCGGCACCTACCTGGTGCAGCGCCGGCTGTCGCTGCTGGGCGACGGCATCGGGCACATCTGCGTCACCGGTGTTGCGCTGGGCCTGCTCACCGGGACCTCCCCCACCCTCACCGCGATCCTGGTCTCGGTGTTCGGGGCCCTGCTGATCGAGATCATCCGCGTCACCGGCAAGGCCTCGGCCGACGTCGCGCTGGCGCTGCTGTTCTACGGCGGCATCGCCGGGGGCCTGGTGCTGGTGCAGCTCGCCGGCAACGGTGCGTTCGCGCTGCAGGGCTACCTGTTCGGCTCGATCACCTCGCTGTCCGACACCGACCTGGTGGTGAGCGTGGTGCTGGCGGCGCTCGTGGTGGTCCTCGGGGTCACGCTGCGCCCGCAGCTGTTCGCGGTGGCGAACGACGAGGCGTTCGCGCGCACCAGCGGCCTCCCGGTCACCTTCTACAACGTGCTGATCTCGGTGCTCGCCGCGGTGTCGGTGAGCATCGCGATGCGCACCGTGGGCCTGCTGCTGGTCAGTGCCCTGATGGTGATCCCGGTGGCGACCGCGCAGCAGTTCACGCGCGGTTTCCGGATGACCATGGGCGTGGGCATGGCCGCAGGGGGGCTCGCCGCCCTGCTCGGGCTGACCACCTCCGCCTTCGTCGACGTGCCCCCCGGGGCCACGATCGTGCTGGTCGCGCTGGCCGGCTTCGCGGTCACCGCTCCGGTGGGGCTGCTGGTGCAGCGGAGGCGGGCGACCCGGGTGCCGTTCGCTGCGGAGGGTCCGGCAGAGGAGGCGGCGTACGGCACGGTCGAGCACGGGCACCGGCACGGCCCGGGCTGCGGGCACGTGCCGGTCGAGCACGGCGACCACGTGGACTACCTGCACGACGGGCACCGCCACGCCGTGCACGGCGAGGTGACGGGAGGCCACTATGACGAGCACTGAACCGGGCAGCCCGGGCGAGGGGCTGCGGCCGACCCGGCAGCGACGGGCCGTGGCCACCGCCCTGGAGTCCTTCGACGACTTCCACTCGGCCCAGGAGATCCACGAGGCGCTGCGTGACAGCGGTGACCACGTGGGCCTGTCCACGGTCTACCGCACCCTGCAGGCGATGGCCGACGCCGACGAGCTCGACGCGCTGCACACCCGGGCCGGGGAGACCCTGTACCGCCGCTGCAGCTCCAGCCACCACCACCACCTGGTCTGCCGGGGCTGCGGTGCCACCCTCGAGGTCGAGGGCCCCACGGTGGAGCGGTGGACCCGAGCAGTGGCCTCGACCCACGGCTACACCGACGTCAGCCACACCCTGGAGGTCTTCGGCACCTGCCCGGACTGTCAGGCTGAGCCGTAGCGGCGGTTCCTGCTCGCGTAGGTCTCGATCGCGCGCCAGAGGTCGCGGCGGTCGACGTCGGGCCACAACACGTCGGTGAAGACCATCTCGGAGTACGCCGCCTGCCAGAGCACGAAGTTGGACAGCCGCTGCTCGCCACTGGTGCGCCAGACCATGTCGGCCTCGGACAGCTCGGGCACGTACAGGTACCTGGCGAACGTCCGCTCGTCGACCCGGTCGGGCCGGAGCTTCCCGGCGGCAACGTCGCGGGCGATCCCGCGGGCGGCGTCGGCGAGCTCGGAGCGGCCGCCGTAGTTGACGCACATGGTCAGCGTGAGCACGTCGTTGCCGGCGGTCAGCTCCTCGGCGACCTGCAGCTCCCTGATCACCGACTTCCACAGTCGCGGCTGGCGCCCGGCCCACCGCACCCGGACGCCCATCTCGTTCATCTCGTCGCGGCGCCGCCGGATCACGTCCCGGTTGAAGCCCATCAGGAAGCGCACCTCGTCCGGGGACCGGGTCCAGTTCTCGGTGGAGAACGCGTACGCCGAGATCGCCTTGACGCCGATCTCGATCGCACCCTCGACGACGTCGAACAGCGAGCTCTCCCCCTCGGTGTGGCCCGCCGTCCGGGGCAGGCCCCGCTGCTTCGCCCACCGGCCGTTGCCGTCCATGATGATCGCCACGTGCCCGGGCACGGTGCCCGCCGGCAGCGCAGGCGGGCGGGCGCCGGAGGGGTGCGGGTCGGGCGGTCGTACGTCGCGTCGGGTGCTCACCGACGCACAACCTACCGCCCCGGCGTCACTCCGCGGCGTACCGCAGCGACCGCAGGTCGCGCTCCAGGTGCCAGTTCAGGTACGCCGTGACCAAGCCTCGTGCCTCCCGGCGGTGCCGGTCCCCGGCGACGTCGACGACGGCCCAGTCCCCGGCCAGCAGGGCACCGAGCAGCTCCACGGTCTCCACCGCCGGCCGCGCGGCCCCGGGCACCCGGCAGTCGGGGCAGAGCACGCCCCCGGAGGCGGGATGGAACGAGGTGTGCAGGCCCGCACGCCCGCAGCGCGCGCAGCTGCGGAACGCCGGGGCGTACCCGGCCACGGACAGCGACCGGAGCAGGAACGACGCCAGCACGTCACCCGGGCGGTGCTCGCCGGCCACCATGGCCCGCAGCCCCGCCACCAGCAGCAGGTACTGCTGCACGGAGGGCTCCCGCTCCTCGGCGACCAGCCGCTCCGCGGTCTCCAGCATCACGCTGGCCACCGTGTAGCGCTCGTAGTCGCCGCCGATCGTGCCGCCGAACGGCGCCAGCGTGACCGCCTGGGTGACGGTGTCGAGGTTGCGGCCCTCGTACAGCTGCAGGTCGACGTGGGTGAACGGCTCCAGCCGGGAGCCGAACTTCGAGGTGGTGCGGCGTACTCCCTTGGCCACCGCGCGCACCACGCCGTGCCGGCGGGTCAGCAGTGTGATGATCCGGTCGGCCTCGGCGAGCTTGTGGGTGCGCAGCACCACCGCTTCGTCGCTGTAGACCGGCATGCCGCGATTGTCGCTCGCCGGCGCCCGCACGGACGGGAGACCCGCCGCACGGGTGCATCAGGAGCCCCGCAGCCGCCTGCCCGCCTCCGGTGGGGCGAAGCAGCGCTCCACGAACGCCACCGCCTGCTGGTCCAGCCGCTCCGGGTGCATCGACCACTCCAGGACGTGGCGCGCTGCGACGAACGTGGCATCGGGAAGCTCGTCGGCGAGCATGGCGGCATCGGCCGCGGGATGGACCGGGTCGTGCGGATGCCCCACCACGAGCGCCGGTGCACGAATCTCGCGACGCCGCGACGAGGGCGGGGCGATCCGGCCGAAGAAGATGCCATGGATGGCGGCGGCCATCGGCCCGGGTCGCTGGCCCAGGGTGTCCAGCGCGATCCCGGTCCAGAACGGCACCAGCCCGCGCGGCACCGCACGGGTGAGCAGCCGGGTCCCGGAGACCGCCCACGGCAGCAGCCGGGCGGTGAACAGCAACGGCGCGAAGGCGACCAGTCCGGCCTCGAGCGCGTTGTCGAGCACCGGCATGTCCGCGATGATCCCGGCGACACGGTCCGGCCGGCCGTCGGCAACCTCCAGGGCCACGTTCGCCCCCAGCGACGGCCCGCCGATCACCGCCCGCTCCGCGTCGAGCTCGTCCAGCAGGGCGACCACCTGCTCGGCGAACGCGGTCATCGAGTACGCCAGCGGGTCCGCCGGGCGGTCCGAGCGTCCGTGCCCGAGCAGGTCGACCGAGACCACGTGGTTGCCCTCCGCCGCCAGCCGGCGGGCCAGCGGCTGGTGCATCCGGCGCGGCATCAGCTGGCCGTGGATCAGCACCACCCAGCGCTCGCCCGCGCCGTACTCGGTGAACTCCAGCCGGTGGTCGTCCCAGAAGAACTGGCCGATGCGCTCCGAGACCAACATGGCGCGAGCCTATGACGAAAACCGCTGGCCATGGGTCAGCCGGTTCCCGAGGATGACCAGGTGACCGATCTCCGGCTCCGCTTCCTCCACGCCGACGACTGGCGGGTCTGGCGCGAGATCCGGCTGCGGGCGCTGGCCGACTCGCCGGACGCGTTCGGCTCCACCCTGGCTCGCGAGCGGTCGTTCACGGAGGTCGACTGGCGCCGCCGGTGCGGAGACCGCTCGGTGGTGGCCTTCCACGGCGACCTGGCGGTTGCCTGCGGCGCGGTGTTCGCCGACCGGCCCGGGTACGCCGCCGTGGTGGCGATGTGGGTGGATCCTGCCCAGCGTGGGCGCGGGCACTCGCGCCGGATCCTCGACGCCTTGGTCGCCTGAGGCACACGCCGTCTCAGCCGCGGTTGACCGCCGAGATGACCGCCTTCAGGGAGGCGGTGACGATGTTCGGGTCCAGCCCGACCCCCCACAGCACCTGGTCGCGGTCCTCGGTCGTGACCGCGCACTCGACGTACGCCGCCGCGATCGCGTCGCCGCCCGAGGACAGCGCGTGCTCGGCGTAGTCGAGCACGCGGACGTCGTACCCGTGCTCGTCGAGGGCGTTCACGAAGGCGTCCAGCGGGCCGTTGCCCTCGCCGTGCAGGGAGACCAGCTGGTCGTCGACGTAGACGTTGACGTCCAGCGCGTCCTTCTCCCCGGCCGCAGCCGAGGTGTGCACGGAGTTCAGCTTCAGCGGCACCTCCCGGTCCAGGTACTCCGCACGGAAGGCGTCCCAGATCTCCGCAGCGGCCATCTCGCCGCCCTCGTCGTCGGTGTGGCGCTGCACCGCGCGGCTGAACTCGATCTGCAGCCGCCGCGGCAGCTCCAGCTTGTGCTCTGACTGCAGCAGGTAGGCTACGCCGCCCTTCCCGGACTGGCTGTTGACCCGGATCACGGCCTCGTAGGTGCGGCCGACGTCCTTGGGGTCGATCGGCAGATAAGGCGCCTCCCAGTCGACCTGCTCGACCGGGACACCCTGCGTGCGGGCCTCCTCGTCCAGGGCTTCCAGGCCCTTCTTGATCGCGTCCTGGTGGGAGCCGGAGAACGCCGTGTAGACCAGGTCGCCGGCGTAGGGGTGCCGCGGGTGCACCGGCAGCTGGGTGCAGTACTCCACGGTGCGGCGGATCTCGTCGATGCCCTGGCCACCCAGCGTGAAGTCGATCATCGGGTCGATGCCCTGGCTGAACAGGTTCATCCCCAGCGTGACCAGGTCGACGTTGCCGGTGCGCTCGCCGTGCCCGAACAGGCAGCCCTCGACCCGGTCGGCCCCGGCCATCATGGCCAGCTCGGTGGCGGCGACCGCCGTGCCGCGGTCGTTGTGGGGGTGCAGGCTGACCGTCGTGTGCTCGCGCCGGGTGAGCTGCCGGCAGAACCACTCGATCTGGTCGGCGTACACGTTCGGCGTCGCCATCTCGATCGTGGCCGGCAGGTTGAGGATGATCTCGCGGTCGTCGTCGGGCTGCCACACGTCACTGACCGCCTCGCACACCTCCACGGAGAAGGGCAGCTCGGTGCCGGTGAAGATCTCCGGGGAGTACTCATAGCCGATGACCGTGGCGCCGAGGTTGGCCTCGGCGTACTTCATCACCATCCGGGTGCCCTGCACCGCGATGTCCCTGACCTCGTCCTTGGACGCGCGGAACACCACCCGGCGGAACAGCGGCGCCAACGCGTTGTAGAGGTGGATGTTGGCGTGGTGTACGCCGACCAGAGACTGGGTGGTGCGCTCGATCAGGTCCTCGCGGGCCTGCGTCAGCACCGAGATCGTCACGTCCTCGGGGACCCGGTCCCCCTCGACGAGCTGGCGCACGAAGGCGAAGTCGGTCTCGCTGGCGGAGGGAAAGCCGACCTCGATCTCCTTGTAGCCCATGCCGACCAGCAGGTCGAACATCCGCAGCTTGCGGGCCGGCGTCATCGGGTCGATCAGGGCCTGGTTGCCGTCGCGCAGGTCCGTCGACAGCCACCGCGGGGCTGTGGTGACGGTCTTGTTCGGCCAGGTCCGGTCGGGGAGCTCGACCGGCGGGAACTGCCGGTAGCGCTGGATCGGCATGCCGCCGGGCCGCTGAGTGTTGGTGGGGTAACGCTTCGAAGAGGGTTCCTGCTGCTGGGTCATGACGCTTGCTTTCGCTCGGGTTGGGCGCCGGCACGCGAACTCTCCGCAGCGAGGGGTCCGGCTGGGTCAGACCTCGCTACGGCAGCGAAGCAGGAGGCTGCACGTCATGACGCCGACAGGATAACAGCCGCGGGAGTCGGTTGTCGGGGGGTGGGCGAAGGTCGGGCAGAACGGGGAATGCTGCATGCTGTCTGCTTGACCGATCGTTCGACCGCCGAGTTTCTTGGGGCTCCCATGAAGAACAAGATCCTGTCCGCCGCCGCCTGCGCGCTGCTCGTCACCTCGCTGGCGGGCTGCGGCAACTCCGGCAACTCCGACGACTCGCAGGCCGCACAGGCCATCTCGAAGTCCATCATGAAGAAGAACCAGATGGGCGTGACCCAGAAGCAGGCCGACTGCGTCGGCAGCAAGATGGTGGCCAACGTCGGCACCAAGGACCTTCAGAAGTACAAGATCCTCGACAAGAACCTGCACGTGACCAAGTCGGTCACCCAGGTGAAGATGTCGAAGGGCGACGCAGGCGGCGCGGCCGACGCGATCGTGAACTGCGTCGACCCGACGAAGTTCATGATGAAGGCCATGAGCTCCAGCAGCGCCTCGATGCCACCGGCGGCCAGGAAGTGCATGCAGAAGGTGCTGACCAAGCAGGCCGTCCACGACATGATGGCGGACTCGTTCGCCGGCAACACCAGCGCGGCGCAGAAGAAGCTGATGGGCCCGATGATGAAGTGCGCCCAGCAGGGAGGCATGGGTCAGTAGCGACCGTTGCCGGCCAGCGCGACCCGACGACCGCGTGGGATCATCGGCGCCATGGCTCGGCTGCTCGTCATCCATCACTCCCCCACCCACGGGGTGCAGGCACTCACCGACGCGGTGCTCGCGGGCACCCGCGACGACGCAATCGAAGGTGTGGAGGTGGTCGAGCGCCGGGCCCTGGACTTCGCCACCGGTGACGCCTCGGCCCAGGACCTGCTCGACGCCGACGGCTACCTGCTGGGGACACCGGCGAACTTCGGTTACATGTCCGGTGCCCTCAAGCACATGTTCGACTCCACGTTCCTGCAGGTCGGCGGGGCCCTGGACGAGTCAGGCGGCGGGGGTGAGCCGGCCGGGGCCACCGAGGGCCGGCCGTTCGGGCTCTACGTCCACGGCCGCTACGACACCACCGGTGCGGTGCGCGCGGTGCTGTCGTTCACCCAGGCACTGGGCTGGCGACAGGGGTTCGACGTGCTCGACTCGATGGGCGACGTGACCGACGAGGACCGCGAGCGGGCCTACGAGCTCGGCGGTACCATCGCGGCACTGCTGACTTGAGTGTCCGGAGGACTCCAACGGTGCATCGCCCGACCGTGCTGGCCGTGGCCGCCCTCCTCGTCGGGCTGATGGCGGGGTGCAACGCCTCACCGTCGGGCCCGGCCCACTCGCGGCAGACGGAGCGGGCGAGGCCCGGGCCCAGGCCGGAGCTGGGCGCGTGCCGCGACCTCACCGCCGGCCAGCTCGACGCGCCGACGAACCACGCGCCGTCGGTGCCGTGCCACGAGCCGCACACCGCCCAGACGTTCCTCGTCGGCACGCTGCCGGCCAGCACCGGCAGCGGGTACGACGACCCGCGCCACGGCAGCTACGCCCACCGCACCTGCTCGCGGGCCTTCAGGAGGTTCCTCTCCGCCGACGACAGCCTGGTGCTGCGGATCCAGCTCAGCTGGGCCTGGTTCCGACCCTCCCGGCAGTCCTGGCGCGGCGGCGCTCGCTGGCTCCGCTGCGACGCCGTGGGCGGAGCGGCCGGGGCCCACCGGCTGCGCGACCTTCCCGAGGCCACCCGGGGGCTGTTCCGCAAGGCACCGCCGGAGCAGTGGCTCACCTGCGCGCGTGGTGCCCGGCTGGCCGACGCCGCCCGGGTGCCCTGCAGCCGACCGCACGACTGGCGTGCGATCAGCACCGTGAAGGTGGGCAGGCCGGGCGAGGCCTGGCCCGGCAACCATGTGGTGGACGTCCGCTCCCGCCAGTACTGCAACGACCAGGTGGGTGCGTGGACCGGCTACGCACCGGACTACGGGTACGGTTGGACCGCGTTCCACGAGGCGGAGTGGAAGGCGGGCTCCCGGCGCTCGGTGTGCTGGGCGAGGACGACGAAGTGAGGGCGGACCTGAACCATCACCGCAGCCGCCGGCAATACGGCTACGCGGCCGGCCTCGTCGGACTCATCACCGTGATCGCGATGGCCGCCGCCGGCTGTGCACCACGCACCGGCTCTCCGTCGGCCAGGCCCTCGTCGGATGCGTCGTCACGCGCGGGCGCCCCAGCCTCGCCCTCGCCCGAGCCGCCGCCCCCGGCAGGGAGCTGCCACCACCTGGACTACCGGGCCGCAGGCCAGCCGACCGCGTCCCGCAGTGCGACGCCCTGCAACGGGCCGCACACCTCGGTCACGATCGCGGTGGGGCACCTCGACCAGGTCCTGGACGGACACCTGATGGCCATCGACTCCCACTACGTGCAGAGCCAG
The DNA here is from genome assembly GCA_050699415.1 of Marmoricola sp. GTDB lineage: Bacteria > Actinomycetota > Actinomycetes > Propionibacteriales > Nocardioidaceae > Marmoricola. Next base: position 43,126 of record JBOHDO010000066.1, read on the forward strand.
CTGGCCCGCCGCTGCCCGGCCCGCCTCGCGCAGTACGTCGGGGGGAGCATGCAGGACCGGCGGCTCAGCAGCTTCCGGGCCATCTGGTTCGGGCCGAGCGTGGCGCAAGCCGACCGGGGCGCCAACTGGTTCCGCTGCGACCTGGTCGCGGTTGCACGCAACAGCCACCTCGCCCAGCTGGGCCGGCACCTGCGCGGAGTGCTCGACCGTCCCGGGGCCCTGGCGCGCTACGGCATCTGCGGCACCGCCCCACCCTCCAGCAAGCACTTCGACCGGGTCATCTGCTCCCGCAAGCACTCCTGGCGGGCGTTCGCGACGATCGCGCTGCCCCGGCACGCCCGCTACCTCGGCAAGCCGGCCGCAGCGGCCGCGGACCAGCGCTGCAAGTCCGTCGCCACCGGGCGTGCCCATGGCGCGCTGAAGTACAGTTGGAGCTTCGAATGGCCCACCCGGCAGGAGTGGAAGGACGGGCAGAGGTTCGGCCTCTGCTGGCTGCCGACGCACTGAGGGTGCACCGGGCAAGGTCACGGATCGAGCACGACACGGACCCGAGGCCAACCCCGCTCGGGTCACCGGCGTTTACTGGTAGTACGCGACCTGACGAGGAGGCCCTCGATGAGGCACCCATGGCGAGGCGTGGCCGTGCTCGGTGCCTGCGCACTGGCCGCGACCGGGTGCACCGTGTCGAACCCCCTGTCCACCTCCACGCCGTCGTCCCACCAGAGTCGCGGGGCCCACCACGCCCGACAGGTCCGCGAGGCCACCCCGCCGCCGTCGTTGCGGATGCGACCGGCCCCGGGCACCTCGGTCCGGTGGCGTGCCCGGCCCATCCTCGTCGCACGGCACGGCTCCATCACCTCGGTCCGGATGCACGCGCGGGGGCACGGAGCGGTGCACGGCAGCCTGCAGTCCGACGCCAGGTGGCAGGCCGACAAGTCGGAGCTCGTGCCCGGCACCCACTACCGCGCCGTCGTGCGCGTGCACGGCGACGACGGCAACACAGTGACCCGCCACGTCCGCTTCACCACATCCCAGGCCCCGCGGCTGTCGATCTCGGCCACGCCCGGCTCGGGCTGGACGCGCGGTGTCGGGGAGACCGTGAAGATCTACTTCAACCGCCCGGTCACCAACCGGGCCAGGGTTGAGCGGCACATGCGGGTCACCACCAGTGGTGGGCACATCGAGGGTGGCTGGCACTGGTTCTCCGACTCCGTCGCCCACTTCCGGCCGCGGCACTTCTGGCCGGCGCACACCCGCGTCAACGTCCACATCGACCTGGCCGGCCTGTACGTCGGGCACGGCGTGTGGGGCGACCGCAACCACGACTGGTCCTGGCAGGTCGGTGACTCCCACATCAGCTACGTGAACGCGAACACGCACCGGTTCCGGGTCACCGCGAACGGCCACCAGGTGGACAACTGGCCGACCGGGATGGGACAACCGGGGTTCGAGACCCGCAGCGGCACCTACAGCGTGCTGGACAAGCTCCCGACGACGGTCATGGACTCCTGCAGCGTCGGGCTCGGATGCCAGGAGACCGACCCCAACTACTACAAGCTGACGGTGCACGACGACGTACGGCTGACCACCTCGGGCACCTTCGTCCACGCCGCCCCGTGGGACGGGCAGGTCGGCTACGCCAACACCTCGCACGGCTGCGTGCACCTGTCGACCGCCGACGCGGAGCAGTTCTACGGCATGTCGATGCCGGGCGACGTGGTGATCGTGAAGGGCACCGGCCGCGCCGCCAACCCCGACGACCCGGGCATGCAGGACTGGTCCATCCCCTGGTCGGAGTGGCAGAACTGATCAGCGCACCGGGTGCCCGGCAGCCGACAGCGCCTGCTTGACCTCGCCGATCCGCAGCGTCCCGAAGTGGAACACGCTGGCCGCCAGCACGGCGTCTGCGCCGGCCTCGACCGCGGGCGGGAAGTGGCCGGTCACGCCGGCACCGCCCGAGGCGACGACCGGTACGCCGACGGCCGTGCGCACCCGGTGGATCAGCTCGAGGTCGAAGCCCGCCGTGGTCCCGTCCGCGTCCATCGAGTTCACCAGGACCTCCCCCGCCCCGAGCTCGGCACCGCGAGTGGTCCACTGCACCGCGTCGAGACCAGCCGGCTGACGGCCCCCGTGGGTGGTGACCTCGAATCCCGACTCGTGCCCTGCAGCCCGCCGGGCGTCGACGGACAGCACCAGCACCTGGCTGCCGAACCGGTCCGCGATCTCCGCGAGCAGCCCGGGGCGGTGGATCGCGGCGGTGTTGACCGCGATCTTGTCCGCGCCCGCGCGCAGCAGCCGGT
>JBOHDO010000067.1:0-9847 GCA_050699415.1 Marmoricola sp.
CCGAGGAGAACCGCTTCCTCGAGGTGACCTACGCCAACGGCGACAAGGAGATCCTCTACTTCAAGGACTTCAACTCCGGGGCGATGATCCAGAACATCGTCGACCGGGCCAAGAAGATGGCGATCAAGGCCTACCTCGACAACCAGCAGAAGGGCCTGCGGGTGCAGCACCTGCTGCAGGCGTGCGTGGACGAGTTCAAGGAGAACGAGGATCTGCCCAACACCACCAACCCCGACGACTGGGCCCGGATCTCCGGCAAGAAGGGCGAGCGGATCGTGTTCATCCGTACGCTGATCACCGGCAAGGAGGGCACCGAGCCGGGCCGGTCGATCGACAACGTGGCGAACACCGGGCAGTACCTGTGAGGACGCAGGCCCGGTAACGGCTCAGGCGGCTGCCGCACCTCGGTAGATGTAGGTGAACGGCCGTGCCGGTGCCGGGCCGGGCAGGTAGCCCGTGGTCAGCTCCGTGACCCGGAGACCGGCCGCGGACAGCAGTGCCGCGGGGTCACGGGTCAGGTGGCAGCCCCCGCCGAGCCGGCGCTGCAACGGTTCGAGCCGGTGCTGCCAGGCCTGCACCCTGGCCGTGGGGGCGCGGCCGTGCTCGCAGAAGCAGAGGCTGCCACCGGGCCGGAGCACCCGGCGCACCTCGTCGAGGGCCAGGGTGGGGTCCGGGATCGTGCACAGCGTGAACGTGCACAGCACCGCGTCGTACGACGCGTCGGGCACGTCCAGCCGTTGCCCGTCGAGCCCGATGCGGGTGACCGGGGCGCGTGCCCGGTCCCGATGCTGCTCCGAGAGCCGCCAGCCCACGTCGGAGGGCTCCACGGCGTCCACCGCGGAGACCGCCGGGGGATACCACCGCAGGTTCAGCCCGCTGCCGAAGCCGAGCTCGAGCACCCGCCCGGCCAGCGGGGCGCACACCTGCTCGCGCAGCCTGCCGACCTCCTCCGAGCGCAGCGAGAGGTCCACCACCCGGGGTACGACGTGCTCCTCCCACCAGCCCATGGGGCGAGACTAGCCTCCGCGCAGTCCCTCGTAGTCACCGATGTGTCGCGCTGACAGCAGCTCCAGCAGCTGCCTGGTGTCCGGCACGAACGGCCGGGTGGTGTCGTGCAGCAGGGAGGCCAGCTCGGCCATGGTCATCCAGCTGCCCTCGGCGACCTCCTCGGGCTGGTGACGGACCGGTCCGCCCCACCGCGCCCCGTAGACGTGCTCGAAGCACCGGGTGGTGTCGTCCTCATAGAGATGGGTCAGCAGCGGCTGCAGCGCCACCCCGGTCACGCCGAGCTCCTCCCCGAGCTCGCGCAGCGCCGACTCCGCCGGATCCTCGCCCGCGCGCAGCACCCCGCCGGCCGCGGCGTCCCAGCAGCCGGGAGCCCAGTCCTTGGTGGTGGTACGGCGGTGCACATGGATCCGGCCGTCGGGATGCCGCAGCAGGACGGCGGTGGCGGCGTGGCGGAGGTTCTCCCGGCGTACCAGCGATCGCGGCGCCCTGCCGCACTCGACGCCGCTCTCGTCGACCAGTCCCACCAGCTCCTCAGGCACGGGCCCATCCTCTCGCGGACCGCCCCGTTAGGCTCGCGGCGTGAGCGTTCGACGGATCATGGGCACCGAGACCGAGTTCGGCATCTCGGTCGTCGGGCAGCCCCATGCCAACCCGATGCTGGCCAGCACCCGGCTCGTCAACGCCTACGCCTCGGCCACGCTGCGTGCGCGGCGGGCCCGCTGGGACTTCGAGGAGGAGTCGCCGCTGCGCGACGCCCGCGGCTTCGACATGTCCCGCGACCTCGCGGACCCGAGCCAGCTCACCGACGAGGACCTCGGGCTGGCCAACGTCATCCTGACCAACGGGGCGCGCCTGTACGTCGACCACGCACACCCGGAGTACTCCACGCCGGAGTGCACCAACCCGCTCGACCTGGTGCGCTGGGACAAGGCCGGCGACCAGGTGGCGCTCGACGCCTGCCGGTTCGCGGCCTCGGCGGGTGAGACCAACCTGGTGCTGTACAAGAACAACACCGACAACAAGGGCGCGTCCTACGGCGCCCACGAGAACTATCTGGTCCGGCGCTCGACGCCGTTCGCGGACCTGGTGCACAACCTGGTCCCGTTCTTCGTCAGCCGCCAGGTGGTGTGCGGCGCCGGTCGGGTGGGGACCGGCCAGGACGGCCGTGGGAGCGGCTTCCAGATCAGCCAGCGGGCCGACTTCTTCGAAGTCGAGGTGGGGCTGGAGACCACGCTCAAGCGGCCGATCATCAACACCCGCGACGAGCCGCACGCGGACCCGGAGAAGTACCGCCGGCTGCATGTGATCATCGGCGACGCCAACCTCGCCGAGGTCTCGATGTTCCTCAAGGTGGGCACCGCGGCGCTCGTGCTGGCGATGATCGAGGACCGTGCCCTGGCCGGTGACCTGACCCTCGCCGCGCCGGTCTCTGCGCTGCACGAGGTGTCCCACGACCCCGCCCTGAAGTACGAGGTGGAGCTCGTCGACGGCCGGCATCTGACCGCGCTGCAGCTGCAGTGGGAGTACTACGAGGCCGCCCGCGCCTGGGTCGACAAGCGGTACGGCGACGACGCGGACCAGCAGACCCGGGAGGTGCTCGACCGCTGGGAGTCGGTGCTGACCCGGCTCGGGCGCGACCCGATGGAGTGCGTCGAGGACCTGGACTGGGTGGCCAAGCTCCGGCTGCTCAACTCCTACCGGGACCGCGACGGGCTGGACTGGACCGACGCGAAGCTGCGCCTGATCGACCTGCAGTACCACGACATCCGCCCTGACAAGGGGCTCTTCCACCAGATGGAGAGGCGCGGCCGGATGACGCGGCTGCTCGACGACGAGTCGATCACCGAGGCCATGCACGAGCCGCCGGAGGACACCCGGGCGTACTTCCGGGGACGCTGCCTGAGCAAGTACGCCGACAACATCGCCGCGGCCTCGTGGGACTCGGTGATCTTCGACCTTCCCGATCGGGAGTCGCTGCAGCGGGTCCCCACCCTGGACCCGCTGCGCGGCAGCCGTGCCCACGTCGGTGCGCTGCTGGACCGTCACGACGACGCGATGTCGCTGTTCCAGGCGCTGACGCGATGAGTGCCGGAGTGCCCCGTTCCTTGGACTCGGTCGACTAGGCTCGACCCATGGCCCAGGAACAGAAGCAACCGCGCAGGTCGCAGGAGGAAGAGGAGCCCGATGAGGCTCCCGCCCCCGACGGTGCTGCCACCGAGCGCAAGGAGCAGCTCGACGACGACATCGACGCGATCCTCGGCGACATCGACGACGTGCTCGAGACCAACGCCGAGGACTTCGTGAAGTCGTTCATCCAGAAGGGCGGACAGTAACCCGTGCGGGACGCTCGCCTTTCCGACGCCTTCCTGACGCCGGGCTCGTCCTCCTTCGCCGAGTTCCTCGGGCGGGTGGCCCCGGAGATGCTGCCGTCGCGGCGCTCACTGCCGCCCGGGTCAGCGGCCGAGCTGGCCCCGCACGCGACCACGATCGTGGCCGCGACGTACGGCGACGGTGCCGCCGGCGGGGTCGTGGTGGCCGGTGACCGCCGGGCCACGATGGGCAACGTGATCGCCCAGCGCGACATCGAGAAGGTCTTCCCCGCCGACGAGTACTCCGCGGTCGGGATCGCCGGCACCGCCGGCATCGCCGTGGAGCTGGTGCGGCTGTTCCAGACCGAGCTCGAGCACTACGAGAAGATCGAGGGCGCCACGCTGTCGATGGACGGCAAGGCCAACCGGCTCTCCACGCTGATCCGCAGCAACCTGGGCCTGGCGATGCAGGGGCTGGCCGTCGTACCCCTGTTCGCCGGCTACGACCTGTCCCGCGAGCAGGGCCGGATCTTCAGCTACGACGTCACCGGTGGCCGCTACGAGGAGACCGCGTTCCACTCGGTGGGGTCGGGCTCGATGTTCGCCCGGGGCGCGCTGAAGAAGCTCTACCGCGACGACCTCACCGCCGACGAGTGCGTCACCGCCGTGGTGCAGGCGCTGTACGACGCCGCCGACGACGACTCCGCCACCGGCGGACCCGACCTGGCGCGCCGGATCTTCCCGGTGGTGCACGTGATCGGGGCCGACGGGCAGCAGCGGATGTCGGAGGATCACGTCGCAGAGGTGGCCGACCGCGTGGTGGCCGCCCGGATGCAGCGTCCGGACGGCCCGGCCGCGTCATTGACCTGAGAGACGGAGCACAACGACGATGAATATGCCGTTCTACGTCTCGCCCGAGCAGATGATGAAGGACCGGGCGGACTATGCCCGCAAGGGCATCGGCCGGGGCCGGTCCGTGGCCGTGCTGCAGTACGCCGACGGCGTACTGCTGGTCTCGGAGAACCCCCGCAGCCTGCACAAGATCAGCGAGATCTACGACCGGGTCTCGTTCGCCGCGGTGGGTCGCTACAACGAGTTCGAGAACCTGCGCATCGCCGGCGTCCGGCTGGCCGACATGCGGGGCTACTCCTACGACCGCAGCGACGTCACCGGCCGTGGGCTGGCCAACGCATACGCCCAGACGCTGGGCGCGATCTTCTCCAGCGGTGGGGAGAAGCCCTACGAGGTGGAGATCTTCGTCGCGCAGGTGGGCGACCTGCCGGAGGGGGACGAGATCTACCGGGTCACCTTCGACGGCCAGATGGTCGACGAGCACGACTTCGCGGCGATGGGTGGGGAGGCCGAGTCGGTGACCACCCATCTCCGGGAGCACTACACCGATGGCCTCTCCCGGGACGAGGCCGTACGCCTGGCGGTGGCGGCGCTGGGCCACAGCGACTCCGGCGACCGCACCATCCCCCCGGGCGACCTGGAGGTCGCCATCCTCGACCGGAGCCGGTCGCTTCCCCGCAAGTTCCGCCGGCTACGGACCGCCCAGCTGACCGAGGTCCTCGGCGACCGGCCGACGTCCTCGACGCCTGCGGACACGGCACCGCCGGCCCCGACCGAGGCACCCGACGGAGGCGAGCCGCCGATCGCCCCGCCGGAGGACGCGGGCCCCTCGACCTGATCCCCGCCTCGCCCGGGGCGATCGTGCTCAGGCGTGCGGGGAGAGCCGGCGGAGCCCGGGGGCCAGCGCGGCCTCGACGTCGGCGACGCTCATGGCAGCAGCCAGCGTGCCCAGGACCTGCAGGGGCCATCCCGGAGCGGTGAGTCCGTCGTACCGGCTCGTTCCGAGGTCCGCCCGGAGAGCCGCAGCCGTCCGGTCGAAGGCCGGCTGCTCGCAGGGCGGACGGGGGGTGCCGATCGCCGTACGCAGGGAGGCAGCGACGCCGACGAGCCTCGCCGCCGTACGTCGCTCCGTGTCCGAGCCGCCGGCGGCGGAGGCGGCCATTCCCTCCAGCACGGTGGCGGCGCGCCACCGGTCACCGAGCCGGACGTGCAGGGCGAGGCTCTCGTGCCACAGGTCCCACGCCCGCAGGCGGTCGGCGTGGGCCCAGGCGAGCGCACCGAGCTGCTCGAGGCTCCAGGCGGTGCCCTCCGCGTACCCCAGGTCGTCGCTGCGGGCCAGCGACTCGTGGAGGCGCCGGTCGGCCTCGTCCAGGTGCCCGGAGTAGCGCGCGCTCACACCCAGGTTGAGCATCGCCCACACCGTCCCCTCGCCCGGGTGCTCTCCCCGGAAGCAGGCCAGGGCCTCATCGGCCAGGTGACCGGCGCGTGCGGGATGACCGGTCAGCCAGGCGAGGAGGGAGAGGTAGTTGAGTGCCTCCCCGACCCCTGCCCGGTCACCGGCGCGTCGCCACAGGGCCAGGCTCTCCTGGTGCAGCGCGGTCGCGTGGTCGTAGCCACCCTGCTCGCGCGCCACGCTGCCGAGCCGCTGCAGCGCATCGGCCATCCCGCCGACGTCCCGGCCGGTGTGCTCGTGCAGCGCCAGGCCCGACGAGATCCTCGCCCGGGCGCCCTCGTACTCGCACTGCATGTACGCCAGGGTTCCCTCCGCGACCAGTGCCCTCGCGTGCAGGTCGGGGTCGGTGTCCGGGCTCGCCTCAGCGAGGCGCAGCACCGCGGCGAGGGCCTTGCGGCCCTCGCCGTACAGGCCTCGCAGGTACCAGTACCGCCACACCGCCGTCACCATCCGCAGCGCCGCCCCGGTGTCGCCGGCGTCGCACCAGTACCTCAGCGCGGTACGGAGGTTGTCCACATCGGCGTCGAGCAGCCCCAGCCAGCTGCGCTGGTCGGGTGCGCGCAGCTCGGCGCCGGCGCGCTCCGCGAGCCCGGAGTAGTACACGGCGTGCCTGTGGCGCACCTCGTTCGCCTCCCCGGAGCTTTCCAGACGCTCCGCGGCGTAGAGCCGGATCACCCGCAGCAGCGCGTACCGGCCCTGGCCGGTACGCGAGGACAGCACGACCAGCGACTTGCGCACCAGGCTGGTCACCACCTCCAGGATGTCCGCGGCCGGGACGCCATCCCCGCCGGCGAAGCCCTGCGCGGCCTCGAGGGTCCACCCGCCGGAAGCAACCGAGAGGCGTAGCAGCACCGCACGTTCGACATCGCCGAGGAGGTCGAAGCTCCAGCCGATGGCCCCGTCGAGCGTCTGGTACCGCTCGGCCTCGGTGGCCGGGCCGCCGGAGACGACCCGCAGCGAGGCATCGAGCTCGGCCAGCAGCCTCAACGGGGTCAGCGCGCCCAGCCGAGCCGCGGCGAGCTCGATGGCCAGCGGGAGGCCGTCCAGGCGCTGGCAGACCTGGGCGACCGCCGCGGCGTCCGCCCCGCCCAGGGCAAGGCTGCCGGCGGCGTCCGCGGCGCGGTCCAGGAAGAGCCGGGTCGCCGGCCAGTCCGGGAGTGACTCAGGGGTGATGCTCCAACCCTCGGCCGGGTCCGGCAGGGCCAGCGGCGCGAGCGGTCGCACCACCTCCCCAGGCACCCGCAGCAGCTCCCGGCTGGTGGCCAGGACCCGTACGTCGCCGACATGGGAGACGAGGCCGGAGCAGAGCCGGCCGACGGCCTCCAGCACCTGCTCGCAGTTGTCCAGGACGAGAAGGGTCCCTTCGTCCAGGGTGCTGAGCACTGCCTCGACCAGGTTGCTCCCCACCACCTGTCGCGCACCGAGCGCCGCCGACACCGTGGCCGAGAGACCGGCCGCGTCGGTGACGGCGCCCAGCCTGATCCAGCGCACGGGGCGGCTCCCGGTATCGGCCAGGCGGTGCGCGACCGCGAGCGCCAGCCTGGTCTTTCCGACGCCTCCCGGTCCGGTGAGCGTGACCAGGCTGGCCCGGGCGGTCAGGAGGCCGACCACGTCATCGAGGTCGGCGTCCCGCCCGATCAGGGGACTGACGGCGTCCGGAAGGGGCGTGCCGGTGGGGCTGCCGCCGATGACCGTGGCCCTCAGCTCGTCGCGCCCGCCGACGTCGAGCCCCAGTGCGTCGGCGATCGCTCCGAGGGTGTGCGCCCTCGGCCTCCGGCGCCGCCCGCGCTCGAGCGCGGCGACCGCGTCGGCGCTGATGCCGGCGCGTTCGGCCAGTGCCTCCTGGGACAGGCCCGCGGCCACCCGATGTGCTCGCAGGGCTCGCCCGAAGGGTGTCGCTTCCCCGCGGTCCACGACCTGCTCCCTCCGACCGGCGCGTCGGGGTACCTGGGAGTCCTGTCGGCGTCGGCCGACCCGATCACCCTAGCCCCGATGTCGGGCCGTTGTCAGGGCGTTGTCAGTGGCGCCACCCGCGGCCGGTGCCGACAGTGGGGAACGGCGACCACCACGGTCGCGCAGGGCATCCGAGCACGGGGAAGCAGGGGCGGCGCAGCGCCGTCCACCCGTCGGACCGGGAGGAGTCAGGAGCATGGACGAGCAGAAGATGATGGACTTCGTCCACAAGGCCGTGTCCGACCTGGGGGTGATGGGCAACGGCGCGTTGGTGGCGATCGGGGACCGGCTGGGACTGTTCGCGGCCATGGCCGGTGCCGGCGCGCTGACCGCACCCGAGCTGGCCGCACGCACCGACACCCACGAGCGCTACGTCGCGGAGTGGCTGGCGTCCCAGGCAGCCAACGGCTACGTGACCTACGAGGGCGACGGGAGGTTCTCGCTTCCGGAGGAGTACGCCGGTCCGCTGACCGACGAGACCAGCCCGGTCTGCGTGATCGGCGGGTTCCAGCTCGCGCTCGCCACCGTGCAGGCGGCGTACCGCCTGCTAGACGCCTTCCGTACCGGTGAGGGGATCAGCTGGGGCGACCACCATCCGGAGCTGTACCCGGCATGCGAGCGCTTCTTCGCCCCCAGCTACCGCAACCACCTGGTCACGTCCTGGATCCCCGCCATGGACGGCGTGGACCAGCGGCTCCGCTCCGGCGCGAGGGTGGCCGACATCGGCTGCGGACACGGCGCCTCGACGATGGTGATGGCCGAGGCCTACCCGGCGTCGACGTTCACCGGGTTCGACCCGCATCCCGACTCCGTGGCCGCGGCCCGCAAGCGGGCCGCCGAGGCCGGCGTGGCCGACCGTGCGAAGTTCGAGGTCGGTACCGGCGCCGACTTCACCGGGTCCTACGACCTGGTCACCTACTTCGACTGCCTGCACGACATGGGCGACCCCACCGGGGCGGCCCGGCACGCCCGGGAGGCCCTCGGCACCGGTGGTGCCCTGATGGTCGTGGAACCGCTGGCCGGCGACCGGCTCGAGGACAACCTCAACCCGGTCGGCGCCACCTACTACGCCTTCTCGACGCAGCTGTGCACGCCGAACTCGCTCTCCCAGGGAGGCACGGCGCTCGGGGCACAGGCGGGAGAGGCGCGGCTGCGTGAGGTCCTCACCGAGGCCGGCTTCGGCAGCGTGGAGCGGGTCGCCGAGACCCCGTTCAACATGGTGCTCTCGGCCACGCCGTGAGCCGGCGACACCACTGAGAGGGGAGCGAGGCTCGCACGAAGCGCGGCAGATCGCGGTCAGGACCGGCCCGACGCCGTAGGCTGGCCAGGTGTTCGTCGCCCCGCTCCCCGACGTGACCTCGCCGACCCGGTCACCAGCAGCATCCGGCTGCCCGGACTCTCGATAGGCTCGTCACGTGGACCGGCGCATCTTCGGCATCGAGAACGAGTACGGCGTGACATGCACGTTCCGGGGCCAGCGGCGACTCTCTCCAGACGAGGTGGCGCGCTACCTGTTCCGCAAGGTGGTCAGCTGGGGCCGCAGCAGCAACGTGTTCCTGCGCAACGGCGCCCGGCTCTACCTCGACGTGGGCAGCCATCCGGAGTACGCCACGCCCGAGTGCGACGACATCACCGAGCTGGTTGCCCACGACAAGGCGGGGGAGCGGGTGCTGGAGGGCCTGCTCATCGACGCGGAGCAGCGGCTGCACGACGAGGGCATCGCCGGGGACATCTACCTGTTCAAGAACAACCCCGACTCCGCCGGCAACTCCTACGGCTGCCACGAGAACTACCTGGTCGGCCGCAACGGCGAGTTCAGCAAGCTCGCCGACGTGCTGATCCCGTTCCTGGTCACCCGACAGATCATCTGCGGCGCCGGCAAGGTGGTGCAGACCCCCCGCGGCGCGTCGTACGCCGTCAGCCAGCGGGCCGAGCACATCTGGGAGGGCGTCTCCAGCGCCACCACGCGCAGCCGCCCCATCATCAACACCCGTGACGAGCCGCACGCCGACGCCGAACGGTTCCGCCGGCTGCACGTGATCGTCGGCGACTCCAACATGAGCGAGTACGCGACCTTCCTCCAGGTCGGAGCGACCTCGATCATCCTTCGCATGCTCGAAGACGACGGCGCCCCTTGGCGCGACCTCACGCTCGAGAATCCGATCCGGGCGATCCGCGAGATCAGCCACGACACCACGTGCCGGCGCCGCATCCGTCTTGCCAACGGACGGGAGCTCTCCGCAGTCGACATCCAGTCGGAGTACCTCACCCG
>JBOHDO010000068.1:0-15902 GCA_050699415.1 Marmoricola sp.
GCGCCGGACCAGGAGCACTTCCTGGGCGTGGAGCAGACCCGGGCCATGTTCCGGGAGGCCTTCGCCGGGGACCGGAGGAAGCGCTGGCGGCTCAACCACACCCCGCTGTTCCTCGACTTCCTGGAGGGCCGGGTCGACTACGAGTGCACGGCGTGGGGCATCCCCAGCTACTCGGTCCTCGGCTGGCAGCGGCCGTGCTACCTCATGGCCGACGGCTACGCCTCCAGCTACCGGGAACTGGTGGAGACCACCGACTGGTCGGCCTACGGGCGGGGCCGGGACCCGCGCTGTGCCAACTGCATGGCGCACTGCGGCTACGAGCCGACCGCGGTGGTGGCCACCATGGGCTCCCTGCGCGAGACCGTGCGGGCCGCCGCGGGGGCCTGACCGGTCCGACCCAGGGGCCGCACGGCCCCGGAAGGGAGCACGCGATGAGCACGGTCCTCGACGTTTCATCGGCAACGTCGGCCCCGCAGGACGAGGGCACCTGCCTGCTGGCCACCGTCGCCGGCCCCGACGACGTACGCCGGCTGCCGGCCGAGTCGCTGTCCCGGCTCGCCGCAGAGATCCGCGGGGAGCTGGTCCGCCGGGTCACGGTGACCGGGGGACACCTGGGCCCCAACCTCGGGGTGGTCGAGCTGACCATCGCGCTGCACCGGGTGTTCCGCTCGCCGCGGGACGCGATCGTGTGGGACACCGGGCACCAGGCGTACGTGCACAAGATGCTCACCGGCCGGACCACCGACTTCACCTCCCTGCGTCAGCGCGGCGGGCTGTCCGGCTACCCGTGCCGGGCCGAGAGTGTGCACGACCTGGTGGAGAACTCCCACGCCTCCACGTCGCTGTGCTACGCCGACGGGATCGCGAAGGGCTTCGCCGTGAGCGGCCGCCGGGACCGCCGGGTGGTCGCGGTGGTCGGGGACGGCGCGCTGACCGGCGGGATGTGCTGGGAGGCCCTGAACAACCTCGGCAACGCGCCGCAGCGTCCCGTGGTCGTGGTGCTCAACGACAACGGCCGCTCCTACGACCCCACCGCCGGTCACCTGCCCCGGCACCTCGAGGCCCTGCGTGCGGGCACCGCCGCCGGCAACCTGTTCGAGGACCTCGGCCTGGCCTACCTCGGCCCGGTCGACGGCCACGACGAGCAGGCGGTGGAGGAGATCCTGCGGGTGGCCGCCGCGCTGCGCCACCCCGTGGTGGTGCACGTGGTGACCCGCAAGGGCTGTGGGTACCCGCCGGCCGAGGCCGACGAGGCGGATCGGCAGCACACCGTCCCGCCCGCGCCATCGGCCGCCACGGCCACGGGGTCGTCCTGGACCGCGGTGTTCGGCGACGAGCTCGCCGACCTGGCCGAGGAGCGCGACGACATCGTGGCGATCACCGCGGCCATGATGCGCCCCACCGGCCTGCTCCGGTTCGCACGCCGGTTCCCCGACCGGGTCTTCGACGTGGGCATCGCCGAGCAGCATGCGGTGGCCTCCGCGGCCGGCCTGGCCGCGGCCGGGATGCATCCGGTGGTCGCGATCTACTCCACGTTCCTCAACCGCGCGTTCGACCAGGTGCTCATGGACACCGCGCTGCACCGTGCGCCGGTCACGTTCGTGCTCGACCGGGCCGGCATCACCGGTCCCGACGGCCCCTCCCACCACGGCATGTGGGACGTCTCGCTCAGCGGCCTGGTCCCCGGGATCCAGGTGGCCGCGCCCCGCGACACCGAGCAGCTCAAGGCCCTGCTGCGTGCCTGCGTCGGGTACGACGGCCCGAGCCTGCTGCGGTTCCCCCGCGGCAGGTCCGGGCCGGTGCTGCCCGCCCACGACCACTGGGGATCCGCGGAGGTGCTGACCCGCCACGCCGAGCGGGCCGACGTACTCCTGCTGCCGGTGGGGCCGCTCGCGCAGGCCGCGGTCGACGCCGCGGCGGAGCTGACCGGTCGCGGCGTGCCCACCGCGGTCGCCGACCCTTGCTGGCTGCGGCCGGTCGACCCGGCGCTGGTCGCTGCCGCGGCGCGGTACCGCCTGGTGGTCACGATCGAGGACAACGCTCCGTCCGGCGGCTTCGGCGACACGCTGGCCCGCGCGATGCGCGAGTCCGGGGATGGCTGCCCGCTGCGCACCCTGGGCCTGCCGGAGGGCAGCTTCGTGCCCGCGGGCGGCCGCGGCGAGCTGCTGGCAGCGGCCGGGCTGGATGCCGCCGGGATCGTGCGGGCGGTGACCGGGACCGTCGCCGGCTGACCCGGTCGTTCCGCGAGGCTGGAACCCGCGCGGAGCGTCACTCCTGCTCCTTGCGCGGGCGGCCGCGTCGCGGGAGCGGACCGGCACGCCTGGGCATCCGGTCGGCCTCGGTCAGGGCCCGGCGCAGCAGCATCTCCACCTGCGCGTTGACGCTGCGCAGCTCGTCGTCGGCCCATCGGACCAGGGCCTCGTGGACCGCCGGGTCGATTCGGAGCAGCACCTGACGGCGGCGGGTCACGTGTAGAGCGACCCGGTGTTCACGACGGGCGACGGCGGCTGGTCGCCGCACAGGACGACCATCAGGTTGCTGACCATGCTGGCCTTGCGCTCCTCGTCCAGCTCGACGATGTCGTCCTCGGCGAGCCTGGCGAGCGCCATCTCCACCATGCCGACGGCTCCCTCGACGATCCGTCCGCGGGCGGCGACCACGGCATCGGCCTGCTGCCGGCGCAGCATCGCCTGCGCGATCTCCTGGGCGTAGGCGAGGTGGGAGATCCGAACCTCGACCACCTCCACGCCCGCGACCACGATCCGCTCGGCCACCTCGCGGGCCAGCTCGCCGGCCACCTCGTCAGTGGAGCCGCGCAGCGAGGTGCCCGTTCCCCCTGCGTCGTCGTACGGGTAGCTGTTGGCCACGTGTCGCAGGGCGGACTCGGCCTGGACCGACACGAAGTCGAGGTAGTTGTCGACGGCGTACGTCGACTTCGCCGTGTCGGTCACCTGCCAGACCACGATCGCGGCGATCTCGACCGGGTTCCCCTCGGCGTCGTTGACCTTCAGGTGGCTGGTCTCGAAGTTGCGCACCCGTACGCTGACGCTGCGCCGTACGGTCAGCGGGAGCACGCACCAGAAGCCCGGACGCAGCACCGTGCCGACGTAGCGGCCGAAGAACTGCACCACCGAGGTGCGGCCCGGTGGCACGATCACCAGCGAGGTGGCGACCAGCACGAAGACCACCAACGGCAGCCAGAACAGGCCGGTGTCGTGGTGGCCGGTGTGCCACATCCCCCATCCGCAGGCGGCCAGCACCAGGACGCCCAGCCAGCCGTTGAGCGCCAGAGCTCCCCGTTGCCTGATGTCGACACTGGCCCCCTGGTGTCCGACCGGACCGATCCGACTCTCCGGTGAGTTGACGTTGACCATGGCCGATCTCCTTAGAAAGTGATATCATTTATATAGCACTTTTCCTGGCACGGCAACAGCGGGATCCACGTGTCCACCTCCCGGGTTCCTCGCGCGGGCTGCGTCGATGCCCCACCCCGTCCCGGGTGTCCCGGACTGCGGTGTCGGTAGCGTCCTGTCGTGACCGCGGGGCTCCGACGACGGCAGGGCACGTCCATCTGGCGTGTTCCCGGCATGCGCGCCCTGGCCGTGCTGTCGTTCGCGGGCTTCGCCGGATACGCCGTGCTGCTGCCGGTCGCGCCGCTGTGGGCGGTCCACGGGGGCGCGGACGTCGGTGGCTCCGGGCTGGTCAACGGGGTGCTGCTGCTGTTCACCGTGCTCACCCAGCTGTTCGTGCCCCCGGCGCTGCACCGGTTCGGCTGGGGACCGGTGCTGGTGGCCGGCATGGTGCTGCTGGGCGTCCCCGGCCTGGCCTACGCGGCCAGTGACGCACTGGTGCCGATCCTGGTGCTGTCCGCGGTGCGCGGCGTCGGCTTCGGCGTCCTCACGGTGACCGGCAGCGCCGCGGTGGCGAAGCTGGTCGACGCGTCCCGCCGCGGCGAGGCGATCGGTGCCTACGGGCTTGCGGTCGCCGTACCCAACCTGGTGCTGCTGCCGCTCGGGCCCTGGGTCGCCCGGCATGCCGGCTTCTGGGTGGACTTCTGCATCAGCGGGCTGCCGCTGCTGGGGATCTGGGCCGCACTGCGGCTCGGGCGGTTCATCGGCGAGGACGTCCCGGACGTGCTGCATCCCGCGGAGGTGCCGGCACCGGCCACCACCGGGCCGAACCCGTACCGGCGGCTGGTGCGGCCGATGGTGCTGCTGCTGTCGGTGACGCTCGCGGGCGGTGCGGTCATCACGTTCGCGCCGCAGATGGTCGACGCCACCGCCGTCGCCACGGGCGGGCTCTTCCTGATGGGGCTGGTCGCCGCGGTCAGCCGGTGGCGGGCCGGGATGATCGCCGACCGGTACGGCGCGGAGCGGTTCGTCTGGCCGCTGGTCCTGGCCACCCTCGCGGGGATGGCGCTGACCGCGTGGTCGGTGGTGCACGGAGACGCCACCCGGACATGGGCGTTCCTGCTCGGCATGGTCGTGCTCGGGCTTGCCTACGGCGCGCTGCAGAACCTCACGCTCGTGATCGCGTTCCACGCCGTACACCGTCGCCACCACAACCTGGCCAGTGCGGTGTGGAACGTCGGCTTCGACGCCGGCACCGGTCTCGGCTCGGTCGCGGTGGGCGCGGTCGCCCTGCACACGTCGTTCACGACCGCGCTGCTGCTCGCCGCGGCGGTGTCGGTGGTCGTGCTCCCGGTGGCCGTGGTGCGGGGGAGGCCCTTGCAGGCGCGGTGACCCGGGGGCTCAGCCCGCCCGGGGCGAACGGCTGGTCAGGTAGGCGCCGACCAGGACGAGCGCGACGCCGCCCACCGAGACCGGCTGCACCGGCTCGGAGTTCAGCAGCGTGCCGAGCAGGATGGCCACGACCGGGATGAGGTAGACGGTGACCGAGGCACGGGTGGGCCCGACACGGCCGACCAGTGTGGTGAAGGCGGCGAACGCCAGACCGGTGCTGACGGCGCCGAGCGAGACCATTGCCAGCATCCCGCCCACCGTGGGCGAGGAGCCGATCAGCCCGACCAGCCCGGCGGGGGTCAGGACGACGACGGCGACCAGCTCCGCCCGCCAGATCACCGGGAGCGGCCCGTTGCGGCCCTCGAGGCGGCCGGTGAGGTTGAACGCGACGCCGTACAGGGCAGTGGCGAGCAGCACCAGGCCCACGCCCAGCACACTGCCGCCGCTGGACGCCGCTGCCGGGGCGTTGACCACGACCACGCCTGCGAAGCCGATGGCCAGACCGGTGCCCTGCCGGCGACCCGGGAGACGGCGTGCCCACAGCGCTGCGATGACCGCGGTGAACAGCGGCGCAGCGCCGTTGACCATGCCGGCCAGCGCGGAGGGGATGGACTGCTCGGCGACGGGGAAGAGCACGAACGGCCCCGCCATCCAGACCAGGCCGAGCAGGGCGACCTGCCCGCGGTCGCCGCGGTAGCGCAGCGGCTTGCGTGCAGCGGGCAGGCAGCTGAGCAGGGCCACCCCGAACAGCAGCCTGAGCCAGGCCACCGTCACCGGAGGGAAGTCGTCCAGCCCGATCTTGATCAGCAGGAACGACGACCCCCACATCAGCGCGACGCCGACGAGCAGGCCCCAGTCCTGCGTCCCGAAGCCGCCGTCGGCGGAGGGGGTCGGAGAGGTCACGCGGCTAGGGTTCCGTGCGGGCAGGACCCCCCGCGGCGATCGCCCGCACCCAGGCCGGGTCCGGGTTGACCTCGGCCCGGTCCGCCGCGACCACGGTCGGCACCGTCTCGTCACCCCCGGTGATCCCCCGAACCGTGGCGGCGCCCTCCGGGTCGTGCCAGATGTCCACCCAGTGCAGCCGGGCCGCGGCCCGGCCCAGGCGGAACCGCAGCCGCAGGCAGTAGACACAGCCTGGTCGCCAGTAAACGATCGCGCGACCGTCCTCGCGGCTGAGCGCACGGGCCCGGGCGTGGGAGACCGACAGCGGCGGCACCACCGGGGAGAGCACGAAGGCGTAGGCGAGCAGCAGCACCGCGAACACCAGCCCGAGCACGGTCGACCCGCCGGCCACGTCGACGGCGAGCACGACCGCGGCCAGCACCGCCACCAGCACGGCGGATCCCCAGCGACGCATGCGGCCAGCGTAGAGGCCGCGCGGACCGGTCAGGAGTCGGCGATCCGCAGCAGGCCGCCGAGCACCCCGACGTACGCGCTGCCGTCGGGCCCGAGCGTGACCGGGGAGTAGTTGTTGTTGTAGCCCAGCCCGCTGCCGGTGTACCGCGACCAGACCTGCCGGCCGGTTCGGACGTCGATCGCGGTGAAGTACCACGCGTCCGGGGCCAGCAGCGGCGGCAGGCCGGGGCCCCGGTAGCGCACCTGGTCCGCGGTCGGGTGGGTGTAGGTGTAGAGCAGGCCGTCGGACAGGCTCACCTTGCTGACCGCGGTGGGCACCCGCACGGTGCGGTTGCGCCAGGCGACGTGGCAGCCGCCGTGGCGGAGGTCCACGTCGATGCGGACGATCCCCGGCGTGGTGTCGGCGGTGCGCAGGCCGTTGCCGCGCACCGGGCCGGCGTACCCGTAGTTGTTCTCGGCGATCAGCCCGCCGGGCACCGAGATGAGGCTGTTGGCGTCGTCGCCGCGGCCACGGGGGAACACTGCCTGGCGGCAGGCTGGTCTGCGCCCCGGCCCCTGCTTGCCGCGACGGAAGACCAGCACGTGCATGCGCGGGTCGGCGTTGTCGGTGATCGCGATCCAGCCCCCGCCCCTCGAGGATGCCCGGCCGACGAGCGTCGGGGTGGTGCCGGTGCCCTGGCTGACCTGCCCGGGCTTCTGCCGGGTGCCGCGGTCGTAGGCACGGCGCCAGGTCACGGCCGGCCTGCCGTGTCGTACGTCGAACCGGTAGAGCGCGTGCGCCGAGGCCACGAACATCCCGCCCGACTCGTCGACCGCGAAGCTGTTCGCGATCTGCTCTCCCGCGGGCAGGTGGTGCGCCCGGATCCGGTCGTGCCGGGTGACGAAGCCGACCACGCCGGACCTGGTCACGAACCAGATCCGCCCCGCCCAGTCGGGCAGCGCGGACAGGACCGGCGACCCGCCGGTGGCGGCGTTCAGGTCGACGTCGCGGGCCCTGGCGAAGCGGGTGCCGCGCTCGGCCAGGACGAGCAGGTGGTCGGTGAACGTGGTCACCACGGCGCGGTCGTGGTTGTCGAGGTAGAAGTAGCCGCCGCCGGAGAAGTCGTTGAACGAGGGCAGCCCGCGGCGGGCCGGCAGCCGGTACGACGCGATCGTGGCCAGGGTGGTCGGGTCGAGCATGCGCAGCGTGGCCCCGGTCAGCGACGGGCACACCGTGACGATCCGGCCGTGGCTGTCGAACGTCACCGAGGCGCACTCCGCCGCGAACAGGGTGCTGCGGACGGTCGGGTGCCGTCCCAGCGGGCCCGGCCGGGCGTAGGCGTCGGACTGGTAGGCGTCGTCGTGGATGCTGCTCCGCCGGCCCGGCGCCAGGAACGGATTGCGGGGCACCGGCACGTTGCCGAGCGGGCGCGGCGTGGCCGGATTGCCGGTGAACGGCAGCACCGAAGCGTCCCGCGGGTCGGAGGGGATCGGCACCGGGGGAGTGTCCGCCCGGGCCGGCCTCGTACCGGCCAGGCCCGAGCAGGCCAGCACGACCAGCGCGACCAGCGCGAACAACACGGCCGGCACCCGGACTCTCACGAGAGGGTTCAACGGGCGTCGGCGCCGATGGTTAGGGCCGTGCTGACGGGCCCGGGGAGGACCGGGCAGGTGGCGGGCTTCGAATAACCGGATGATCCGTGTCCGTGCCGGCGGATACCCTCGGCGGCGTGGTCCCGCCCCCGCACGACTCCTCGGCCCTGATCCACGCATCCGGGTTGTGGAAGTCCTTCCCCACCAGGGACGGGGGCCGCTTCGAGGCGGTGCGGGGCATCGACGTCGACGTACGCCGCGGCGAGGCGTTCGGCTTCCTCGGACCCAACGGTGCGGGCAAGTCCTCGACGATGCGGATGATCGCCGCGGTGTCCCCGGTGACTGCGGGCACGCTGCGGATCCTCGGCATGGACCCGGCCACGGACGGCCCGGCCATCCGCGCGTGCATCGGGGTGTGCCCGCAGGAGGACACCCTCGACATCGAGCTCAACGTCTGGGACAACCTCTACATCTACGGGCGCTACTTCGGGATCCCGCGCGCGGAGGTGCGTCGCCGCACCGCCGAGCTGCTCGACTTCGTCCAGCTCGGCGACCGGGCGAGGTCGAAGGTCGACGACCTCTCCGGCGGCATGAAGCGACGGCTGACCATCGCCCGGTCGCTGGTCAACCGGCCCGACGTACTGCTGCTCGACGAGCCCACCACCGGCCTGGACCCGCAGGCCCGGCACGTGGTCTGGGACCGGCTGTTCCGGCTCAGGCAGCAGGGCGTCACCCTGGTGCTCACCACGCACTACATGGACGAGGCCGAGCAGCTGTGCGACCGGCTGGTGGTCATGGACAAGGGCGAGATCGTGGCCGAGGGAGCGCCGTGGGAGCTGATCCGGCGCTACTCCACCCGCGAGGTGGCCGAGCTGCGGTTCGGCCTCGGCGAGCACGAGCAGATCGCGCCCAAGGTCGAGGACCTGGCCGAGCGGGTCGAGGTGCTGCCCGACCGGCTGCTGCTGTACGCCGATGACGGCGAGCGGGCCATCGTCGAGGTGCGTGAGCGTGGCCTGGAGCCGGTGACCTCGCTGGTGCGCCGCTCCAGCCTCGAGGACGTGTTCCTGCGGCTGACCGGCCGGACGCTGGTGGATTGATGTGGTCCAGCCGGGTCTCGGGTCGAGGCAGTGGTCCGACCAGATGAGTGGTCCATGACTGGTCAGGGCGAGTCGGCGACCCCCGCGGTTCGCGGTGCACCGCCCAGGGCGGGGAGTCCCGCCACCCGGCCGCTGCGGCTGTTCGACTACTGGCTGACCGTCTACCGGCGGACCTGGCGGGGCACGGTGTTCAGCTCGTTCCTCACGCCGCTGCTCGAGATGGTGGCGATGGGCCTGCTGCTCGGCGGCTTCGTGCACGTGCCACCCGCCCGCCTGGACGGAGCCGCGTCGTACGTCGACTTCGTCGCTCCCGGCATGATCTGCGCGCAGGTGATGACCACGGTCTTCATGGAGGTCACCTGGCCGGTGATGGACGGGGTCAAGTGGCACAAGTTCTACTTCTCGATGATCGCGAGCCCCCTGGAGGTCCGCGACGTCGTGGTCGCGCAGCTCGGGTTCGTGCTGTTCCGGGTGGCCACGGTGACCGCGGTGTTCCTGCTGGTGCTGATCCCCTTCGGGGTCTACACCACGTGGTGGGGGGTGGTGGTGGCGTTCTTCGTGCAGCTGCTGCTCGGCGTCGCGTTCGCCGCGCCGATCTTCGCGTTCACCGCCTCGCTGAAGCAGGAGGACGGGCTGACCCTGCTGTTCCGGATCGGGATGATCCCGTTGTTCCTGTTCTCCGGCGCGTTCTTCCCGATCGGCAACCTCGGGCCGGCGCTGGAGTGGCTGGCCCGGGTCACCCCGCTGTGGCAGGGCGTGGACGTGACCCGGATGCTCACCCTGGACCACTTCGACGGGGTTGCCATCGCGTACCACCTGGCCTACATGGTCGTGCTGCTGGGCGCCGGCACCTGGCTGGCGGTGTGGCGGCTGCAGAAACGGCTGATCACATGAGCACCGCCGTCTTCGCCACCACGCGGATCCTGCACCGGAAGTACCTGGTCTTCCGGCGCTCGTGGATCGCGTTCCTCACCGGCTTCCTGGAGCCGCTGTTCTACCTGTTCTCGATCGGCATCGGGGTGGGCAAGCTGATCCCGGGCTTCGAGTTCGGCGGCCACCACGTGCCGTACGCCGAGTTCGTCGCGCCCGGGATGCTGGCTGCCTCGGCGATGAACGGCGCGCTGTTCGACTCGACGTTCAACTTCTACCACCACCTGAAGTTCGACAAGCTCTTCGAGCAGTGGCTGGCCACCCCGATGACCACCCGCGACGTCGCCCGCGGGGAGCTGACCTGGTCGCTGCTGCGCGGCGGCATCTACTCCGGGGCGTTCCTGGCGATCATGGCCGCGATGGGGCTGGTGCACTCGTGGTGGGCGGTGCTCGCGCTGCCGGCCGCGCTGCTGATCGGGCTGGCGTTCGGCGGCGTCGCGATGGCGCTGACCACGTTCATGCGCTCGTGGCAGGACTTCGACTACATCACGCTCGGCACGCTGCCGCTGTTCCTGTTCTCCGCCACGTTCTTCCCGCTGAGCGCGTTCCCGACCGGGGTGCAGTGGCTCGTCGAGATCACGCCGCTGTACCGGGGCGTGGTGCTGATGCGCGAGCTGATCACCGGCACCGTCGGTCCCGAGGCGCTGGTGTCGGTGGCCTACCTGGTGCTGTTCGGCCTGGCCGGCCTCTGGGTCGTCGTACGCCGGCTGGACACGCTGCTGCGCGCCTGACGCGGCGCCTCACGACGCGACACGCCGGTCCGGCGTCCTTGCGCCGGCACCCCGGATTGGTGAACGTGTGAATCCGGGTCACGACCTGGCCCGGACACGAGAGGGGACACCCATGAGAAAACTGGTCGCCGTCACCGCGGCGTCAGCGCTCGCCTGTGCGCTCGGCGGCACGATGACCACCGCCGACGCGAGCCCACAGCCCGCCCGGCACCACCACCACCACGCAAGCGCGTTGCAGCGGGAGCTGCACGGTGCCCGTCACTACACCCCGCCGACGCTGGACTGGGGCACCTGCGACGTACCCCGGCTGCAGTCGGCCGGGGCCCAGTGCGCCATGGTCACCGTGCCGCTGGACTACGCCCACCCGCACGGAAAGAAGGTCAAGCTCGCGATCTCGCGGGTCGAGCACAAGTCCGACAACGACCAGGGCGTCATGCTGGTCAACCCGGGCGGCCCCGGCGGGTCGGGACTGATCTACTCGATCCTCGGCCCGGCCATCCCGAACAACGTCGGCGCGGACTACGACTGGATCGGGTTCGACCCGCGCGGCGTCGGCGAGAGCAAGCCCAACCTGAGCTGCGACGGGAGCTACTTCGGCTACGACCGGCCGAACTACGTGCCCACCACCCACAAGCTCGAGAGCTTCTGGCTGCACAAGGCGGCCGGCTACGCGAGGAAGTGCGACAAGGTCGGCGGCCGGCTGCTCGACCACACGAAGTCGACGACCTGGGCGATGGACGTGGACATGATCCGCAAGGCGCTCGGTGAGAAGCAGATCAACTACTACGGCTTCTCCTACGGCACCTACCTCGGCCAGGTCTACGCCACGCTCTTCCCCAGCCACGTACGCCGCATGGTCTGGGACGGCGTGGTCAACCCGACCAAGGTCTGGTACCAGGCGAACCTCGACCAGGACAAGGCCTTCGACGCCAACATGACCCGGTACTTCGCCTGGATCGCCAAGCACGACGACGTCTACCACCTCGGCACCACCGCCTCCGCCGTCCAGGGGCTGTACTACGCGAAGCTGAAGCAGCTCGAGGCACAGCCGGAGGCCGGCGGCAAGCTCGGACCCGACGAGTGGACCGACGCCTTCCTCTCCGCGGGCTACTACGTCTACGGCTGGGAGGACCTCGCCCAGGCGTTCTCGGCGGCGATCAACGACGACAACTGGGCGCCGATGCTCAGCGCGTACGACGCCGCGAACGGCGCGGGTCCCGGCTCGGACAACACCTACGCCAACTACCTGGCCGTGCAGTGCACCGACACCCGGTGGCCGAGCTGGCCGAAGCAGCGGCTGGACAACTGGCGGATGTACGGACAGGCGCCGTTCGAGACCTGGGCCAACGCCTGGTACAACGCGCCCTGCCTGACCTGGGGCGCGCGCCCGTCGCACCCGGTCCGTGTCCGGGACCGTGGCGTCCCGCCGATCCTGATGATCGCCGAGACGCACGACGCGGCCACGCCGTTCAGCGGGGCCCTGAAGGCACGCTCGATCTTCGGGCAGTCGCGGCTGATCGAGGGGGTCGATGGCACCACGCACGCCGGGTCGCTGTCCGGAGTCGCCTGCACCGACGACCGGATCGCCGACTACCTCGCGAGCGGCAAGCTCGACCCGCGCAAGCCGGGCGACACCTCCGACGTGCAGTGCCCGCCGGTTCCCCAGCCGGACCCGGGCGCCAACCAGATGGCACCCCAGGAGCAGCGGCCGCACATGCCGTCGGACCTGCGCCACGGTCTGGTGCCGCTGCGGTGACGGCAGCGCCGGGGAGCGGAGCGGTGGGCCGTTCCGCTCCCCGGTAGCGTCCGAAGGGTGCAGCGCTTCGAGTTCGCGCCGGTCAGCCCGGCCATGGGTGCCGTGCTGGCCATCGGGCTCGCGCCGGTCGGCGGCCGGTACGTCGAGGTGGACGACACCGAGGTGAGGGTGCGGTTGGGCGCCGCGTTCCGGGGCGACGTACCACGCAGCTCGATGCGGTCGGCGGGGCCCGACCACGGCCGGATCTCCGGGTACGGCGCACACGGCTGGGCGGGGCGCTGGCTGGTCAACACGACCGGGACGGGCATGGTGCGGCTGCAGATCGAGCCCCGGGGCCGCGGCTACGTGCTCGGAATCCCGGTCTCGCTGCGCGTGCTGCGGCTGAGCCTCGCCGACCCCGAGGGCTTCCTGGCCGCGGTGGTCGGGTAGCGCCTCGATGACCCCCGTGACGTGCACCACCTGGTCAACCAGCTCCGGCAGTAGGAGGTCGGGCGACCTCTCCCGGCCGGCGTCGCGAGCGCTCACCCGGGAGTCGGTCCTATCCTCGGCGGATGAGGATGTCCGCGACCGAGGACGCCAACCGCCGGCTGCTCCGCGCTCGGGACGCGATCGACCGGTATTTCGCCGAGCCCCTGGACGTGCCGGCGCTCGCCCGGGTCGCGCTGATGTCTCCGGCACACTTCACCCGGGAGTTCAGGGCCAGCTTCGGCGAGCCGCCGCACCGCTACCTCCAGCGCCGGCGCGCCGAGCGGGCGATGGCGCTGCTGCGCGAGTCCACGTGGAGCATCACCGAGGTCGGCCCGGCAGTGGGGTTCGCCAGCACCGGGACCTTCAGCCGGACGTTCAAGGCGGTGGTGGGGCAGTCGCCGTCGACGTACCGCGCGTCCAGCCGGCCGCTGCCGGCCCCTGACTGCATCGTGCGCTTCTGGACGCGACCGGCTGCACTCGCCCCCGTGGCTGCGGGATCGAGCAGTTTCGGAGAAGCGGCCATCCCGGCCGACGCCTAGGGTTGCCGCATGTTCAACGCCATCACGATCACCGCGGTCCCCGTCCTCGACCAGGACGAGGCGCTCGACTTCTACGTGGGCAAGCTCGGCTTCGAGGTCACCAACGACGTCGACATGGGGTTCATGCGCTGGCTGACCATCGCCCTGCCGAGCGACCCCGAGCGACACCTCCTCCTCGAGGTTCCCGGCCCGCCGGCGCTCAGCGAAGAGGTTGCCGGCCAGGTGCGCGACCTGCTCACCAAGGGGGCGCTCGGCCTGGCCTGCGTCCTCACCACCGACGACTGTCGCAAGACCTTCGAGGAGCTCTCCGGCAAGGGTGTGGAGTTCACCCAGGAGCCGACCGAGCAGTTCTACGGAGTCGACTGCGCGATCCGCGACCCGTTCGGCAACCAGGTCCGGGTCACCCAGCATGGCCAGGGCCCCGTCGAGATCTCCGAGGCGGACAGGGCGCGCTGGCGCGCAGGTGCCGAGACCAGCAGCTGAGCGCACCCGACGGGAGCGTGACACGGGTCAGGGCAGCGCGCGCTCCCACAGGCTGACGTCGACCCAGCGACCGAACTTGCGGCCCACCTCGGTGAGCAGTGCACAACGGGTGAAGCCGCAGGCGACGTGCAGGGCCCGGCTGGCGTCGTTGGGCAGTGCGATCACCGCGAGGACGCGGTGGATGCCGTCGGCGTCGAGCCGGTCCAGCAGGTCGGCGTACAGGCTGCGGCCCAGGCCGTGGCCGCGCGCACCGGCGGCGAGGTAGACCGAGGTCTCCCGGGTGTGCCGGTACGCCGGCCGCGACCGGAACGGCCCGGAGTAGGCGAACCCGACCACCCGGGCGTCGTGCCGGGCGACCAGCAGGTGGTTCCCGGGGCCGGCGTCGAGCCGCTCGCGCCACGGCATCGCGCCCTGTGGCTCGGTGTCGAACGTGGCGATCGAGTGCGTCACCTCGTGGTCGTAGATCGCCGCGATCGACCCCAGGTCGACGTGGGTGGCCGGGCTGACGGACGCGTCCATGCCCGCCATCCTGCCCGCCATCCTGCCCGCCATCCTGCCCGGTGGCCGACCGACCGGCTGGGGTGGTGGGGCACCATGGAGCACCCGGAGGGCGAGCACCAGCGAGGAGGGCGACGATGCGGCACACCGAGTTCTGGGTGCGGATGGACCAGGCGCTCGGACCTGCGTACGCCCGGTCGTGGGCGGAGCAGCACGTGCTGCGCGAGCTCGACGGCCGCACGGTCCAGGAGGCGCTGGCGGCGGGGGAGACCCCCAAGACGGTGTGGCGGGCGGTCTGGGCGGCCCTGGAGCTGCCGGCCCGGGAGCGCTGAGACAGCCCGCCGGGCAGCGGCTGGGCGATTCCCGGGCGACACGCCGGACCGGGGCGTTGATCGAACAGGTGTTCGTACTACCGTGACGGGACAGGAACGGGGTCGAGCAGCCGTCCTTCCACAGGCCCGGAGTGGGGTCCTCGCGGTTGTCGGTGGCCGGCCCTAGCGTCGAGAACGACGACACCCGCAGCACGAGAGGGACCGACATGGCCGCTGGAGCCGACATCAGCAACAAGGAGAAGGCGCTCGACGCCGCACTCGCCAACATCGACAAGCAGTTCGGCAAGGGTTCGGTGATGCGGCTCGGCGACGAGACCCGGGCCCCGCTCGAGGTGATCCCGTCCGGCTCGATCGCCCTCGACATCGCGCTCGGGCTCGGTGGTCTGCCGCGTGGCCGGGTGGTGGAGATCTACGGTCCCGAGAGCAGCGGGAAGACGACCGTGGCGCTGCACGCGGTCGCCAACGCCCAGGCGGCCGGCGGCATCGTGGCGTTCATCGACGCCGAGCACGCCCTCGACCCGGATTACGCACGGGCCCTCGGCGTGGACACCGATGCGCTGCTGGTCTCCCAGCCCGACTCCGGGGAGCAGGCCCTGGAGATCGCCGACATGCTCACCCGGTCCGGCGCGCTGGACCTGATCGTGATCGACTCGGTCGCCGCCCTGGTGCCGCGGGCCGAGATCGAGGGCGAGATGGGCGACAGCCACGTCGGCCTGCAGGCCCGGCTGATGTCGCAGGCGCTGCGCAAGCTCACCGGTGCGCTGAGCCAGGCCGGCACCACCATGATCTTCATCAACCAACTGCGCGAGAAGGTCGGCGTGTTCTTCGGCTCGCCGGAGACCACCTCGGGCGGTAAGGCGCTGAAGTTCTATGCGTCGATCCGGCTCGACGTCCGCCGCATCGAGACGCTGAAGGACGGCCAGGAGGCGGTCGGCAACCGGGTCCGGGTCAAGGTGGTCAAGAACAAGATGGCGCCGCCGTTCCGCCAGGCCGAGTTCGACCTGCTGTACAACCAGGGGATCAGCCGCGAGGGCAGCCTGATCGACCTCGGCGTCGAGCACGGGTTCGTCCGCAAGTCCGGTGCCTGGTACACCTACGAAGGCGACCAGCTCGGCCAGGGCAAGGAGAACGCGCGCAACTTCCTGCGCGACAACCCCGAGCTGACCGACGAGCTGGAGAAGAAGATCAAGGAGAAGCTGGGCATCGGCCCGGTCCTCGCCGAACCGTCCGAGGTGCCCATCCCGGTCGACATGTAGGCCGGGCTGGTGGCAACAGGGCGCAACGGCCGCGGTCGGTCGAGTGCGGGTCGCGGGTTCGACGGGCCTGTTCCCGGGACGCTGGCGGCCGAGGGGCCACCGGGTGATCCCGAGACGGTGGCCCGCACGGTCTGCCTGCGCA
>JBOHDO010000069.1:0-3079 GCA_050699415.1 Marmoricola sp.
GCCTTCAACGTACCGGTGCTGACGTTCGTCGACGTGCCCGGTTTCCTACCCGGCACGGACCAGGAGTGGGGCGGGATCATCCGGCACGGCGCCAAGCTGATCTTCGCCTACGCCGAGGCCACCGTCCCGAAGGTCACGGTGATCACCCGCAAGGCCTACGGCGGCGCGTACGACGTGATGGGGTCCAAGCACCTCGGCGCCGACGTGAACCTGGCCTGGCCGACCGCGCAGATCGCGGTGATGGGCGCCCAGGGCGCGGTCAACATCCTCTACCGCAAGGACCTCGCCGCGGCGGAGGACCCGGAGGCGCTGCGCGCCGAGCGCATCGCGGAGTACGAGGACCACCTCGCCAACCCCTACATCGCGGCCGAGCGCGGCTACGTCGACGGCGTGATCCACCCCCACGAGACGCGCGCCGAGGTCGTTAGGGCGCTGCGCCTGCTGGCGACCAAGCGCGAGACCCTGCCGCCCAAGAAGCACGGGAACATCCCGCTGTGACTGGCTCGCTGGGGTCAAGACCGCCTTGGTGGTTGCGGTCACGGGCGGCTTCGCCGACGATCTCGGCTGCGGGAGGAGACACATGACCGGGCAACCGGAAGAGCCCGTCCTTCGCGTGCTCACTCCGTCGGCCACCCCCGAGGAGATCGCCGCGATCGTCGCCGTGCTGGCGGCCTCCGGGGCGCCGGCCAAGCCCGAGGCCCTGCCGCGGAGCCGCTGGGCCTCGCCGCGGCGGATGCTGACCCCGACGTACCCCCACGGCCGCGGCGCCTGGCGCGGCAGCGGACTGCCGCGTTGACCGAGGCCGGGCCGGTGGGCCTGGTCGCCACCGACCTGGACGGCACGCTGCTGCGCGACGACCTCTCCGTCAGCCAGCGGACCCGGACAGCGCTCGACCGCGTCCGGGCCTCCGGTGTCACCGTCGTCCCCGTCACCGCGAGGCAGCCGATGGGGCTGGCCACGACAGCGGCCGAGGCCGGGTTCACCGGATGGGCACTGTGCGCGAACGGCGCCCTGTGCCTGCACCTGGGCTCCCGGGAGCTGCTCTTCGAGGAGCACCTGGAGGTCGAGGTCCAGCGGCGGCTCGCCGCGTCGCTGCGGCAGAAGGTCCCCGGCCTGGTTTTCGCGAGCGTCAGGCAGCGGGGCGAGGTCTTCCTCGCCGAGCCGGGCTACGCCGCGATGGCCACCTTCTCCGACCACAAGCGGGACCCGGCCACGATGGGGGCGCACCCGCTCACCGATGTCCTCGCGCATCCCAGCGTCAAGCTGGTTGCCCGCCATGCCGAGCTGGACAGGGACACCCTGCTCGACATGATCGGGGGCCTGGGCATGGACGGCTTCCAGGTCACCCACTCCGGCGCGCCGTTCGTCGAGGTGCTGCCCCGCGGGGTGAGCAAGGCGCGGGGGCTGGCGCGACTCTGCGACCACCTGGGCATCGAGCAGGCGAAGGTGCTCGCCTTCGGCGACGCGCCCAACGACGCCGAGATGCTCGCGTGGGCCGGCCACGGCGTCGCGGTGGCGAACGCGGCACCGGAGTCCCTGGCCTGCGCCGACGAGGTCACCGCGGGCAACGAGGCCGACGGGGTCGCCGTGGTGCTCGAGCGGCTGCTCGCGTCAGTAGGGTGACGCGCATGTCCCAGCCACTCCCCCGCCTGATCCTGGCCTCGCGTTCACCCGCGCGCCTGAAGACCCTGCGCGAGGCCGGGCTGAGCCCGGAGGTCGTGGTCAGCGGCGTCGACGAGAGCACCGTCGAGCTCGACGAGCCCTCGCCCTACGCGCTCAGGCT
This sequence comes from Marmoricola sp., assembly GCA_050699415.1. GTDB lineage: Bacteria > Actinomycetota > Actinomycetes > Propionibacteriales > Nocardioidaceae > Marmoricola. The sequence goes on from JBOHDO010000069.1 coordinate 1,784, forward strand.
GGCCCAGCTCAAGGCGGTCGCGGTGGCGGCCGACAACCCGCGCTCGCTGGTGATCGGCTGCGACTCGGTGCTCGAGCTCGACGGGGAGGTGCTCGGCAAGCCCGCCGACGCCGCCGAGGCGACCGCGCGGTGGAAGCAGATGCGCGGGAAGGCCGGGGTGCTGCACACCGGGCACTGCGTGATCGACACCCACCGGGAGGTGTGGCTGGCGCGGGGGGCCCGCACCCAGGTGCGCTTCGCCGCGGTCTCCGACGACGAGATCGCGGCGTACGTCGCCTCCGGGGAGCCCCTGGAGGTGGCCGGCGCCTTCACGATCGACGGCCTCGGCGGAGCGTTCGTGTCAGGGGTGACCGGTGATCCGCACAATGTGGTCGGGGTCAGCGTCCCGCTGCTGCGGCTGATGCTCGACGAGCTCGGGTTCTGCTGGACCGACTTCTGGAGTGGCTGAGCCTCCCCACCAGCCCCGGGCGTGCTGCGGGTGCTGGATCGCGGGGGTGCTCTCGGCCCGGAACACGAACCGCCGGAAGGCCCAGAACCGGAAGACCGCACCGGCCAGCGAGCCCACGACGTTGCCGGAGATGTTGTCCGAGAGCGCGTCGTCGAGGTGGAGGATGTGCCGGGAGACGCCCAGGCAGGCCATCGGGATGATGAACGACGCCAGGTTGACCACGGCGTAGTTCACCGCGCCGGCCGCGGGACCCATCGGCTTGCGGTGCTTGAACACGTAGTGCCGGGTACCGAGGTAGCTGACCACCATGCCGAGGCAGTTCGCGATCAGGTAGGACAGCTCGGGCAGGGCGTGCATGGATCCGGCGAACCACCCGCCGATCCCGTGGGTGAGCACGTTGAACACCAGCAGGGCGAGCAGGGTCGCCACCGCGTTGACCGCGGTGAACTTCGCGCCCTCCTGTGCGAGGCGCCGCACCCGTTGTGCCATGAGGCGCACGTTACCGACCGGGACCCTGAAACCGCGGCACCACGGCCCGCTCCCGTGCGGCTACTCGACCGGGAGCCCGAGCCCGCGGGAGATCAGCATCCGCTGCACCTCGGAGGTTCCCTCCCCGATCTCGAGCACCTTGGCGTCGCGGTAGAAGCGGGTCACCGGGTACTCCTCCATGAAGCCGTAGCCACCGAAGACCTGGGTGGCGATCCGGGTCGCGGTCACCGCCGACTCGGTCGCGTAGAGCTTCGCGATCGCGGCCGCGTGCTTGAACTCCTTCGCGGGTGCCCCGCCGTCCTTCAGGGCCGCCGCGCGGTAGGTCAGCTGCCGGCTGGCCTGCAGCATCACCTCGAGGT
>JBOHDO010000070.1:0-6313 GCA_050699415.1 Marmoricola sp.
GGCGAGCTCGAAGTCCTCGTGCGGCCAGACCTTCTCCTGGATCTCCCGCGGGATCGCGAACCAGTGGCCGTCGGGGTCGATCTGGGTGGCGTGCGCGAGCAGGGCCTGGTCACGCACCCCGAAGTAGTCCGCGCAGGGCACCCGCGTGGTGATGCGGGCGTCGTGCTCGGGGTCGGGCTTCCACTTCTGCAGCCGTTCGGTGTACGGCGACTCCAGCCCGTGGGCCAAGATGGCGTCGTGCAGCGCCTGGGTGCGGGGGCGGTTGAGGCTGTGCTGGTAGTACAGCTTCGACGGCTGCCACGGCTCCCCCGCCCCGGGGTAGCGGTCCGGGTCCCCGGCGGCCTCGAACGCGGCGACGGCCACCCGGTGGCACATCACGTGGTCGGGGTGGGGGTAGCCACCCTTCTCGTCGTACGTCGTCATCACCTGCGGACGAAGCGACCGGACCAGCCGGACCAGCGGCTCCGCCGCCTGCTCCACCGGAAGCGCAGCGAAGCAGCCGTCGGGCAACGGCGGCGGCGGGTCGCCCTCGGGCCAACCCGAGTCGACGAAGCCCAGCCAGTCCTGGGTGACACCGAGGATGTCACGGGCGCGAGCCATCTCCTCGCGCCGGATCTCGGTGATGTTGGCCCACACGTCCGGGCGGTCCATCTTCGGGTTCAGCACCGAGCCACGCTCCCCGCCGGTGCAGGTGACCACGTGTACGTCGACCCCCTCGGCGACGTACTTGGCGGTCGACGCCGCGCCCTTGCTCGACTCGTCGTCGGGGTGTGCGTGCACGTGCATCAGGCGCAGCATGACCGCCATCCTAGGATGGCGCCCTGTGGGCGAGACCAGCGATTTCCTGAGGGCCCGGTACGGCCACACCCGCCGCCGGTGGCCGGTCGTCATGGCGGTGGTGCTCGCCCTCGCCGGGCTCGGCTGGCTGGTGTGGGCGGTCTGGGGACAGTCCCACCGCGAGGTCACCTCCGCGCTGATCAGCTTCCGCACCGGCTCGCACACCTCGACCGCCCGGATCCAGATCCAGCTCAGCGACCCCGGTGTCCGGGCGACCTGCCTGGTACAGGCCCAGGCGCTGGACCACAGCGTCGTCGGCGAGCTGCACTTCCGGGTGCCCCACGACCGGGGGACCCGGTTCACCCTCACCCGGACCGTGCGCACCGAGCGACCCCCGACCGCGGTGGTGCTCATCGGCTGCACGGCGCCGGGCCAGCAGCGTCCCGACTGAGAGGCCGGTCGGGGTTGCCGAAACGATTCGGCCCCCCACCCGTGGGTTGATATCCTGTCCCACTTGCTCGAGTAAGACGGTGTACGAGCCCATCTTGTGACCCTTCGACCAGGAGATCGAGTCATGACGCAGACCAACCCAGGCACGCCCATCTGGCTGACCCAGGCCAAGTACGACGAGCTGGCCGAGGAGCTGGAGCATCTGCGCGGTCCGGGGCGGTCCGAGGTGGTCAAGAAGGTCAGCGACGCCCGCGACGAGGGCGACCTGAAGGAGAACGGCGGTTACCACGCGGCCCGCGAGGAGCTGGGCAAGATCGACGGCCGGGTCGCCCAGCTGCAGGACATGCTCGGGCGTGCCCAGGTGGGCGAGCCCGCCGACGACGGCGTGGTCGAGCCCGGGATGAGGGTCAGCTACCGCTTCGACGGCGACGACGAGGCCGAGACCTTCCTGCTCGGCGCCCGCGAGATGGCCGATGACGACATCCAGGTGTACTCCCCGCAGTCGCCCCTGGGCCTGGCCATCAACGGTGCCCGGGTCGGGGACGTGGTGTCCTACCGGGCCCCGAACGGCAACACCCTGAAGGTCGAGATCACCGGCGCGATCCCCTACGTCGACTGAGCGAGTGCCCGAACGAGCTTGCTCGTTCGTGGTGCGAGCGAGGGAGGCGTCGACCTGGCGGCCGGGAAGTCAGCCGTAGGCCACCCGGTAGCCGTGCTCCGCGAGCCGGCGCACCACGACGTCGGCGTGGTCGGTGCCGCGTGTCTCCAGCTGCAGCGCCACCTCCACCTCGTCGAGCGACAGCGTCGTGGAGGTGCGCTGGTGGACCACCTCGAGCACGTTGGCACCGGCGTCGGCGAGCTGGGTCAGCAGTCGTGCGAGCCCGCCGGGCCGGTCCGGCACGGTCACGTGCAGGTTGAGGTACCGGCCGGCCGAGGCCATGCCGTGCCGGATCAGCTTGCCGAGCAGCAGCGGGTCGACGTTGCCGCCCGACAGCACCGCCACGCTGGGCGTTGGGAACGCCTCGGGGTGGTCGAGCACCGCGGCGACGGCCACCGCGCCGGCGGGCTCCACGACCATCTTCGCCCGCTCGAGCAGCAGCACCAGCGCCTGCGAGATCGACTCCTCCGAGACCGTGACCACGTCGTCGACGAACGAACGGATCGCCGCGAACGGGACCTCGCCCGGCCGGCCCACCGCGATGCCGTCGGCCATGGTGTTCATCGCCTGCAGGGCCACCGGGTGGCCCTCCGCCAGTGAGCCCGGGTACGCCGCGGCCTGCTCGGCCTGCACCCCGATGACCTTGACGCCGGGGTGCTGGGCCTTGATCGCGGTCGCCATGCCGGCGACGAGCCCGCCCCCACCGGTCGGGACCAGGACCGTGGCGAGGTCGGGGTCCTGCTGCACCAGCTCCAGCCCGCAGGTCCCCTGCCCGGCCACGATGTCGGGGTGGTCGTAGGGGTGGATCAGCACCGCGCCGGTGCGGTCGGCGTGCTCCAGGGCCGCGGTCAGGGCCTCGTCGATCACCGCGCCCCGGAACAGCACCTCCGCGCCGTACGCACGGGTGGCGTTGAGCTTGGGGATGGGCGCCCCCTCCGGCATGAACACGGTCGCCTTGATCCCCAGCATCCGCGCGGCGAGCGCGACCCCCTGGGCGTGGTTGCCGGCGGAGGCCGCCACCACGCCGCGTGCCCGCTCCTCGGGGGACAGCCGGGACATCCGCACGTAGGCACCGCGGATCTTGAACGAACCGGTGCGCTGCAGGTTCTCGCACTTCAGCCGTACCGGCCCACCGACGGCGGACGAGAGCCACCGCGACTCCTCCAGCGGAGTCCGGATCGCCACCCCGGTGAGCAGCTCTGCGGCGCGGGTGACGTCGTCGAGGGTCACCCGCGGGACCACCTCACTCATCGATGCCTCCCGCGAGCGCGGCAGTGACACCGCCGGTGCGAATCCTCGGGCGCTGTCTCCGGAAGCTCATGTCGCCACAGTAGGAGATCGCCGGCCCGTGCCCGGCCCAGGACGTGCTCACTCCCCAGCCGGCTCCGGCTCGCCGTCGCCGGGACGGCGGGAACCCCGCCGCCGGGCCGGTTCCGGGGCCTGGTCGCGTTCGGCCCGTCCGTTCGCGGGTCCGTCGCGCGCCTCGTCGGCCGACCTGTCCGCGAGGTGGAGCACCACCGCGTTCAGCGCTGCGACCAGGGGTACGGCGATGATCGCCCCGGCGACCCCTGCGGTGATCACTCCCATCGCGATCACCACGATCACGGCCAACGGGTGCACCGAGACGAACCGTCCGGTGACGAACGGCTGCAGCACGTGCGCCTCGAGCTGGTTCACCGCGACCACCCCGGCAAGCATGATCAGCGCCACCACCGGGCCCTTGGCGACCAGCGCCACCAGCACCGCCACCGCACCTGAGACGGTCGCGCCGACCAGGGGGACGAACGCGCCGAGGAAGACCAGCACCCCGATCGCTCCCACGAACGGCAGCCCGAGCACCGCGGCGACGATCGAGATGCCCAGGGCATCTGCGGCGGCGACCAGCACGGTGGCCCGGACGAACTGGGTGACCGACCGCCAGGCGATGCGGCCCGAGGAGTCCACGCTGAGCCGGGCGGCACGGGGGAACAACCGGACCAGCCAGGCCCAGATCACGTTGCCGTCGGCGAGGAAGAAGTACGAGCCGAACAGCACGATCACGAAGCCCACGACGATGTGGGTGATCGTGCTGCTGACCTCGCCGAGCCGGCTGGCCAGGTGCCGGGCCTGGTCGTTGATCTGGCCCTGGATGCCCTGCAGCCAGTGGTTGACCTGGGAGTTGCTGACGTGCAGCGGGCCCGTCTGCAGCCACCGGCGGATCTCCTCGACGCCGCTGACCACCTGGTGCGACAGGTTGTCGACGCCCTGGCTGACCTGCTGGCCGACGAAGGTCAGCAGCAGGCCGACCACGCACAGGCCCAGCACCACCACGATCAGGGCCGCCAGCTTGCGCGGCATCACCTTCTGCAACAGGGCCACCGCCGGGGCGGCCAGGGCGGTGATGAGCAGGGCCACCACCAGCGGGAACATCACCACGCCGAAGAAGCGCAGCGTCCACAGGATCATCCCGCCGGCCACCGCGATCACGATGAACCGCCAGGCCCACTGGGCGGCCAGGTCGACGCCGAACGGCACCCGGGCAGGTGCGAAGTTGGAACGGCCTCCCTCGATCACCGGCTCCTGCTGCTGTCGAGCGGCGTGGAACTCCGCCCACTGCTGGCCGAGCCGCTCGCTCAGCCGGGCCTCGATCCGGTCCTCGGACTCGCGCTCGCGGCGGTCCCGGTCCTCGCTGTGCTGCCGGACCTCCTGCTGCGCCGTACGTCGCTGCTGGGCGCGCGCCGCGCGCCGCGCCGTACGACGGTCGCGCCAACGAGCCGGCCACGCCGACCGGCCGGATGACTTCCCCACCGCGTCAGGCTATCCAGCACGGCCACGGGATTGGTCGAGTACGCGCGGAACGGGCGGGATCCCTGCGCACCGGGTAGCGTCGGCCCCGGCCGGCACGGACGGAGGACGCTGCTTGAACGGGAACCACGCGGCGGTGTGCTCGTCCGAGGAGTGGGCCGAGCACATGCGCGATACGGTCATGCCCCGGGCGCTGGGCGACGCGGGCCTCGGGGACCGGATCCTCGAGATCGGTCCCGGGTACGGACCGGTCACTGCCCTGCTGTCTGCGCTCGACGGCCGGGTGACCTCGGTCGAGCTCGACGCCGGGCTCGCCGCCCGGCTGGCGCCGATGTACCCGCAGGTGAGGGTGCTGCGGGCCGACGCCTCCCGGCTGCCGCTGCCGGCGTCGTCGTTCAGCGCCGCGGTGTGCTGCACGATGCTGCACCACGTGCCGACCGCCGAGACACAGGACGCGATCCTCGCCGAGGCGTACCGGGTGCTGCGGCCGGGCGGGGTCCTGGTCGGCTCGGACAGCATGGACACCGGACCGCGGCGGGAGTTCCACGAGGGCGACGTCTTCAACCCGGTGGACCCGGACGGGCTGCCCCGAAGGCTGGCCACGGCCGGGTTCGCCGACCCGGTCGTCGCGGTGTACGACGACCGCGACTGGTTCACCTTCCGCGCGCGTCGCGCCTGACCACGCCTGACCGATCAGGCCAGCAGCGACCGGGCCAGCCGGGCGGCCGTCCCGGGACGCTCCGCGGCGAGCAGGCCGACGGCGGCGAGGACGTGGTGCCGGTCGACCAGCAGCTCCGGTGCCCGCGGCTGCTGCCACCCGTCGGGGCTCCCGCCGGTGGCACCGGCCAGGATCCGCCCGGCCCGGTTGCTCCCGGCCGCGCGCAGCACGCCACCGGACCCGACCAGCAGGTCGACCTCGCGCAGGTCCACCCCGCTGCGCTCGACCACGCGGCCCTCCGGGGACAGCACCACGGTGGCGCGGCCCGCGTGCCGACGTACGGCGAGCGTGACCGCGGCGGTGGCGAGCCGGTCGTCGACCCGCCGGTCGGCATCGCTGCCGGGGAGCAGGCCCGGATCGGCGGTCCGTCGTTCCCCCTCCGCGACCAGGGCCGGGTCCGCGAGGCCGGCCTCGACCGCGCTCCGCGCCGTGGCCGCCGCGCTCCACCGCATGCCCAGGTCCCCCTCCACGGTGCGCGTCACCGGGGTCACCGCCACCACGTCGCGACGCAGCTCGGCGGTCTCGGCGTCCATCCGGACCACCGAGTGCACGTCGGTGGTGGCACCTCCGACGTCGACCACCACCAGGCCCCGCGGCAGCCCGGCCGCGTCCGCAAGCAGCTCCACCCCGGTCAGCACCACGTCCGGGGTGGCGCCGCGCACCATCCGGGCGAACTCCGGGTCGGCGCTGAGCTGCTTGCCGCCGATCACGTGGGCGAGGAACGTCTCCCGGATCGCGCGGCGGGCGGACTCCGGCGCGAGCACGCCGATCCGGGGCAGCACGTTGTCGGCGGCGGCCACCGGCAGGCCGGCGTCCCGGAGCAGGGTGACTGCTTCGTCCCGGGCGTCGGCGTTGCCGCCGACCACCACCGGGCCGCGCCAGCGCCCCCCGGCCAGCTCGGCGGCCGCGGCCAGCAGCGGGCCGGC
>JBOHDO010000071.1:0-7119 GCA_050699415.1 Marmoricola sp.
GCCGTCGAGCGGGTCTTCCGCGAGGAGTACGGCCGCCTGATCGCCTCGCTCGTCCGCCGCTTCGGTGACATAGACATCGCCGAGGAGGCGGCGGGCGAGGCGCTCGTGGTTGCGCTGGAGAAGTGGCCGGATTCCGGCGTACCTCCCAACCCGGGCGGCTGGCTCACCACCACCGCGGGCCGCCGCGCGATCGACCGGATCCGCCGCGAGAAGCAGCGCGACGCCAAGCAGCAGGCGGCCTTCATGGTCGACGACGACACACCCCACGAGCCCACCGGACCGGTCGAGGACGACCGGTTGCGGCTGCTCTTCACGTGTTGCCACCCTGCCCTCGCACCGGAGGCGCGGATCGCGCTGACGCTTCGCCTCCTCGGTGGGCTGACCGTTCCCGAGATCGCGCAGGCGTTTGTCGTGCCCGAGACCACGATGGCGCAGCGAATCACCCGGGCGAAGAAGAAGATCGCGGCCGCGAAGGTGCCCTACCGGGTGCCCGGGACCGCCGACCTCCCCGCGCGGCTCGGCGCCGTGATGACGGTGCTGTTCCTCGTCTTCAACGAGGGCTATCTCGCCACCGGCGATGGCGACCCGGTCCGGGCCGAGCTCACGGGCGAGGCGATCCGGCTGACGCGGATCCTCCGTCGGCTGCTCCCCGATGAGCCGGAGGTGGTCGGTCTGCTCGGGCTGCTGGTGCTCATCGAGGCCCGGCGTGAGGCTCGCGTGCGCAATGGTCAGCTGGTCCCGCTCGGCGAGCAGGACCGCGCAGGCTGGGACCGCTCGCTGATCGCCGAGGGTCACGACCTGGTCCGCGAGTGCCTGGCGATCAACCGACCCGGCCGCTACCAGGTGCTCGCCGCGATCAACGCCGTCCACACCGACGCCACCACGGCGCAGGACACGGACTGGTCGCAGATCGTCACGCTCTACGACCAGCTCACCCGGCTGGACCCGTCGCCGATCGTCGCACTCAACCGCGCGGTCGCGATCGCGGAGCTGGACGGCCCGACTGTCGGCCTCGCTCTGGTCGACCGGCTGCCGCTCGCGAGCTACCACGCGTGGCACGCCACCCGTGCCGACCTGCTGCGCAGGCTCGGCCGGAGCGCCGAGGCGAAGGAGGCGTACGACGCCGCGATCGCCGCCACCCGGAACACCGCGGAGCGCGCCTACCTGGGCAGGAAGCGCGGGGAGCTGGTCTGAGTGGTCGAACGCGACCGGGTTTCGCCAGTGGGCCCCGTGGGACTCGAACCCACAACCCGCGGATTAAAAGTCCGCTGCTCTGCCAGTTGAGCTAGGGGCCCGGGACACGGGGACTCTGGTTCGAACTGCGCCCGGACTTCCGGACGGGTTTGTGCCCCATGCACCTGGAGCAGTATGGCGCAGGTCGACGTCGCGACCTTGCGGGGCTTCGGTTGACCGCAGGAACCCCGCGGGCCCGCCGGGACCACGACCCCGGCGGGCCCGGCATCCCGGACGGCGTGTCCAGACCTCGGCTGGTTCATCGAAGCCGGGCCCACGGAGTCCCGGCCGGGTGCCGCCGAGGTGTGGTCGCGTCAGGCGCTCTGGGTCGCGATGGGCGCAGTCAGGTTCCCGGGAGCGGCGACCAGCGACGTACGCACCACCACGGCGATGCCGGCGAAGGTCAGTGCGAACCCGACTGCCGCCAGGTACTGGCTGCCGGCGGAGAACCCGACCCCTTCGACGACGGCGCCCGTTGCCATGACGGCACAGGCCCACCGCGGAACGCCGATCCGGGACACCGCGACGGCCAGCAGGATCACTCCGATGTCGACGAGCTCGGACAGGACGCCGGCGGTCACGATTCCGCCGGAGGTCAGCCGGTGCAGGATGGGGGTCGCCTGGGCGGGGGTCAGGCCGCTGACGACGAGGGATCCGGCGAGGTGGACCGCGTCGTCCATCATGATCGAGAACAGGCCGAGCATGCCGAGGACCGCGCCGGTCACGGCGAGGCGCGGCGAGCGGTCATGGGCCCGCCAGGCGACCCAGATCAGGCCGGCGGCCATCAGGACGGTCGCCACCGCGTTGATCCCGTAGCCGAGGTGGGTGGCTCCGGGATGCGCGGTGAAGGCCGCGGCCAGGTCAGCGGGCCTCAGCGACTCCGTGCGCGCGACGAGGACTGACGCAAGACCGGCGAGGGGGCCCAGCAGCAGGCAGGCTGCGCCGGTGCGAGAAAGCGTGGACACGGTGATCTCCTTCTTCTCCGGCCGTAACCCGCTGTCGCGGCCTGTCTGGGCGAGAGTCGCACCGGGGTGACGCGACCGGTATCCGTCGTCCGCCGTACTTCGGACGGTGCCGACCTGCGCATTCGGCTGCCGGTCGAGCGTTCTGCGCGCATGATGGAGCCGAGATGGATCGCGTGGGGACCTGGTGCGTGTAGCGAGCAGGCGGCGATGGGACGCGGGCCACGATGGTCCCGGGCCCCTGGTCGGCCGCGACACCGAACTCGCGCGGGTCCGGGCCGCCGTTGCTCGTGTCGCCGGTGGCGACCCGGGCGTCCTCATGCTGCGGGGCCTGCCCGGCGTCGGCAAGACCCGGTTGGCGCAGGAGGCCTTGCGCACCGCCGAGGCGACCGGTTTCGCGACGTTCGCCGGCCGCTGCGACACCGTGGCCCGAGACGTCGCCTTCGCGCCGATGGTGCAGGCGTTCGGAGGGCCGCTGCGCGCCATGGACGAGGAACGGCGCCGTCGGCTCGCTGGCGACCTGCCGCAGCTGGGCCTGCTGATCGCGGGCCTGGGGCTGGCTCCGGCCCTGCCATTGGGTGACCCCGCACTGGAGCGTGCGCGGCTGACCGAGGGCTTCGTCCGGCTGGTGGCCCGGCTCGCCCGGGAGCGCCTGCTGGCACTGCTGGTCGACGACGTGCACGCTGCCGACGCGGGTACCACGGCCGTGCTGCGCCAGCTGCTGACCGAGGCCACGGAACAGCCCATGCTGTTGGTGTGCACGGCCCGGTCGGGGGAGCCGGGGGCAGACGGCGTCGACGCGCTCGTGGCCGACCTTGCCGGGAGGGAGTCGTGGTTCGAGGCGATGCCGGTCGAGCCGCTGACGGCCACGGCAGGGGCCGAGCTGGTCGGTGATCTGCTCGGCTCGCCCGTCGACGGGCGTCTCAGCGAGCTGGTCGCCGAGCGGTGTGCCGGGAGGCCGCTGCTCGTCCACGCTGTCGCGCGGACCCTGACCGAGAGCTCGACACTGCAGACCCACGACGGCGTGCTGGGCCTGCGACCCGACGCCGAGCTGCCCCTGCCGACAGGGGTGCAGGCGCAGCTCCGGGTCCGACTCGCCGGAGCCGGCGGCGACGAGCGTTCGCTGCTGCGGACCCTGGCGGTCGCCGGTGAGGCGGACACCGACGTGCTGCTGCGTGCCGTCGACGCCCCGCGCGACCGGGTCCTCGACGCGCTGGACCGGCTCTACGACCGCGGCCTGCTCGCGGCCGGCCCGACGGAGGGCTGCACCCTGGCACACGGGCTGCTGCGGGAGACGCTGCTCGCGGACCTGTCGCCGGCCGCGACCCAGCGCGCTCACGCGGCGCTTGCCGGAGCGCTGCCTCCGACGCCCGGGAACTGCCTCCGCGTCGCCGAGCACGTGCTCGCCGCCGGCGCACTCGTCCCGCCCGACGAGGCGTTCGCCCGGCTGCGAGCCGGCGCCGCCCGCGCCGAGCAGCTCGGCCTGAGCGAGGCCGCGGTCCGGTACCTGTCAGTCGCCGCCGACCTTGCCCGGGTGGGCGAGCGATCCACGAGCCTGCCAGCCGTCCTCGCCGACCTCGGCAGTGCGTGGCAGCGGCTCGGCGACACGGACCGGGCCTCGGCAGCGTGGTCGGAAGCCGCCGGCCTGCACGCCGAGCGCGGTGACGGCCTGGGGACCGCCCGCGCCCAGCGGGAGCTGGCGATGCTGGCCTGGACGCAGGGGGACGTGGCAGCAGCACGCGACCGGCTCGACGCCGCCGAGCGGACCCTCGACGGCCTGGAGCCCGGCAGCGAGCACGCCTGGCTGCTGCACACCCGGGTCGTCACCGGGGTGCGACTGGGCGACGTCGATGCCGTGCGCGCTGCGGCCGCCCGGCTCCGCACGCTCGCCCGCGAGCTCGGCGAGCCGTCCATCACCGCCCGGGCGCACCTCGCCGAGGGGGCACTGAGCTACGCCGAGACCGAGTACGTCGCCGCCGCCGAGCAGGACCACCGCGCCCTGGCGGCCGCGGTCGCCAGCCACGAGCCGTTGCTGGTGCTGCGTGCGCACGACCAGCTCTCGGTCGTCGCGGCCGCCCAGCTCGACCTTGCCGGCCTCCGTGAGCACAGCCGGGCCAGCCTGGAGCTTGCCGGCGGGCTCGGCAGCCTGAGCCTGGCCGGCTGGCCCCGCGGACGGCTCGTGGTCTGCGACCTGCTGGCGGGGGAGTGGGACGCGGCGCTGCGGGCCAGCAGCGAGCTGGTGGCCGCGGTACGACAGACGGGCGAGCGGCGGGGAAGCGTGTCCCTGCTCGCGATGCGCTGCTGGGTCCTGGCCTGGCACGGACGGCTGGACGCCGCCCGGGAGGCGCTGGCACAGGCACACGTGACTGCGGGCGCGGACCTGCACGCCGACCACAACGTCTTCACGATCGTCGCGCTGGCCGAGGCGGAGCTCTCCCTCGTCGCCGACGACCCGGAGGCCGCGCTCGCCCAGCGGCCCGTGCTCGAGGACCTGACCAGCGGCTGGCTGCCGCTGCTCGGGCTGGCAGCCCTGGCCGAGGCCTCGATCCGGTGCGCCGATCTCGACTCCGCGCGCCGGATCGGCTCCCGGCTCCGGGGGACCCGGTCGTGCGCCACCGCCGCCCCCGCCGTGCTGGCGGACTGGGTCGATGGGCTCGCCGATGTGGCGGCCGGTCGGGCCGGCACCGGCGCGAAGCTGCTCTGGGCGGCGTCGGACGGCTTGGGTCGGCTCGGGCTGCCGTTCCACGCGGCGCGGGCCGCGCTGGCGGGGGCCCGCGCGGACACTGACGGCTCGCGCCGGATCGAGGAGGGCCGCCGGGCGCTGGCCGTCTTCGAGCGCCTCGGTGCTCCCCGGGAGGCCGAGCAGGCCAGGGCGCTGCTCCGTTCGCAGGGCGTGACCCCGTCCCGGGGCCGGGCACACCGGGAGACCGGGAGCCTGCTCAGCGCACGCGAGCTGGAGGTGGCGCGGCTGGTCGCGACCGGCCGGTCCAACGCCGAGGTTGCCACCGCCCTGTTCATCAGCCCACGCACCGTCAGCACTCATCTGGACCGGATCTACACCAAGCTGGAGCTGAGCTCCCGGACCGCGCTCACCCGCTACCTGGCCGACTCCGGCCTCCTCGACGAGCAACCGTCGATGTAGCCGGTCGCGAGGATTACGTCATCGTGCGGATACCGGTGCACCGCGGCGGCGGCGACGATGACGCGCAGAGTCGTCCTCGATCGGAGGGAGCAGGCATGCCGACGCGCGACCGCACGCGCCACGTGGTGGCGCTGCATGTGCTGGGCCACGAGGATCGCGGGGAGGCCGGGGTGAAGGCGGCGACGCTCGGCGTGCTCACCCGGGCGGGCGTCGCCGTCCCCGAAGGCCTGGTCCTCACCGCCACGGCAGCCCGGGCGGCGCTTGCGGCCCTCGTCCCCGGGCAGACCCCGGAGCAGCTGCCCGCCGTACCGCTGCCCGACGACGTCGAGGTGGCCATCGCCGGGATCGCCGCCCACTTCGGCGACGCGGTGCTGGCAGTGCGCTCGTCTGCGGCCGCCGAGGACCTTCCGGACGCGTCGTACGCCGGACAGTACGACAGCGTGCTCGGGGTGCGCGGCCTGCCGGCCCTGCGTGACGCGGTGCGATGCTGCTGGGCCTCGGCGTACGGCGAGCGGGTGCGCGCCTACCGGCCCGCCGGCGACCGCCCGCCGGGAGTCGCCGTGCTCGTGCAGCGCCAGGTCGACGCCGACGTGGCCGGGGTCGCGTTCTCGGCCAACCCGGTCACGGGGGCGCTCGACGCGGTGCTGGTCTCCGCGGTGCCCGGGCTCGCCGACACCCTGGTCAGCGGTGCCGAGCAACCCGACGAGTGGGTGGTGCGCGGCGGGGAGGCCACCGCCGTACGAGCCGTGCACCGGGCGCTCGCGGCCGGGCAGGCACAGGCCGTCGCCGAGCTCGCGCTGCGCGTGCAGGCCGTCCTCGGCGGCCCGGTCGACGTCGAGTGGGCGATGGCGGGCGGCCGGCTGGTGGTCGTGCAGGCTCGGCCCATCACTGCGCTGCCCCGGCCGCCGGCCGCGGACCTCGGTCCGGGCACCTGGTTCAAGGACGTCGACCACTACCCGGAACCGTTCAGTGCCTTCGGTGCCTCGCTGGCCGGGCCGTGGGTTGCCGAGGGCCTGTCATCGATGCTGGCGTCGTGGGGCGGGCTGCTCGACAGGATGGAGACCCGCTGTGTCGGTGGGGAGGCCTACGTCCGGCCGGTGGCACCCGGTGGCCGCGACGGAGCACCTCCGCCGTGGTGGGTCCTCGGCCTGCTCGCTCGGGTCGCGCCACCGCTGCGAAGCCGGATGGACACCGCTCGGCGGATGGTGCGCCCGGAGGTGTTCGCCGAGCTCGCCGCAACCTGGGAGAGGCGCTGGCAGCCCGAGCAGCAGGCGGCCGCCGATCGGCTGCACGCGATCGACCTCCCGGCCCTGGACGACCGGGAGCTGGAGGCCCACCTCGGCCGGGTCGTCGACACTGCGCACGAAGCCCTGCGCCACCACTTCCACCTGATCCCGCTGTACACGGTCCCGCCCTACGAGCTGGTGCAGGCGTGCCGGGAGCTGCTGGGATGGGACGAGGCCGAGGCGCTGACGCTGCTCGCCGGCACCTCGGTGAGATCGTCGGAGCCTGCCCGAGCGCTGGCAGGGCTCGCCCGCCGGATCGCCGCCAGCCCGCAGGCAGTGGCCACCCTCGAGACCGACGGCAGCAATGTCGGTGGTCGGCTCGCCGAGGTCGACCCGCGGCTCGGCGCCGCGTACGCCGACTGGTGCCGTGAGTATGCCCTCCGGTGCGTCAACAGCGACCCCGGCTCACCGGTGTTCGCCGAGCAGCCGTGGCTGCTGGCGGGCCTGCTGCGCGAGGCCGTCCACGCCCAGGTGCGCGCCGATCCGGGCCCGGATG
>JBOHDO010000072.1:0-27512 GCA_050699415.1 Marmoricola sp.
GACAGAAACGTGAGGGACTACCGCGTCAGGTCGGTGGCCACCTTGTCGACGGCGCGACGTGCCGAGGCGATGCAGGCGGGGATGCCCAGGCCCTCGTACGCCGCCCCGCACACGGCCAGGCCGGGGACCTCCGCCAGCCCGGCCCGGATCGCGGCCACCCGGTCGAGGTGGCCCACGGCGTACTGCGGCAGGGCGCCGCCCCAGCGCTGCACGTGGCTGTCGACCGGTGCGACCGAAAGACCGATCGCGTCGGTGAGGTCGGCCACGGCGGCCTCGACCAGCTCCTCGTCGCCGACCTGAAGGGAGGCCTCCTCGCGGTGCCGTCCCAGGGAGCAGCGCAGCACCACCACATCGGCGGGGTCGGCGTCGCGGCCCGCCTGGCGCACCCAGTTCCACTTCGAGAACGAGAACGTGGCGGCCTTGATGCGCCGGCCGTCCACCGGCGGGACCAGGAAGCCCGAACCCGCCACCGTCGGGAAGTCCCTCGCCGGGAACGCGAGCGTCACGATGGCCATCGAGGCGTACTCGATCCGGGCCAGCTCGAGGGCGGCGTACGGCGCCACGTCGGACAGCAGCCGGGCCGCGGGCCGGGCGGGCGTGGCCAGCACCACCGCGTCTGCGGCCACCACCCGCGGCGCACGCGTCTCCCCGACGACCAGGTGCCAGCCGCCCTCGGTGCGGGCCAGGTCGCGCACGGTCGCCCGGGTCTCGACCCGCGCTCCGGAGTCCGTGACCGTCCTGGCCACCGCACCCGCGAGCCGGGCGACGCCGCCGCGGATGCCGGCGAAGACCGGGACGTCGGAGGTCGGCCCGTCGAGCACCTGCGCGGCCGCCCGGGCCAGCGAGCGGTCGTGGTCGAGCAGGGCTACCACCTGGGGGCACGCGGCCCGGGCCGAGATCTCGCGTGCGTGCCCGGCGTACACGCCCCCGAGCAGGGGCTCCACGAGCCGGTCCACGACCTCCCGGCCGAAGCGCTCCCCGAGCAGGTTGCCGATGCTCACGTCGGCGTCGCCCAGCTCCGTGGCCGGCAGCCGCGGCTCCAGCGCAGCCCGCACCCGGCCCGCGTGCGAGAGCACGTCCCCGAGGGCGTGCACGTCGCCGGGCACGCCCATCAGCGTGCGCGGCAGCGGCACCAGCCGGCCGCGGTTCCACAGCTGGGCCGACCCGGGCTCGGGGTGGACCAGGTCGTCGGCCAGGCCCACGGACCTGGCCAGCTCCACCGCCTCGGGCCGACGGTTCAGCATCGCCTCGGCCCCGACGTCGACGCTGACTCCGCCGACCTCGACACGCTGCAGCTTCCCGCCGATCCGGTCGGCCCCCTCCAGGACCACGACCTCGGCGTCGGGCAGCCGCTCAACCAGCTCGCGGGCCGCCACCAGCCCGGCGATGCCCGCGCCGACCACCGCGATGCGGTCAGGCATGGGTCGCCGAGTGCTCGTGCACGAAGTCGGTGAGCCGGGCGAGCTGGTCGGGGTCGGTCGCCGGCATCACGCCGTGGCCCAGGTTGAACACGTGGCCCGGCGCCTCCCGGCCGGCGCGCAGCACGGCCGCGGCCCGGTCGAGCATCACGTCGGTGGGCGCGAACACCAGCGCCGGGTCGAGGTTGCCCTGCACCGCCCGTGGGGTGCCGTCCGCCGCGGCCCGTCGTACGCCGTCCGCCAGTGGCACCCGCCAGTCCACCCCGACCACATCCGCACCGGCCGACCCCATCAGGTCGAGGATCTCCCCCGTCGCCACCCCGAAGTGGATCCGGGGAACCCCGCGCCCACCGATCCGGCGCAACACCGCGGCGGAGTGCGGCATGACCCACCGCCGGTAGTCCTCCCGGCTGAGCGAGCCGGCCCAGGAGTCGAACAGCTGCACCGCGGCCGCACCCGCGTCCACCTGGACCTCCAGGTGCACCGCCGCGATGCCGGCGACCTTGCGCATCAGCGCGTCCCAGACCTGCGGCTCCCCCAGCATCAGGGCCTTCGTGCGCGCGTGGTCGCGGGAGGGCCCGCCCTCGACCAGGTACGACGCGACCGTGAACGGCGCACCGGCGAAGCCGATCAGCGGCGTGGCTCCCAGCTCGGTCACCAGGGACCGCACCGCCTCGGTGACGTACGGGACGTGCTCGGGGGTCAGGTCCGGGATCGCCTGCACGTCCGCGAGCGAGCGCACGGGCCGGGCCACGACCGGGCCCACGCCGGGCTCGATGTCGAGGTCGACGCCGACCGCCTTCAGCGGCAGCACGATGTCGGAGAAGAAGATGGCGGCGTCCACGCCGTACCGCCGGACCGGCTGCATCGTGATCTCGGTCACCAGGTCCGCACGCATGCAGGACTCCAGCATGCCGATCCCCTCCCGGAGCCGCCGGTACTCCGGCAGCGACCGGCCCGCCTGCCGCATGAACCACACCGGGGTGTGCGGCACCGGCTCGCGCCGGACGGCACGCAGGAAGGCCGAGTCGGCGAGCTGTGCGGGCATGCCCCCGATCTTCTCAGGTGGGCGGCGCGTCGGGGGACCGGAGTCCTCACCCGGGCCTAGGGTGAGGACCATGCCCGCACCGACCGAGCGTCACCGGGACAGCCGGCATCCGCTGCCGCCGCTGGAGTTCCGACGTGCGGTCGAGCAGGTTCGCGCGGCGCGGTTCCGCCCGGAGGTCTTCGTCGAGGAGATGCCGGCACCGCAGCGGATCGCCCCGTTCGCGTCCGCGCTGTCGGCCGACGTCACGGTCGAGGGCTCCGAGCTGGGCTCGGGCAGGATCGTGCTGCTGCACGATCCTGCGGGCAACGACGCATGGGGCGGCACGTTCCGGTGCGTGGCCTACGTACGCGCCGAGATCGACCCGGAGCAGGTCACTGACCCGCTGCTCGCGGGGGTGGGCTGGACCTGGCTGACCGAGGCCCTCGGGGCCCATGGCGCGACGTACGTCGCTCCGTCCGGCACGGTCACCAGTGTGTCCTCGGAGAGCTTCGGCGGCATGGCCGACGAGCCGGCCACCGCACAGCTGGAGCTGCGGGCCTCGTGGACGCCGACCAGCGAGCTGGAGGCCCACATCGAGGCGTGGGGAGAGCTGCTGTGCACCGCGGCGGGGCTGCCCCCGGTGCCCGACGGAGTCGCCACTCTGCCCAGCCGGCGCGGCCAGCGCGGGCCGGAGTGATGCTGGGCGCGGACCCCGACGAGGCTCCGGCCCCTGAGCCCGCCCCCCTGCTGAGGCTGCGCGACGGTCTCACCGACGTGGTCGACACGCCCGAAGGGCTGCGGCAGGTTGCCTCCCGCGTGGCGCAGGGCACCGGGCCGGTGGCCCTCGACGCCGAGCGGGCCTCCGGCTACCGCTACTCGGCCCGGGCCTACCTGATCCAGCTGCGCAGGGAGGGCGCCGGGACCGCACTGATCGACCCGCTCCCCTTCGAGGACCTGCGGATCCTCGACGAGGCGTTCGGCGACGCGGAGTGGATCCTGCACGCCGCCACCCAGGACCTGCCCTGTCTGCGCGAGGTCGCGCTGCGGCCCACCGCCATCTTCGACACCGAGCTCGCCGCGCGGCTGCTGGGCTACCCCCGGGTGGGGCTCGCGACCCTGGTCGAGCAGATCGTCGGCCAGACGATGCGCAAGGAACACTCCGCCGCGGACTGGTCCCGACGACCGCTGCCCGCCCCGTGGCTGGAGTACGCCGCCCTCGACGTGGAGGTGCTGCTCGAGCTGCGCGAGACCCTGGCCGAGCAGCTCGCGGCGGCCGGCAAGGCGGGCTGGGCCGCCGAGGAGTTCACGAGCCTGCTCAGGTTCGAGCCCCGCACCCGGCTGAACCCCTGGCGGCGTACCTCCGGCATCCACCGCGTCCGTGGACGACGTGGCCTCGCCGCGGTCCGGGAGCTGTGGCAGGCGCGCGACCGGATTGCCGCCGATCGCGACGTGACCCCCGGACGGCTGATGCCCGACAGCGCCCTGGTCACCGCCGCCCGCGCGATGCCCCGCAGCCGCTCGGCGCTGCTGGCCACCGAGGGCTTCCACGGTCGCGGCGCCAAGCGGTACGCCGCGCAGTGGATGGCGGCCCTCGACACCGCCCGGGAGCTGCCCGACACCGAGCTGCCCCCGCTCAGCGAACGCAGCGACGGGCCGCCCCCGGCCCGGGTCTGGGCCGATCGGGACCCGGAGGCGGCCGCCCGCCTGAACACGGCGCGGGCCGCCATCACCGAGATGTGCGACCGGCTCGAGGTGCCCGCCGAGAACCTGCTGACCCCCGACTCGCTGCGGCGGGTGCTCTGGTCCCCTCCCACGGCCCCGGCACCCGGGGCGGACTCGATGACCGAGAGTGTCTCGGCCGCCCTGGCCGGGCTCGGCGCCCGGGCCTGGCAGATCGAGCTGGTGGCACCCGTGGTCGCCGAGGCGATCCTGCATCCCCAACAGCCCGAGGAGACCACCTGACTGCCACCCGCGGGCGCCCCCGGCGGACTCTCGCGCGGTGCCCTCTCGGGCGTCGGACACGTCCTAGGCTTGGGGGATGACCGAGCGCAGGCACCACCGCCCCTCCCTGCCCGGTGCAGCGCACTTCGACAAGATCGAGGCGGGCGCCGACCCGGCCACGATCAGCGAGGCCGCCGACCGAGCGGCGACCGCGCTGGTCCGCGGTACGGGCCCGGAGACCGACCCCGAGCTGGTCGACCGCGTGGTCCACCTCGCCGAGTCCGAGGGGCTGGAGAGCCTGGCGGAGCTGTGGTCGGGCTCGCCGGCCGACTCGCTGGCGGGCGCACTCTGGCGGCTGTACCTGCTGCGCAGCTGGGTCTACGCCGACCCGCACGGCGCGGCTGCGGAGTTCGAGCAGGGCCGGCGGCGGGCGCCGGTCGACGAGGCGGTCTCCGGCGTCGAGGAGCCGCCCGGCCCCGACGAGGTCCGTGCCATGGTCGACGCCGTCCTCTCCGGCGTGGTCACCGGTGACTTCGCCGACACGCTGTTCCGTGCGGCGGCGTTCGCTCGCGTGGCCGCCACCGGACGGGCCAGCGGGGAACACTCCCGCGTCCGCGACCTGATGGCCTCCCGGCTGCTGACCCTGGCCGAGCAGCTGGCCCGCGCGGGCAAGCTGGAGCTGACCGGCTCCCTCGGCTGACGAGGCGGCGGGTTCGGCCCCGCGGGCTTGGCCGCGTCCCCTACAGTGGCGACTGCGCCGGGCCGCGGCAGCCCCGGGTCCCAACACACGCCGCTGCGAGCGGCCACGCGCCGTGAGGCGCTCCCGGCCCGGCGCACCACTCTGCGGCCGACGTGCGCGCAGGACCGGTCGCGGCACTCGCCGCAGTGGCGGTCACTGGCCCGCGGCGCGGCGGGCGGCGAGGACAACCGGGTTGTCGCCGGCCGACCACGCAACCTCCCAGAAGTTGCCCTCCGGGTCGGCGAAGTAGGCGTCCCGGCCCTCGAAGAACTCCGCGTCGACGGGTTCCTTCGTGACGCGCGCGCCGGCCGCACGAGCACGCCCCGCCAGCTCGTCCACGTCCTCGGGCCGGTCGACGGCGATGATGATCGAGCTGCGGATGCCACCGCTCCCGCGCTCCGGCGTGGCGTGGGCGTCCCGGCCCAGGTCCTCGGCACCGAACAACGCCAGCAGCGCGCCGCGGAGCTCGAACACCACGAAGTCGTCGGTGTCCAGGACCAGCGGCCAGCCCAGCCGACGGTAGAAGTCGCGCTCGCCCGCGAGGTCGGAGACGCCGAGGGTGATGATGTTCGCCAGGGGCAACTGTCGATTCATGGGGCTCATTGTCGTCCGACGGTCCGACAACGGCTCGTTTCGGCCGCCGAACCGCAGCGTGCGGCGCGGCAGCAGGGCCTACTGGCCCAGCAGCCTACGGATCCGCGCGTCGGAGACCTTGTCGGGAGTGCCCAGGTGCTGGGCCCACAGCGAGACGCGGTACTCCTCGAGCATCCAGCGCACCCGCACCAGCAGCTCCGGCGCCGGCTGGCCCTGGGGCAGCGCGTCCATCCGGTGCTGCCAGGCCTCCTGGAGCGGCACCACCAGGTCCATCCGTTGCCGGTCGCGGCGGGGGTCCCGCGGCAGCTGCTCGTGCCGGTGGGCCATGGCCGCGAGGTAGCGCGGCAGGTGGCGCAGGGCCGGCCCCGCGTCGGCGACGAAGCCGGGGTGGACCAGCCGGCCCAGCTGGCCCTGCATGTCGGCCATCGCCGGGAGCAGGGGGAGGTCGACACGGCCCTGCAGCAACCGGTCCACCTGCCGCCAACGGTCGAGGCCCGCGAGCGCACGGCGGAGGGACTCCGCGGTCCGTCCGGGCAGCTCCGGCCCCGCTTGCTCGACGAGCTCCCCGAACGCCTGCCGGTCGCGCACCGGACGGTCCCCGAGCAGCTCGTCCGCGGCAGCCAGCACGCAGCCGTCCAGCAGGTCGCGGGCGGTCGGGTCCGGTCCCCCGGCGGCGGCCAGCCTGCCGGCGTTGTCCAGGCCGGCCAGGATCTCCGGCACCGGTGAGGGGAGGGTGATCACCAGCAGCCGTCGTACGCCGTGGCGGTGGTGGGCCGCGGCGAGGGCGGGGTCGCCCACCACCCGCAGCCCCACGGTGCCGCCCTCGTCGACCAGGGCGGGGTACCCGGTGACCTGGTGTCCGGACCGGGTGGTGGCGAACCGCTCCGGGAGGGTGCCGAAGGTCCAGTCGGTCTGCCCGGTCGCGGTCAGGTCCGACCCGGCGGCCGCCTCGCCGATGGCCTCTCCCACCTCGGTCCGCAGCGGCCGCTCCAGCACGGCCAGGTCCTTGCCGCGGGCCACCTCGGCCCCGGAGCCGTCGACGATGCGGAACGTCGGGCGCAGGTGCGCGGGCACCGCCTCCCAGTCCCACGCCGCGTCGGGCACGTGCACCCCGGTGCGGGCGCGCAGGTGGCGCGCAAGGGCCTCGGTGATCGGCTCCTCGCCCGGGGGCACCTCGCGGAGGAAGGCGCGCGCGGTGTCGGGGACCGGCACGAACGCGACCCGCAGCTGCTTGGGCAGCCCCCGCAGCAGGGCGACCACGAGCTCCTCGCGCATGCCCGGAACCTGCCAGCTGAAGTCGGCCCCGGTGAGGGTGTTCAGGGTGGCCAGCGGCACCTCGACCGTCACCCCGTCCTGCTCGCTGCCCGGCTCGAAGTGGTAGCTCAGCGGCAGGGACACCGCCCCCTCCACCCAGCTGTCGGGGAAGTCCCCGGCGCCGACGTCGTCCCGGTCCCGCACCAGCATCGCCGAGTCGAACGTGAGCAGGTCGGGTCGGACGCGACGCTCCTGCTTCCACCAGCTGTCGAAGTGCGCCCCGGAGACCACCGAGTCGGGGATGTGGGCGTCGTAGAAGTCGAACAGGGTGTGCTCGTCGACCACGATCCCGCGGCGGCGGGCCCGGTGCTCCAGCTCCTCGGCCTCCTCGAGCCGCCGCCGGTTCACGTCGAGGAAGCGGTGCCGGGTGTGCCACTCGCCGTACACCAGGGCGTGGCGGATGAACAGCTCGCGTGCCAGCTCGGGGTCGCTCCCGGCCAGGGTGACCAGCCGGTCCGCGACCAGCGGTACGCCGTACAGGGTGACGCGTTCGCGGGCCATCGCGGCGGCCCGCTTCGCCGACCAGTGCGGCTCGGACAGCGAGCGCTTGACCAGGTGGCTGCCCAGCCGTTCGGCCCAGGCCGGGTCGACCGCGGCAACCTGCCGCCCCCACAGCCGTGAGGTCTCCACCAGCTCGGCGGCCATCACGAAGTCGGGCTGCTTGCGGTGCAGCCCGGAGCCCGGGAAGATCGCGAACCTCGTCCCGCGCGCGCCGAGGTAGTCGCGGCGCTCCCGGTCGCGCAGCCCGACGTGCGACAACAGCCCGGACAGCAGCGCCTCGTGCACGTGGTCCAGATTGGGTTCGTGGTAGCCATCGGTGGTACCGGTTCGCTCGGCTCGGGCGTTGCCGCGGGGGGAGACGTGCAGGCCGATCTCGCGGGCCAGCTGCCGCAGCTGCCGCTCCAGCTCCTGCCACTCCCGCACCCGCAGGTGGTTGAGGAGCTCCTGGCGGCAGGTACGCCGGAACGCGCTCGAGCCCATCGACCGCTGCTGCTCACGCAGGTACTGCCACAGGTTCAGCCAGGCCATGAAGTCCGACCGCGGGTCACGGAACCGGGCGTGCAGCTGGTCGGCCCCGGCCCGCTGGTCCGCGGGCCGCTCCCGCGGGTCCTGGATCGACAGGGCCGCCACGACGACGAGCACCTCGCGCAGGCACCCGAGCCGGTCGGCCTCGAGCACCATCCGGCCCAGCCGCGGGTCGAGCGGCAGCCGCGCCAGCTTGCGGCCGGTCCCGGTCAGCCGGGGACGCTGTTCGGCTGCCCGGCGCCCTGTCCGGTCGGCGCCGCCGGTGCGCAGCGCGCCGATCTCCTCCAGCAGCTGCACGCCGGCCCGGATGTTGCGGCGGTCGGGCGGGTCGAGGAACGGGAAGCCGCCGACGTCGCCGAGTCCGAGCGCGGTCATCTGCAGGATCACGCTGGCCAGGTTGGTGCGCAGGATCTCCGGGTCGGTGAACTCCGGCCGGCCGCCGTAGTCCTCCTCGGCGTACAGCCGGATGCAGATCCCGGCCTCGACACGACCGCACCTGCCAGCCCGCTGGTCCGCGGAGGCCTGGCTGACCGGCTCGATCGGCAGCCGCTGCACCTTGGTGCGGGCCGAGTAGCGGCTGATCCGGGCCAACCCGGTGTCCACGACGTACCGGATCCCGGGCACGGTCAGGGAGGTCTCGGCCACGTTCGTGGCCAGCACCACCCGCCGGCGCGCGTGCTGCTCGAAGATCCGGTGCTGCTCGGCCGCCGAGAGCCGGGAGAACAGCGGCAGCACATCGAAGCCTTCCCCGACCTCCGCGCGCCGGGCCAACACGTCCGCGGCGTCGCGGATCTCCCGCTCCCCCGGCAGGAAGACGAGGATGTCACCGCGACCCTCGGTGCACAGCTCGGCCACCGCGGCGTCGATCGCCTCGGTCTGGTCGCGGACCAGCACCTCGCCCTCGGCATCGGTCCCCCCGGCCGCCCCCGGCTCGGCGGCAAGCGGCCGGTAGCGGACATCGACCGGGTAGGTGCGGCCGGAGACCTCGACCACCGGGGCGTCGCCGAAGTACTCGGCGAAGCGACCGGTCTCGATCGTCGCGGAGGTGACCACCACCTTCAGGTCGGGCCTGCGGGGCAGCAGCCGCTTGAGGTAGCCGAGCAGGAAGTCGATGTTGAGGCTGCGCTCGTGGGCCTCGTCGATGATGACGGTGTCGTAGCGGCTCAGCATCCGGTCCCGCCGCAGCTCGGCGAGCAGGATGCCGTCGGTCATCACCTTCACCCGGCTGCGCTCCGACGTACGGTCGGTGAACCGGACCTGGTAGCCGACCAGGTCGCCGAGCTCGGTGTCGAGCTCGGCGGCGATCCGCGTGGCCACGCTGCGCGCCGCGATCCGGCGCGGCTGGGTGTGCCCGATCATGGCGTCCTGGCCGCGACCCATGGCCAGGCAGATCTTGGGCAGCTGGGTGGTCTTGCCCGACCCGGTCTCCCCGGCCACGATCACGACCTGGTGCCCGGCCAGCGCCTCCGCGATGTCGTCGCGACGGGCCGAGACCGGCAGGTCGGGCGGGAACTGGATGCGCACAGCGTGCCCATTCTGCGGCCTGCGGGCCGTGGGCCGCCACCGGGTTGCCGGGACGCGGCTCGCCGGCGCCCGACACGCCCGGGAGGGGCCTCGGCGGTTGAACACGGCGAGCCGGTCACGCAGGCTTGGGGGGAACGGCATTTCCGATCCGGAGGGAGCCGACGTGCTCACCCTGACCCAGAACGCCAGCGCAGTCGTGAAGCAGATCGTGGACCAGACCGGGGAGGATGCCGGCCTGCGGATCAGCCAGGAGACGGAGGCCTCCCAGGCCCTCGACGTGGTGCCCACCGAGACGCCCGAGGAGGGCGACGAGGTGGTGGAGTCCAACGGTGCACGGGTGTTCCTCGAGGAGTCCGCCGCCCGCACCCTGGAGAGCCAGGTGCTCGACGCGCACGTCGACGAGAACGGCGGCGTGCAGTTCAGCCTCGCGCCGCAGTCCGCCTAGCGGCGACGGGCCCGCGGCCCGCCGGCCACGGTCAGAGGTCGACCACCATGCTGACCAGGGCGCCCACCAGCCGGTCGAGCAGGTCCTCGCGGGAGAGCCCGGCGCGGTCGTGGGCCCAGGCGATCACCGAGTCCTCGACCAGCGCTCCCCAGGAGCGCGCGAGCAGTCGTACGGCGGGGGTGTCGTGCACGCCGAGGTCCGCCAGCCGCTCCGGGTCGGTGGCCTCGAAGATCCGGTCGATCAGCGCCGACCGCGCGTCGTCGTAGACCGCACGCAGCGACTGGTTGCCCGCGGCCGCGGCCCGGACCAGGGACACGTAGCCGTCGAGGTGGTCGACCACGTAGTCGACGTAGGCGCCCACCGAGGCGACCAGCTGTTCCAGCGGGTCCGGGATGTCGCGCGGCGCGGTCAGCGCGATCACCTCGTCCGCGGCGCGACGTACCACCGCGAGGTGGAAGTCCTGCTTGTTGCCGAAGTAGTGGTAGAGCAGGCCGCGGGAGATGCCGGCCTGGTCGGCCAGCAACTCGATCGACAGCTCCTCCAGGGGCCGGGTCTCCAGCAGCCGCAGCCCGATGTCGAGCAGCTGCTCCCGCCGGCTGGCGGGGTCCATCCGGACCCGTCCGGTCGTGGTCGTGCGCCCATCCGATACGGCCATGTGTCCCAGATTACTGAATCTGGTTCAACAATGCTATTGACGGTGGTTCAATAACATCCGTAGGTTCGTGCCATGGACACCACCACTGCAACCTCCGGGCTGCCCGCGAGGGTCGGCACCCTGGTCGTCGGCGCGGGCTTCGGCGGGCTGGGCGCGGCGATCAGGATGGACGAGGCCGGGCTGACCGACTTCCTCGTGGTCGACAAGGGCGGCGATGTCGGGGGCACCTGGCGCGACAACACCTACCCCGGTGCCGCCTGCGACGTACCGTCCCAGCTCTACTCGTTCTCCTTCGCCCTCAACCCGGACTGGTCGCGCTCGTTCTCCCCGCAGCCGGAGATCCAGGCCTACCTGCGCGACGTGGCCCGGCGTGCGGGCGTGCTCGACCGGTTCCGCTTCGGGGTCGACGTCACCGGAGCCGCCTGGGACGACACCGACAAGGCGTGGCGGGTGTCGACCACCGCGGGCGAGGTCAGCGCCGACGCGCTGGTCTCCGCCGCAGGCGGACTCTCGGAGCCGAGGCTGCCCGACATCGACGGCATCGACTCCTTCACCGGCGAGCTGTTCCACACCGCCCGCTGGGACCACGACGTCGACCTCTCCGGCAAGCGGGTCGCGGTGATCGGCACCGGCGCGTCGGCCATCCAGGTGGCGCCGGCGATCGCCGGCACGGTGGCCCACCTCGACCTCTACCAGCGCACGGCACCCTGGGTGATGCCGCGGCACGACCGTGCCTACACCGGCGCGGAGCGGCTGGGCTTCCGGCTGTTCCCACCCCTGCAGCGGGCCTACCGTACGGCGATCTACTGGGGCCTGGAGGCCCGGGTGCCGATGTTCACCCGCACCCCGGGCATCGGGCCCGCGATCGGAGCCGTGGCCCAGCAGATCGCCACCCACAACATCCGGCGCGGCATCGACGACCCGCAGCTGCGCGAGGCCGTGACCCCGCACTTCGACATCGGCTGCAAGCGGATCCTGATCTCCGACGACTACTACCCCGCGCTCGCCCGGGACAACGTCGAGGTGGTGACCGACGGCATCGCCGAGGTCACCCCGACCGGCGTGGTCACGCGTGAGGGCACCCATCGCGACGTCGACGTGCTGATCGTGGCGACCGGCTTCCACACCACCGAGCAGCCGATCGCCGAGCACGTCAAGGGTCGCGACGGCCAGACCCTCGCCGACTCCTGGCGCGAGTCCGGCCAGTCGGCGTACAAGGGCACCACGGTCAACGGCTTCCCCAACCTGTTCCAGATCGTCGGCCCGAACACGGGTCTGGGCCACTCCAGCATGGTGTTCATCATCGAGTCCCAGATCGCCTACGTCGTCGACGCGCTGCGCACCGTGCGCGACCGGCAGCTGGCCTCGGTGGAGCCGACCCGCGAGGCCCAGGACGCGTGGAGCGGGGACCTGCACCGCCGGATGGACCGCACGGTCTGGAAGTCCGGCGGCTGCGCCAGCTGGTACCTCGACGCGCACGGCCGCAACACCACGCTGTGGCCGCGACAGACCTTCACCTTCCGCCGGCTGCTGCGTAGGTTCGACCCGCAGGCGTACCGGCTCACCGCCCACGCCGGGAGGAGCTGACATGAGGACACTGGCCGACAAGGTGGTCGTGGTCACCGGCGCGGGGTCCGGGATCGGACGCGCGCTGGCCCGGCAGGCGGCGCGCGAGGGTGCCCGGCTGGCGGTCTCGGACTGGGACGAGGAGGGCCTCGCCGAGACCGCGGAGCTGCTCGGACGCGACCGCGCCCGCGAGGTGCGCACCGACCGTCTCGACGTCAGCGAACGCGCCGCCTTCGGCAGGTACGCCGGCGAGGTGCGCGAGCACTTCGGCCGGGTCAACGTGGTGGTCAACAACGCCGGGGTCAGCTACAGCGGACCGGCGACCGACCTCACGTACGAGGGCCTGGACTGGATCATGGGGATCAACTTCTGGGGGGTCGTGCACGGCACCCAGGAGTTCCTGCCCGACCTGGTCACCTCCGGCGACGGGCACCTGGTCAACATCTCCAGCCTGTTCGGCCTGGTCAGCATGCCCGGCCAGGCGGCGTACAACGCCTCGAAGTACGCCGTGCGCGGCTACACCGAGGCGGTGCGCGAGGACATGCTGCTGGCGGGGCACCCGGTCGGCGTGACCTGCGTGCACCCCGGCGGCATCAAGACCGGGATCGCCCGCCACGGCCGCACCACCGAGGGTGAGGACCACGACCGGCTGGCCGCGACGTTCGACCAGAAGCTGGCCCGCATGACCCCCGAGCGGGCCGCGGAGATCATCTGGGGCGCGGTGCGCCACAACCGGCCGCGGATCCTGGTCGGCCTGGACGCACACGCGCTGCACACGTTCGGCAAGCTGCTCGGTGCCCGCTACCAGGACGTCGCCGCGCTCGCCGCCAAGCGGGTGCTGCCCCAATAGGCGGCGCAGTAGCCCCGCACCGACGGCTCACAGCCCGCGCAGCTTCTCCAGCCAGCGCGCCGAGGTGCCGGCGTCGAAGGGTGGCGTACCGCGCTCCACCCGGTCGAGCACCTCGCGGCAGCTCGCCACGGCCTGCTCGACCACGTCGTCGGTGTACCCGAGCTCGACCCGGTGGGCGGCGAACTCGTCCTCGTCGTCGACCCACACCCTGCCCGTGACCCCCCGGATGACGTCGAGATCGAGGTCGATGCAGCGGACCGTGTCACCGCTCCAGACCGGCGGTGTGGCGACGTCGACGTAGACGTCGACCGGCCGCTCCGCGTCGAGGGCGGGGTCGACCCCGTAGAAGACCGCGCTCCACCAGTCCTCGTACGGCATCACCACGACGTGGTCGGCGGTGGCATGGAAGCCGGCACCGGGTCGGGAGAGCCAGGTGCCCTCGCGGACGCCGATCCACTGGCCATGACCGTCGGCGCCCAGCCAGGGGCCCTCGAACTCCCAGTGCGGCGAGTCGGGCCACTTGCGCATCTCCACGCGCACCGTCCGTGTCACCGGTCCACCCTAGAACGTCAGATCTCCTCATCAATTTTGGTCATTACCTCGAATTGGGCATCGCGACCCACCCCGGCCTCCTTATCGTCTGGCCACCGGAATCAACGGAGGAGAGGGCGCCGTGAAGGCATTACAGGGACTGCTGGTCGGCGGTGTCGCGCTGACCACGGCCTGCGGGCTCGGGGTCTCGCCGGTCTGGGCGGAGCTCCCTCCGCTGCCATGGAACGGCGGGGCCACGCCGTCGGCACCCGCCCCCGTCCGGCAGCCTGCCGCGCCCGTGACCGTCAAGACGTCCGCGCACTCGCCCGGCAGCGACCGGATCGAGTCCGCGAGCCCCACGCCGGCCCACCTCGACCGGCTCGCGCGGATCCACGTCGCGAAGGCCGATGACATCCCCGTGCCCGCGCTGTCCGCCTATCAGCGGGCGGCCGCGGTCATGCACGCCGCCGACCCCCGCTGCCGGATCCGCTGGACCCTGCTCGCGGCCATCGGCCGCGTGGAGTCCGACCACGGCCGCTACGGCGGCTCCCGGCTCGACCGTCACGGGGTGGACCGGCCCGCCGTCCTCGGACCGGTGCTCGACGGCCGCGGCTCCTTCTCCGCCATCTCCGACACCGACGCGGGTGCCCTCGACGGCAACCGGCGCTGGGACCGCGCGGTCGGACCGATGCAGTTCCTGCCGTCCACGTGGCGCGTCGTCGAGGTCGACGGCGACGGCGACGGCGTCCGCAACCCCCAGGACATCAACGACAGCTCCCTGGCGGCCGCGGTCTACCTGTGCGCCGGCGGTGACCGGCTCGACCAGCGCGCGGGCGCGGCCCGGGCGGTCTACCGGTACAACCACTCCCCGCAGTACGTCGACCTCGTGCTCAGCCTCGAGCGCGACTACCGCGACGGGACCTACCGCCCCACCAGCGTCGCCACCCCGGACCACGTACCGGGCCTGTCCTCGACCATCCAGCGGGTCGGCGACGCCGAGCCGGAGCACGTCCCTGCCGTCGTCGCCTCGGGCCCGGACCACTCCGGCAGGCACGCCCACACCCATCACACGTCCGCGCCGGACCGGAGCACCTCGCCCGGTCGGCGCGGCCACCACGTGAAGTCGTCGCACCACGACGGCGACCAGCACAGCACCGTGCCCGCGCATCACCACGCCTCCCACCAGGCAGATCACAAGGCCGGCGGGTCCAAAGCCGGCGGGTCCAAGGCGGATGGAGACCGGGGCAAGAACGGGTCCTCCGGCGACAACACCCAGCCCGGCACCGGCACCCAGCCCGGCACCGGAACCGGCACCCAGCCCGGCACCGGCGACACCCAGCCCGGCACCGGCACCAGCCCCACGGGCGGCGACCAGAACGAGGGGTCGAGCCCCCAGTGCACCGCCACCGACACCGACACCGCGGCTGCCACCGACACCGACGCCGCGACTGCCACCGACACATGCAGCGAGGCGGACCAGGGCTCGGACGATGTCGCCGGGAACGACGGCGACACCGCGGCGGCCGAGGAGAACACCGTCCCCGCCGGCTCGACCGAGTAGGAGGCCCGGCCGCTCCCGTCCCCGGATTGGGGGGTTACAGCCCGGTGCCCGGACCCCGTAGGGTCGGCAGCGGGAAGGGAGCGGACCGGCATGGCAGGAAGACGGTCCCGGCGGCTGACGGCCGCCGTCATCACGATGACCACGTGCGCCGCGGGCGGTGCCGTCGCGGTCACTGCCGGCAACCTGGGCGACATGCACCTCGACGGCCGCACGCTGGCCACGGCCTCCCGTGCGGGACGCGAGATCCACACCAGGACCCACACCCGGCCCATGGGCCTCGCCGCCCCCAGCCGTGCCGGCCGGGTCCTCCGCGCGTCGTACGGCGCTCCCGGAGCACGGGCCGGCCTCGCCCCCGGCACCATCCCCACCGTGGCCCTGTCGGCCTACCAGCGCGCCGCTGCAGTGATGCACCGTGCCGACCCCTCGTGTCGGCTCTCCTGGACGCTGCTCGCGGCGATCGGCAAGGTGGAGTCCGACCACGGCCGCTACGGCGGCTCGCGGCTGACCCGCAACGGGGTGGACCGGCCTACCGTCCTCGGCCCGGTGCTCGACGGCCGCGGGCACGTGTCCGCCGTCCCCGACACCGACGCGGGTGCCCTCGACGGCAACCGGCGCTGGGACCGCGCGGTCGGACCGATGCAGCTGCTGCCGGGGACCTGGCGCGTGATCGCGGTGGACGGCGACGGCGACGGCATCCGCAACCCCCAGGACATCAACGACAGCGCGCTGGCCGCCGCGGTCTACCTGTGCTCGGGTGACCTCCGGCTGGACGAGACCTCCGACACCTCACAAGCGGTCTACCGCTACAACCACTCCCGCCGCTACGTCGGCCAGGTCCTCCGGCTCGCCGCCGAGTACGCCGACAGCACCCCAGCGGCCGCCGGTCCGCCGACCATCGGGCAGCCCCTCATCGTGCCGGGCCTGCCGCACACGCTGCACCGGGCCCACACGCTCCGCGGACCCGCGACGACCGGTTCGGGCGGACCGGCCCGCCACCGCGTCGCCGGATCCCGGCCCCACCGCACCGGACCGCGCCATCGCCAGGCGCAGCACGCCGGGGCCGTCCGGCCGGATCACAAGGCCATGTCACGCCCCGCCCGTGAGGGGAGCACTGCCCGCCCGACCACCACACCCACCACGTCCGCCTCCCCGTCACCGAGCACACCCCCCGATCCGACCCAGGACCCGACCTCCGCCCCGACCCCCACCCAGGACCCGACCTCCGGCCCGACGCAACCGGCCGACCCGCCCACCTCGCCACCGACGCCGCAGCCCACGCCGCTGACCGGCACCTGGGCCATCTGTTCCGGCAGCGACCCGACCGCCCCGACCTACTGCGTCGACACCGACTCGGGCGAGCTGGTCCTCGACCTCGGCACCCCGGAACAGCAGGCGCTCACCGCCGTGGCCGACTTCGACGGCGACGGCACCATCGAGACCAACGCCGAGGAGCTCGCCGGGCTGGTGGGCAGGACGGTCGGGCCGGACGACGCCGCGGACCCGGACGCCGTGGACGTCGAGGCGGTGCTGCAGGACGACGGCACCGCGCTGGTGAGCACGATCGACGGCCAGCAGCTCTACCCCGACCCCTCGGGTTCCACGACCCCTCAGTAACCGCTCGGTGTGGAACGATCGGGGGATGGGCATCCCGTTCGCGGAGTCGCCGGAGCCTGCCAGTCTCGGCGTGGAGTGGGAGTTCGCGCTGGTCGACCGGGACAGCCGCGACCTGGTCAACGCCGCCCAGGAGCTGTTCGACCGCTACCTCGCGGCGTACGGCGACCAGCCCCGGCTGCACCACGAGCTGCTGCGCAACTCCCTGGAGGTCACCACCGGCATCTGCCGCACCACCGCGGAGGCGATGGCCGACCTGCACCGGCTCGTCGACCAGGTCCGGCCGATCGCCGCCGAGCTCGGCACGGACCTCTACAGCGCGGGCACGCACCCGTTCGCGGCCTGGTCGCGCCAGCTGCTCACGCCCGGCCCCCGCTACGAGGAGCTGATCGCCCGCACCCAGTGGTGGGGCCGGCAGATGCTGATCTGGGGCGTGCACGTCCATGTCGGCGTACACCGGGAGCAGGTGATGCCGATCGTGTCGGCGATGCTCAACCACTTCCCGCACCTGCAGGCGCTCTCGGCCTCCTCCCCCATCTGGGCCGGGCAGGACACCGGCTACGCCAGCAACCGCGCGATGATGTTCCAGCAGCTGCCCACGGCCGGGCTGCCCTTCCACTTCGGGGCCTGGGCCCAGTTCGAGGCCTACGTCGACGACCTGCTCACCACCGGGGTGATCGACGCGATCGACGAGATCCGCTGGGACGTGCGACCGGCACCCCGGCTCGGCACCGTCGAGGTACGGATCTGCGACGGCGTCTCGACGTACGACGAGATGCGCGCGCTCGTCGCCCTCACCCACTGCCTGGTCGTTGACCTCGCCGACCGGCTCGACGGCGGGGAGGTGCTCCCGACTCTGCCGCCGTGGCACGTGCAGGAGAACAAGTGGCGGGCGGCACGCTACGGCCTCGACGCGTGGATCATCATCGACGACCGCTCCCACGAGCGGCTGCTGCTCGACGACCTCGCGGACCTGCTGGAGCGACTGGTCCCGGTGGCCCGGCGGCTGGGCTGTGAACCTGAACTGGCCCTGGTCGAGGCCATCCCGCGCCGGGGCGCCTCCTACCAGCGGCAGCGACGGGTGGCCGACCGGACCGGCGGCGACCTGGTCGCGGTGGTCGACTCGGTGGTGCGCGAGCTCGCATGAGACACCGGTAGCCTCCCCGTCATGGGCGAATCCGAGGGACCGGCCAGGGTGTTCGTCACCGGCGCCACCGGCGTCCTGGGCCGCTGGGCCGTGCCGGCGCTGCTGGCGGCGGGCCACCGGGTCACCGGTCTGGCGCGGAGCCCGGAGAAGGCGCGCACCCTGGCCGGGCTCGGCGCCGACCCGGTCGAGGTCTCCCTGTTCGACGCCGCCGCGCTCACCGAGGCCTTCCGCGACCACGACGCCGTGTGCAACCTCGCCACGGCGATCCCGTCGCTGGCGACGTACGGGCTGAGCCGGTCCTGGCGTGCCAACGCCCGGATCCGTCGCGAGGGCTCCACGGCGGTGACCGACGCCGCCCTGGCCGCCGGGGTCCCGCGGCTGGTGCAGGAGTCGATCGTGATGACCTATCCGGACCTAGGCGATGAATGGATCGACGAGACCACCCCGCTCGACGTCTACCCGATCGTCGAGTCGAGCCCGGTGGCCGAGGGCAATGTCGAGCGGTTCTCCGACGCGGGAGGTGCCGGCCTGGTGCTCCGGTTCGGGCTGTTCTACGGGCCGGGCACCAGCATGGGCTCGATGATGGCGGGCATGGCCCGGCGGCGGGTCGGCATACAGCTGGGCACGCCCACCGGCTACCTCTCCTCCGTCCACGTCGCCGACGCCGGCTCGGCCGTGGTCGCCGCGCTCCACGCCCCGGCGGGGGTCTACAACGTGGTCGACGACCAGCCCCTGACGCGACGAGAGTACGCCGATGCCGTCAGCGCCGCCGTGAGGCAGCACCCCGCGGTTCGGCTGCCCGGGCGGCTCGCCCTGCTCGGCGGGCGGAACTTCGCCGCGGTGACGCGCTCGATCCGGGCCTCCAACCGGCGCCTCCGTGACACGACGGGCTGGGCGCCGCGCTACCCGAGTGCCCGCGAGGGGTACGTCGCGGGCTGACGCCGTACGACGACCGGCCCCATCCGGGCTTTCCAAGCAGCGCCCGACGCGCGAGGATCGAGGCCAGACCCGCCGACCCGAGGAGGCTCCCGTGGCCGTCTCCATCGACCCACCGTCCCTGGCCTTCCTGCTCGCGGAGAACCGCAACCAGCCGATGCACGTGGCGGGGCTGCAGCTGTTCGAGCCTCCCCAGGACGCCCCGCCCGACTTCGCCCGCCAGATCTACGAGTCCGCCATCAACGAGACCGACGTGTCGCCGCTGTTCAAGAAGCGACCGTTCAGGTCCCTGGGCACGCTCGGCCAGTGGGTCTGGACCGAGGACAAGCAGTTCGACGTCGAGCACCACGTGCGTCACAACGCGTTGCCCCGGCCGGGGCGGGTCCGCGAGCTGCTGGAGCTGTGCTCCCGGCTGCACAGCACCCGGCTCGCGCGAGAGCGTCCGTTGTGGGAGACCCACGTCATCGAGGGACTCGAGGACGGCCGGCTGGCGATGTACACCAAGCTGCACCACGCCCTGGTCGACGGCGTGTCCGCGATGCGGCTGGTGCAGAGCGTGCTGAGCACCGACCCCGACATGCGCGACATGCCGCTGCCGTTCGCCGCACGGCGCGGCAGGGGCTCGCGCAAGCAGTACGACGACGTCCACGGCCTCGCCGACATACCGCTGCAGGCGGTGCATGCGGCGCTCGGCCTCAGCGCGGACGCCGCGGGGCTGCCGGGCGCGCTGGTCCGGACCCTGACGAAGGGGGTGCGCAACGAGGCGTCCGCGCTGTCGCTGTACGCGCCGCGGACGATGCTCAACGTGCCGATCACCGGCTCGAGGCGGTTCGCCGCCCAGGGCTGGCCCATGGAGCGGCTGCGCAACATCGGGAAGGCCAGCGGCGCCACGCTCAACGACGTGGTGCTCGCGCTGTGCAGTGGCGCGCTGCGGTCCTACCTGATGGAGCAGGGCTCGCTGCCCGACTCCACCCTGGTGGCGATGGTGCCGGTGGGGCTCAACGCCAAGCAGGCCCACAGCGCCTCGGCCGAGGGGGGCAACGCCGTCGGTGCCGTGATGGTCCGGCTCGGCACCGACCTCGCCGACCCCGAGGATCGGCTGGCCTCCATCCACGCCTCGATGATCAGCGGCAAGGAGGCGCTGGCCGCGATGACACCGAACCAGATCCTGGCGATGAGCGCCCTCGGGATGGCGCCCGCGATGATGCTGCCGTTGCTGCGGCTGCAGGGCATCGTCCGGCCGCCGTTCAACCTGATCATCAGCAACGTGCCCGGCCCGCGGGACGTGCAGTACTTCAACGGGGCCCGGCTCACCGGCACCTACCCGGTCTCGATCCCGATCCAGGGGATGGCGCTGAACATCACCTGCAACAGCTACGCGGGCAGCATGGACTTCGGGCTGACCGGCTGCCGCCGTTCCCTCCCCCACCTGCAGCGCCTGCTCACCCACCTGGACGACGAGCTGGCGATGCTCGAGAAGGCCGCCGGCGTCTGACCCGCCGGGCTCAGGCAGCTGCCGAGGCGACCACGCCGTCCAGCTCGGCGGCGCTGTCGGGGACCCGGGTCTCGTGCACCGACACCTCGTTGCTGACCAGCCGCAGCACCGTGGACAGGGGCACCTCGAGCGCCTCGCACAGCGAGGAGAGCAGCTCCGAGGACGCCTCCTTCCGGCCGCGCTCGACCTCGGAGATGTAGCCCAGGCTCACCCGGGCCCGAGCCGACAGCTCGCGCAGCGTGAGGCCCCGCCGCATGCGTTCCGCGCGCAGCACCGTACCGAGTGACTCACGCAACAGCACCGTGTCCTGCGTCATGTCACACCCCTCACGTCTCGCCCGTGCATCCCGTCGGTCCCGACTGGTCGTTCCTGGTCTTGCGATGGCTACAACGCTACCTGCCCGGCAGAACTTCCCGGCGCCCGCCCGATGCGGGAGACGGCCGGTCACGGGTAGCCCGGCGGCTGGTATCGCCCGCCGCGGTGCACCAGCCAGTCCGTGGTCTCCCCCACCCGGACCTCCTCGATGGCTGCGGTGACCAGGCGCGACCAGCCGACCTCCTGGTGCTGCTCGAGCCGTACGCCGGCCCAGGTAGCCGCCGAGGCCAGCCGGGGCCCGTACGCCGTCGGCACGAACTCCGCCAGCCCGAACGGACCGCCCGGCGCGGGCATCATCCCGGCGAAGGCCTCGGCGAGCTCCCGGTCCTGCCAGGACAGCAGCTGCACCACCGCCGTCCCGGTCTCCTGCAGGGTCTCGAGCAGGTCGGAGTCGGGGTCCAGTGCGGCGATCACCCGGCCCGGCTCGCCGGTCACCACGATGTAGGACGACACGGTGAGCCCGGCGCGTCGCTGCGAGCCGCTGGTCCACAGCGAGACCGTGGAGCCGACCCGGCCCCGCAGCCGACGGACGGGATCCGGCTCGGGGTCCCGGAACGGGTGGTCCTGGTGGATGGTCACGATGACCTCACTGGGGTCAGGACGCCTTCGACGCCGGGGTACGCCCGGTCGCCGGGCCCTTCCCCGAGCCCGCCCGCTTGGCCTCTTCCTTGGCACGGGAGGAGTAGACGTCGACGTACTCCTGCCCGGAGAGCTTCATGATCTCGTACATGATCTCGTCGGTGATCGAGCGCAGGATGTAGCGGTCGTTCTCCATGCCCTCGTAACGTGAGAAGTCCAGCGGCCGCCCGAAGTGGACCACCGGTCGGACCAGGCGCCCGAACTTCTTTCCGGGGGGTGCCACCACGTCGGTGCCGACCACCGCCACCGGAATCACCGGCACCCTGGTCTCCAGCGCCAGCCGGGCCACCCCGGTCTTGCCGCGGTACAGCCTGCCGTCGTGGGAGCGGGTGCCCTCGGGGTAGATGCCGAACAGCTCCTGGGCCGCGAGCACCTTCTCGGCGGCCTTGAGTGCCCCCTCCGCCGACGACGCGCCGGAGCGGTCGATGGGGACCTGGCCGGCCCCGGAGAAGAACAGCCGCTGGAACCAGCCCTTGATGCCCGGGCTGGTGAAGTACTCGGCCTTGGCGACGAAGGTCACCCGGCGCGGCAGCGTCAGCGGCATGAACAGCCAGTCGGCGTAGGACAGATGGTTGCTGGCGAGGATCGCCGGCCCCTCGGCGGGAACGTTCTCGGCGCCCGACGTGCGTGGCCGGAAGACCACGCGCAACATCGGTCCCAGCGCCACCCATTTCAAGAACCAGTAGAACAAGCCCGCCTCCTGAACGCCCGGCCAACGCCTTGCACCCTAGTACCGGGCACAGCCCCCCGCTGCGTCAACCCCAGTGGCGAGACCGGTCTGGTCCGGCTCGGAACGAGGTGGGACGATGATGGTCCCCGCATCGGGAGGAGTCCGGCCCGTGGCCCCCGCCGCCCAGCCCTTTGCCGCCGATGCCCGTCCCGGACCGGACGGGCGACGCGTCGGGGTGCTGCTGTGCCACGGCTTCACCGGCTCGCCCGTGTCGGTGCGCCCCTGGGGCGAGCAGCTCGCGCGCGAGGGGTTCACGGTGCGGGTTCCGCTGCTGCCGGGGCACGGCACCGTCTGGCAGGACATGGTGACCACCCGGTTCGCCGACTACACCGGGGAGGTCGAGCGGGCCTACGCCGACCTCGCGACGCGGTGCGACGCGGTGGTCGTCGGTGGCCTGTCCATGGGCGGCACGTTGGCGCTGCACCTCGCCGAGGAGCACCCGGAGGTGGCCGGGCTGATCCTGGTCAACGCCATCGTGGCGAGCAAGAACAAGCAGCTGCGCGCCGTACCGGTGCTCAAGCACGTCGTCCGGGCGATGCCCGGGATCAGCAACGACATCAAGAAGCCCGGCGTCGAGGAGGGGGCCTACGGCCGGACGCCGCTGCGGCCGCTGGACTCGATGCGCCGGGCGTGGCCGCGGATCCGCGCCGACCTGCCGAAGGTGACCTGCCCGGTGCTGCTGTTCCGCTCCGCCGAGGACCATGTCGTGGACCCGTCCTCGGCACGGATCATCCTCGGCAGGATCTCCTCGCGCGACGCCCGCGAGGTGATCCTTCCCGACAGCTACCACGTGGCCACGCTCGACAACGACGCGCCGCTGGTGTTCGGGGAGTCGCTGGACTTCGTCCGGCGTGTCACCGCGACGGGGGGTGTCGCCCATGGCTGATCCGGACCCGCGCGACCAGGAGGCGCAGGACGCCGCCTGGCGCGACATCGTCGACCACTACGGTGAGCGGCCGCAGCTGTCGCCGGGGGACCTCGCGGAGCCACGCGTGGACGAGTACGTCGTCCCGCTGCCCGAGCCGCGACCCGAGCCGGAGGACCCGCCCGACGAGGACCAGCACTACACCCCGCCCCCGGCTCCGCCCGTGCAGCTGCCCCGGGGAGTCCGGCTGGCGGCCTGGCTCGGGGTGTTCGGTGCCCCGGTGCTCCTCGTCGTGCTCATCGTGGCCGGGGTGACGATCACGGGGTGGATCGGCTTCGGCCTGTTCGCCGCCTTCCTGTCCGGGTTCGGCTACCTGGTCGCGACCATGCGCAAGGGCGACGGCGACGGCCCGGGGGACGACGGCGCGGTGGTCTAGCCCAGCCCGGACGTGTCGACGTCGTCCCTGTCATCCGTGGTGCGACCCCCGAGCGGCCCCCGAGCGGCCTCAGCCTGCGGACCGGGCCAGGTCGGCCGCGCCGATGGCGCCGGCGGACGGGCCCAGCCGGGCCGCGACCACGGCCGGCAGCCGGCGGTGTTCCGCGGCCACGAGGGCTGCTGCGAACGCGGTCCGGGCGGGCTCCAGCAGCAGGCCCCCCGCCGCCGAGACGCCACCCCCGATCACCACGAGGGCCGGGTCGAGTCCGGCCACCACGTTGGCAATGCCCGTGCCGAGCCAGTGCCCCACCTCCTGGTAGGCCCCGCGCGCGACCACGTCCCCGGCGAGGGCGGCCTCGGTGAGCGCAGGGCCCTGCAGGGGTCGGCCTGCCTCGGTCGTGAAACGGGCCAGCGCCTTCCCCGAGCAGTACTGCTCCCAGCACCCGGTCCGCCCGCACTCACAGGGCCGGCCGGCGGGCACGACCTGCATGTGCCCGAACTCACCGGCCATGCCGCCGTGACCACGGTAGGTGCGTCCCCCGACGAGCAGGGCGCCGCCGATGCCGGTCCCGAGCGTGATCAGCACGACGTCCTGGACGCCGCGGGCGGCACCGAAGCGGTGCTCGGCCCAGAGGGCGGCGTTGGCGTCGTTGTCCACCGTCACCGGCACGCCGAGCCGGTCGGTGAGCCGGGCCGCCAGCGGCTCGTCCCGCCAGGACAGGTGAGGAGCGAACACTACCCGCTGCCGGGAGGCGTCCACGAAGCCCGCGGCCCCCACCCCGACGGCAGGTACGTCGTGACGCTCTCGCAGCCCTGAGACAGTCTCGACGATGCAGTCCTCCACCACCTGAGGGGCGGTGGAACGGTCCGGGGTGCTGGCCACGACCTGCTCCAGCACGCTGCCGTCCTCGCCCACGACCAGGGCGAGCACCTTGCTGCCGCCGATGTCGACGCCGATGCTGGGGTCGCCGCCCATGCTTCCCATCGCCGCTCAGCCGGCCGGACGGGCCTGGTCGCCGACGCCGAGCATGCCGGCCTTGTTCCCCAGCCGGGCCAGCCGGATCTCGGCCATGGGCCGGTGTCCACGCCCGGTCAGCAGGCCGGCGAACGCTTCCCGGGCCGGGTCGAGCAGCAGGTCCCCGGCCTCGCTGACCCCGCCGCCGATGACGACCACGGTGGGGTCGAGCACGGCGGCCAGGCTGGCGATGCCGGCACCGAGCCAGCCGCCGAGCTCACGGAAGCGCTCCCGGGCGAAGTCGTCGCCCTGCTGCGCCGCCCGCGTTATCAGGGGCCCGTCAATGTTCTCGACGCTGCCGCCGGCACGCTCCACCAGGGACGCTGCCAGCAGCGAACCGCCCGCCTCCCGGCGGGCCTCGCGCTCCAGGGCGTGTCCGGATGCATACATCTCCCAGCACCCGTGGTTGCCGCACCCGCACAGCCGCCCGTCGGGTAGGACGCGCAGGTGCCCCACCTCGGCCCCGATGCCGAACCCGCCGCGCATCAGCTGTCCGTCGAGCACCACGCCACCGCCGATGCCGGTGCCGACCGTGATCAGCAGCAGGTCGTCGACGTCCTTGCCCGCGCCGAAGCGGAACTCACCCCAGGCCGCCGCATTGGCGTCGTTCTCGATGACCACCGGCAGGTCCACCCGGCTCTCCAGGTGCTTGCGCAACGGTTCGTCGCGCCAGGCGAGGTTGGGGGCGAACAGCACGGTGGAGCGGCTCTTGTCCACGAACCCTGCGGCCGCGACACCGACCCCCACGACCTCCTCGTCACCGCTGCGCAGCTCCTCGACGAGCTCGGCGATCGTGCTGACCATCGCGGTCGAGTCCGTGGCCGGTGACTCGTGCCTGGTCGACCGCAGCAGCCGGCCCTGCTCGTCGACCAGGCCACCGGCGATCTTGGTGCCGCCGACGTCGACGCCGATCGTAGCCGTGGTCATCGGGGTGCCCGGCGGAAGCGGAGCGAGGCGAGCATTCCCTTGGGGTGGCTCATGGCGTCGGCTCCTGGTCGTCGAGGTCGATCTTCTCCATGGGTACGCCGCTCCGGTCGTGGGGCGGTGCGTGCGAGGCGAGCAGCCCGGACGCGGCCTGCACCAGCGAGCTGGCTGCGACCGCGAGGTGCTGCTTGACCTCGGGGCTGGTCGAGCGGACCGCGTGGATCACCTGGCAGACCGGGCACCAGGTACACTCGGCCGCATCCGTCGCGATGTGCTCGTTGACCCGGTGGAGCGCATCGCCCAGCGAGGTCTCGTCGGCACCGGAGTCCGCCGCTCCCGGAGACCCGGAGAGGTGGTCGCGCGCGGCGCCGGACAGCGCATTGAGCAACGCAGCCGCCTCCTCGGCCAGCGAGCCCACGGGCTCGCCGTGCGCCTCACCGGCGTCGTTCCGGTCGTCGCTCACGGCTGACCTCCTGTCGTGCTGAACCGTACCCGCAGGCAACCCTCGTCGACGCGGGCACCGGAGACCTGCTGGCGCGACAGCGCAGTCGGCAGCGCCAGCAGCCGGCGGTACGCGCCCACGGTCACCACGAGCTCGTCGCCGTGTCGTGCGAGGTCCACGTCGCGCCGCTGTGCGAAGGGCAACCGGATGGACAGCTCGGCGCCCTCGTCGGTGCGCGTGACCGTGAGCGGGTCGGCGCCCTCGGGCAGCGCCAGCGGGTCGTCATCGTCGTACGCCGCCTCGGCGAAGCCGTGCAGCGACTCGGCGCCGACCGGTTCCCCCGACTGGTACGTCGAGACCCACACGGGCAGCCCGCCGAAGGACTGCCGCACCTCCTCCAGCACGCCGCGTTGCGCCGCGACCCAGCCGTCCAGCCACTCGTCCTGCGACCCTGCCGGGAACACGCGGTTCGCGACCACCCCGTCGACCCGGTACCCGTAGAGCGACAGCGTGGTCAGCGAACGTCGCGCCTCCGCCACCACCAGTGACTCCGGGGTCAGCACCAGCCGGACCGTGGCGTCCTTGTCGGTGAGCAGCTGCTGCACGTCCTCGAGG
The DNA here is from genome assembly GCA_050699415.1 of Marmoricola sp. GTDB lineage: Bacteria > Actinomycetota > Actinomycetes > Propionibacteriales > Nocardioidaceae > Marmoricola. The sequence goes on from JBOHDO010000072.1 coordinate 26,421, forward strand.
TCCCGGTGCAGCCGCTGCACCGCGTCGAACACCGACTCCTCCGGCATCGGCACTCCGGCCGCCCGCGTGAGCACCGGCCGCAGTGCACGGACCACGCGGCGCTGCACCCCGAAGACCCGGTCCATGTACCAGTTCAGCGCCTCCGGGAGCGCCAGCAGCCGCAGCGTCTCGGCCGTCGGCGCGCAGTCCACCACCACCACGTCCCACTCCCCGCTCCGGACGTGGGTGCGCAGCTCGAGCAGGGCCAGCACCTCCTCGGCGCCCGGGAGCACGGTCAGCTCCTCGGCGGCGATCGGGTCGACCCCGGCCGCGTCGAGGACCGTGACGAGGTAGCCCTGGACCTCGCCCCACGAACGCTCGAACCGGCGCTGCGCGTCCACCTGCTGCACCCACAGGTTCTCCTCGACCGGGGTGGGCTCGCCCCCGACCGGCACCGCGAAGGCATCGGCCAGCGAGTGGGCAGCGTCGGTGGACATCACCAGGGTGCGGCGGCCACGACGGGCCGCGTGGGTCGCGGTCCCTGCGGCGGAGGTGGTTTTGCCCACCCCGCCCTTGCCGGTGAACAAGACGATGCGCGTCACAGGGACTCGACGCGCTTCTTCAGACCCTTGAGGGCGGTGTCGATGATCACCTTCTCGGCCTTGCGCTTGAGCATCCCGATCAGCGGGATCGCGACCTCGACGGCCAGCCGGTAGGTGACCTCGGTGCCCCCGCGGGTCTCACGCAGCTCGTAGGAGCCCTGCATGTCCTTGAGCACCCGGCCCTCGACCAGGTGCCAGTGCACCGACCGGTCGCCGTCCCAGTCGTAGCCGAGCGTGTAGGAGTCCTTGATCGGTGCCGCATCGAGCTCGAAGTGCACCTCCGTGGCCCGCCCCGCGGCACGGTCGCGGACCACCTCGGCGTGCTTCATGCCCTGGGCCCACTCGGGGTACGCCGGGAAGTCGGCGATCACGTCCATCACCCGGGCCGCCGGCGCGTCGATGACGATGCTGGAGGTGGTCTGTTCGGCCATGGCAGTCCTGACGTCGGGGGTGGGGCGGCCCCCAAGGCTACCGTCGGCCACCGGGTCGGGGCAGCAGGGAGCGGCTGCCC
>JBOHDO010000073.1:0-51864 GCA_050699415.1 Marmoricola sp.
CGCTGGAAGATCATCCCGTTGATGCTGCTGGAGCCGCCGAGCACCTTGCCCCGGGCGTGGTAGACGCGGCGGCCGTTCATGGCGGGCTCCGGGTCCGACTCGTACTTCCAGTCGTAGAGCCGGTTGCCGATCGGGATGGTCAGGGCCGCCGGCATGTGGACGAACGGGTCGGCCCGGAAGTCCGACCGGCCCGCCTCCAGCACCAGGACCGTGGTCGACGGGTCGGCGCTGAGCCGGTTGGCGAGCGCACAGCCGGCAGAGCCCCCGCCCACGATCACGACGTCGTACCGGTCAGCTCCCACGCGTTCCTCCCTCGGACCCGGACCCTCCGGCGAACCAGTCGGTGCGGGCCGGGCGGATGTTGTGCCAGATGTGCTTGGTCTCGCGGTACTCGTCCAGGCCGGCGATGCCCAGCTCGCGGCCGACGCCGGACTGCTTGTAGCCGCCCCACTCGGCCTGCGGCACGTACGGGTGGAAGTCGTTGATCCACACCGTTCCCATCCGCAGCCGGCCCGCGACCCGCTGCGCCCGGCCCGCGTCCTGGGTCCAGACGGCACCGGCCAGCCCGTAGATGCTGTCGTTCGCGATGGCGACCGCCTCGTCCTCGTCGGCGAAGGTCTCCACGGTCAGGACCGGGCCGAAGGACTCCTCCTGGGTCACCGACATCGAGCTGGTGCAGCCGTCGAGGACGGTGGGCAGGTAGTAGAAGCCCTCGGCCAGGGCCGGGTCGTCCGGCCGCCGGCCGCCACAGCGCAGTACGGCGCCCTCGGCGATCCCGGCGGCGACGTACCGCTCCACCTTGTCGCGGTGACCGGAACTGGTCAGCGGCCCGGTCTCCGCCTTGTCGTCGAACGGTCCGCCCAGCCGGATCTGCTCCGCGCGGTCGACGATCGCGTCCACGAGCTCGTCGTGGAACGACTCCTCCACCAGCAGCCGCGCGCCCGCGGAGCAGACCTGGCCGGAGTGCAGGAACACCGCCGTCAGGGCGTTGTCGAGCGCGGCCTCGGGGTCGGCGTCGGCGAAGACCACGTTGGGGTTCTTGCCGCCGATCTCGAGCGCGACCCGCTTCACCGTGCCGGCGGCCGCGGCCATCAGGAGCCTCCCCGTGGCCAGTCCGCCGGTGAACGAGACCAGGTCCACCCGCGGGTCCTCGGCCAGCGGGGCACCGGCCTCGGGGCCGGCCCCGAGCACCAGGTTCGCCACTCCGGCCGGCAGCCCGACCTCCTCCAGCAGCCGCAGCAGGTGGATCGCGCTGTGCGGGGTGAGCTCACTGGGCTTGAGCACGAAGGTGTTGCCCGCGGCCAGGCACGGAGCCACCTTCCACGAGGCCTGCAGCAGCGGGTAGTTCCACGGCGTGACCAGCCCGCACACGCCGACCGGCTCGTGCACGACCCGGCTGACCACGTCGGGGTTGCCGGTGTCGACCACGCGGCCGGCGTCCTCGGCGGCCACGTGCCCGTAGTGCCGGAACACCCCGACCACGTCATCGACGTCGAACCCGCTCTCCACCACCCGCTTGCCGGTGTCCAGGGACTCCTCCCGGGCGATGTCGGCCCGGTCCCGCTCCAGCAAGTCGGCGACCCGGAGCAGCAGGTCACCGCGCTCCCGGGACGAGGTGCGGGGCCACGGACCGTCGTGGAACGCGGCATGGGCGGCGCCGATCGCGAGCGCGGTGTCCTCGGCACCCCCCTCGTCGACCTCGGCCGCCAGGCTGCCGTCCGCGGGGCAGTGGATCTGCCGCGAGCCACCGCCGCGCGCCCGGACCCAGTGTCCGTCGATGTGGATCTCCGGCACCGCCGCCCCACTCTCCGCAGCCCTCGGGCCGCGAGCCTCCGCGTTGCGTATTACGCAGCGCCATCGCTCGACACGCAACTGAGCCTGTATCGCAGAATGCCCGCGCCCCCTGCGCACGTCAAGCGCGCGTCGCGAAACGTCCCTCAGTTGAGCAGGACTGGCGTACGCCGGTCAAGCGAGGGCCCCCGCTCGTGGACACCGCGCCCGTTCAGCGGCGCTCACCCCAGCCGAGCCGGAAGGACACCTCGGCGCCGGCCTCGAGCAACCGGGGCAACAGCTCCCGGACCCCCTCGGCCGGGATCCGGAAGGTCGGACCCGAGATGCTCATGGAGGCGATCACGTCCCCGTGGGCGTTGCGGATCGGTGCCGACACCGCGGTCAGGCCGAGCTCGAGCTCGTCGACCGCCACGGCGTACCCCTGCTCGCGCACCCGGACCAGCTCCGCCTTCAGGTCCGCCTTCCGGGTGATCGTGCTCGCGGTGTACGCCGTCAGCCGACCCACGACCGCGTCGAGTCGTTGCGGGTCGAGCTCGCTGAGCAGCACCTTGCCGTTGCTGGTGGCGTGCAGCGGGATGTGCTGGCCCACCCAGTTGTGCGACTGCAGCGACGACGCGCCCGCCACCTGGTCCAGGTAGAGGGCCGAGCCTCCGGAGAGCACGGCCAGGTTCACGGTCTCGCCGGTGTCGGTGGCGAGCTGGCGGCAGATCGGGCGCGCCTCCTGCACCACGTCCAGGCGCGCGGTGGTGGCACCCGCGAGTCGCAGCACCCCCACCCCGAGGCAGTACTTGCCGCGGTCGGCGGCCTGCTCGACCAGGCCGTGCGACTCCAGCGTGGTCACCAGCCGGAAGGCGGTGCTCTTGTGCACGTCGAGGTCACCCGCGATCTCGGTGACGCCGGCCTCCCCGACCCGGGCCAGCAGCTCCAGGATGCCCAGCGCGCGGTCGACCGACTGCACCAGGTCTCCGTTGCGCATGTCGGTCATGCGCGGAGGGTAACGCAACCCGGGCCAGAACTGGCGTTGCGTATCGCACGATGGTGACTCAGACTACGCAACAGCCCCCTTTGCGGTGGGGCCAGCATCGAACGTGCACGAGAGCGAGACTGTCGACCATGGTTCTTCCCGTTTCCGCGAATGCAAGTGTCCCCGGTGGCGACTTCGTGCTGACCATCGTGTGCCCTGACCGGCCCGGGATCGTCCACGCGGTGTCCGGGTTCCTGGTCCGGCACAGCGGCAACATCATCGAGAGCCAGCAGTTCGACGACCGGCAGGCCGACCGGTTCTTCATGCGCATCGACTTCGAGATCCAGGGGCCCACGCCCCGGGCCGACGAGCTGCGGGCGGACTTCGCGGCCGTGGCCGCGGACTTCGACATGGCCTTCGAGCTCTGGGAGGCCGCCGCGCCGTACCGCACGCTGATCATGGTCAGCCGCCAGCTGCACTGCCTCAACGACCTGCTGTTCCGGCAGAGCACGGGAGCCCTGCAGATCGCGATCCCCGCGGTCGTGTCCAACCACCCCGATGCCGCCGGGCTGGCCCGGACCTACGACGTCCCGTTCCACCACGTCCCGGTCACGTCCGCGTCCAAGGCGGACGCTGAGGCCGAGCTGCTGGGGCTGGTCAAGGAGTACGACGTCGACCTGGTCGTGCTGGCGCGCTACATGCAGGTGCTCTCCCCCGGCGCCTGCGCCGCGCTCGAGGGCCGGGCGATCAACATCCACCACTCGTTCCTGCCCAGCTTCAAGGGCGCCCGGCCCTACCACCAGGCCTACGAGCGCGGGGTGAAGCTGGTCGGCGCGACCGCGCACTACGTCACCACGGACCTCGACGAGGGCCCGATCATCGAGCAGGACGTGATGCGCGTGGACCACGCCCACACCGCCGAGCACCTCGCATCGGCCGGGCGGGACGTCGAGGCCCAGGTGCTCTCCCGTGCGGTGCGGTGGCACTCGGAGTCGCGGGTGCTGCCGAACGACAACCGGACCGTGGTGTTCCGCTGAGCGCCGGCGGCCCGGTCAGCCCGGTGTGACCCAGATCGGCGAGGACCAGGCCATCTCCCCGTCGACCTGGACGGCGCGCACGTAGTAGAACGCCGGGCCGTCGGCCTCCTGGTCGGTCCAGGTGAGGTCGATGCCGGTCGTGCCGAGGCTGCTCAGGCCGCCCGTGCCGGGCTGCACGGCGAAGTGGCCGGGCTCGCCCGGGAACGGCCGCGGGCCGTCGAGTGCGGCCAGCTCCGCCACGGCCAGGCTCCCGGAGCGGTCGCCCGCGCGGATCGTGGCACGAGCGTCGGGTGGACCGAGCACGGTGCACTCGATGCCGCCGCGCTGGGCACCGTACGGCGCGCCGAAGCTGCGGGTGGAGCTGCGCCAGGCGACCGTTGCCTCGTCGGCGGCGACCACCTCGGGGCTCCAGAACGGCGTCCGCAGCACCCGTCCCCCGGCGACGGCGAGGTCGCCGTCCCAGCTCGTCGCCCGGTCCGCACCTCCCCACTCCAGCCGCAGCGGCACCGCCAGCCATCCCGACGGGAGGTCCAGGTCGGGGAGCACCGAGTGCACCGTGACGCCGTTGCGGACCACGTCGATGCGCGCGAGGTCGGTGTAGCCATGGGCGTGGACCACGAGCTCGCGCGGCCCGTCCCAGGCCACCTCCTCGCCCATGAACGCGGGCCCCAGGCGGAGGTCGACGACCACGTCCCGGGTGGTGGCGGCGAAGGTACGCCGGGAGTGCAGCGCCTCGAACACCGAGGCCCGGTCGAGCGACTCGGCGTAGGCGCCGACGTAGCTGGCGCCGAACCCGTGGTCGGAGGACGCAATCAGGCCGAACCGGTGGCCGCGCTTCAACCCGTCGACCACGAAGGTGCCGGTCGCGGTCGCGTCGGAGTACTGCCGGAAGGCGCCCAGGCCCTCGTAGTTGCCGCGGCACGCCTGGAAGACCTCGACCAGCCGGCTGTACTCGGGATGGTGGTAGTCCCAGTCGTTGTGCACCATCGCCGAGCCGGGATGGTGGGGGATGGTGATCGCGGGGAAGTCGGGATGGGCGGCCAGCCCCTGCCACAGGCCCGCCGGGGTGGTGGAGCCCTCGGCGAACGCCGAGAAGATCGGGGCGCCGCGGCGTACGTCGCCGTAGATCACGTTCTGGTGGCCGGTGTCCGGGGAGGTCCACTCGAAGCCGTAGAACGGCACGAACCGGCCCGGGATGTGCAGCAGGTCCGCGATCTTCTGGATCGTCCACCACTGATAGTCGCTGGAGTTCTCGGAGTGGTCGGTGACCGCCCAGAAGTCGTACTCGCACACGTCCCAGGCGTAGCGGTAGAAGTCCTCCAGGTTGGGCTCGTCCCCCGCCGTGCAGCGACTGATCAGGGAGTGCCGGTGCAGGTCCCCCCAGTACAGCCGGTAGGTGCGGCCGCCGGCCTCGACCTGACGGCGGTGCCGGGTGGCGCCGACCCAGCGACGGGCCTCGCCGTGCCGGCCGGAGCTCTCCGCGACCGCGTGTGCGGCGGCCGCGGCGTCGCGGGCGGGTGAGCCCGTGGCGGCGAGGTTCGCCACCGCGACGGCGCCGACGTCGTGGACGCCGTGCCAGATCACCTCGCCCTGGTGGTCGGCGAGGTAGAGGCACTCGCGGCCGCCGAAGCCCTCGGTCCACTGCAGCGCCCGCCCCAGCCGGTCGTCGCACTGTGCGGCCACCACGAGCCCGTCGGCGGCCGGGGCCACCGCGACCTCCTCCAGGGTGCCGTCGGAGCCCGCGTAGGTGGTCGGTGCACCCCAGCCGTCGGCCCCGAGGACCTGGGTGGCCACCTCCCAGTAGAACGTCATCAGGGGGAGCCGCCGGTGGATCCGGTAGGTCACCGACAGCCCCCCGCCCGGGACGGCACACAGCTTCGGCAGCCCGGCCGGCACCACGTCGAGGGCCTCCCCGAGCTCGCCCCGCGGCCGCCAGAGGGTGGACTCGTCGACCCGCACCACCTCGACCCGCGCCTCGACGTCGGGCAGCAGGTCCGAGGGCACGCTGGCACCCGCGGAGCGGGAGCCCTCGATCGCGGACGGGTCGTCCCCGAGCGATGCCGCGGGCCGCAGCCGGGTGGGGCCGCTGCCGCCGTGCCCGGCGACGGTGATCACGTCGTAGGCGCACCACAGCGACCCGTCGTCGGTGACCGCCAGGCTCGGGTGCAGCGCGTAGTCGCTGCCCGAGGTGAGCGTCCGGGGGTCCCCCCAGCTGCCGTCGCGGTTGCGGATGCACAGCTGCACCCGGTAGGTGCCCTGCGCGTACGCCGACCACGCGTACGCCGTACCGCCGCCGGCCAGCGGCACCACGGCCGGGTCCCACACGTTGGCGTCGACCCCGGCGCTGACCAGCGTGGTCGCGTCCCAGCCGGCGCCCGGGTGCCACGTCCGCGACCAGATCCCGAACCGGCCACCGTCGCGACCCTGCCAGCACAGCTCGACCCGGCCGTCGGCATGGGCGGCCGCCTCCTGGTTGAACGCTGGGGGCTCACCGGTGCTGACCCGCTCGACCGCACCCCAGGCGCCGTCCACCCGGTGCACCGCGTGCACCGCGACCTCCTCCGCCTGGCCGCCGCGGTGGACCCCGCCGCCCGTGGGGCGGCCGAAGAAGACCCAGGCCGACCCGTCCGCAGCCAGGGCCGCGGTGGGACGGTGGATGTCGGTGACCCCGTCGTCCAGCGTCTCCGCCCGGGCGTCGGGCAGCGCGGTGCCGGGAGCCGCGAGCGCGGCACGCAGCACGTCGCCCTCACCCGGCTCCCACTCGGTCCAGCAGCACAACGCCGAACCGTCCGCACCGGTGGCCAGCGAGGGGCGGCAGGCGCGGCGCAGGCTCGGCGCCGGCGTCATCGGCTGCCGGCGGTGGCCGGGCAGCGCGGGCGCGTCGGCGAGCAGCTTCTCCGCAGTCGCGATGATCTCCGGGATCCGCCCCTGTCCCTCGTCGACCCACATGTAGCGCAGCGGGTCGGGGTCCAAGAAGCGCTCGGTGTCCCGGGTGTCGCGCAGCTCGTCGATCGCCGCCGCGAACCGGGCGTTGAAGGCGAGCACCGTCTCGAGGTCGGCCCGCTGCTGCGGGGTGTAGCTCTCGCGGTGGTGGTCCGGGCCGCCGCACACGTGCGGATGCTGATGGTTGTGGTGCGACACGCGTCGTCCGTCCAGGGTGAGCGGCCGGGGCGGATCCCCGGCTGGGATTTCACTATGGGCCTGCATCGACCGGAGGTCCAGAGCGGCAGCTCGTACCGCGTGCAGGTCCGGGAATTCGTCGAGGTCGCGCAGCATCACCCTCAGCGCCTGACTATCGCGCTGCATGCACGCCCACAACGCGTGTGCCGTCACCTGCAGTGCACCACGGAGGTCGGCCGGCAGCTGTTCGGCGAAGGACCGGCTGCTTTCGCGCATGGTGGTGATGTGGGTGTCGATCACCGCCGCGAGCAACTCGCGCTTGGATCGAAAGTGCTTGTACAACGCGCCGGAGCCGGCGGTGAGACAACACGCCTGTCGAATGTCGGCCACCGATGTCGCGGCGTACCCCTGGCGAGATCAGCCCTCAGCCGAGTCAGTCCCCCAGCTCCTTGCGGCGCCGGATCACGAACTCCTCGAGCTGCTCGCGGACCGCCTCGTCCAGCGGGGGCTGCTCGTAGCTCGCCAGCCGCTCCCGGTATATCTCACCGGCACGCTCGGCGGCATCCTTGCCCCCGTTCTTCGACCAGCGCTCGAAGTTCTCCGACGAGGACAGCATCGGCCGGTAGAAGCAGTCCCGGAACCGCTCCAGGGTGTGCATCGCGCCGAGGAAGTGACCGCCGTGGCCGACCTCGACATGGGCGTCGTACGCGAGCGAGGCCTCGTCGATCTCCAGCGGCGTGAACTCGGCCTGCAGCATCTGCAGCAGCTCCACGTCGACGATGAACTTCTCGTAGCCCGCGACCAGGCCACCCTCCAGCCAGCCCGCCGAGTGCATCACCCAGTTCGCACCGGCGAGGAACGTGGGCAGCAGCGTCATCAGTGCCTCGTAGCCCGCCTGGGCGTCGGGCACCTGCGAGGAGGTGAGGCCGCCGCCGGTGCGGAAGGGCAGCCCGAAGTGGCGCGCGATCTGGCCGGTGCACAGCAGCCCGATCCCCGACTCCGGCGTGCCGAACGTCGGCGACCCGGACTGCATGTCGATGTTGGACAGGAACGACCCGAACACCACCGGTGCGCCCGGCCGGATCAGCTGGGACAGCGCGATGCCGGACAGCGCCTCGGCGATCTGCTGCACCAGCGCGGCAGGCACCGTGACCGGTGACATCGCGCCCATCAGCAGGAACGGCGTGAGCACCACCGGCTGGTTCGCCGAGGTGTACTCGAACTGGGCGTCGAGCATCCGGTCGTCCCAGCGCAGCGGGGAGTTGCAGTTGATCAGCGAGATCGTCGCGGGGGTCTGCTCGATCGCCTCGCGTGAGCCGAACAGGATCTCGGTCATCGCCAGGGTGTCCGCGGCGTTGGGTCCCGAGACCACGTTGCCCATGTAGACCTTGTCGGTCAGGGTCTGCAGCGCGTAGGTCATGTCCAGGTGCCGGCTGTCCAGGGGCGCGTCGCCCGGCTCGCAGATCACCCCGCCGGCGGAGTCGAGCACCCCGAAGGACTGCGCCAGCCGGGTGAAGTTGCCGAAGTCGTCCATGGTCGCGTCGCGGCGTACGGCGCCCTCGCGCACGAACGGCGGCCCGTAGACCGCGCCGAAGGCCATCGCGTCGCCGCCGACGTGGACGCTGTGCTCGGGGTTGCGGGCCTGCAGGTCGAACTCGCGCGGGGCCTTGGCGACCTGCTCCAGCACGAAGTCGGGGTCGAGGAAGACCGTCGCGTCCTCGACCTTCTGCCCGGCGTCGGCGAACAGCGCCCGGGCCCGGTCGCTGGCGAACTCCACCCCCACCTCGCTGACCAGCCGCCGCCACCCTGCGTCGAGGGTGGCCATGGCGTCCTCGGAGAGCACCTCGTAGCGCGGCATCCGGTTGCGGAACATCGCTCCTCCTTCGACACGGGCGAAAACATCGGGAGAGCCGTCGTGCGTGTGGTTCTTGACCGCGGCGGTGCTCGCATCTTAACCTCATCATATGGAAATCAGTTCCATATCATGGAACTCTTGCCCGGGGGTGGAGCGTGGGTGACCCGATGCAACCGGCCGGGGTCGACGGTGCACCCCGTCGCGCCCAGGGCACCCAGGCGATCGACCGCGCCGCGCTGCTGCTGCACACCGTGGTCCAGGCGGACGAGCCGCTGTCGTTCCTCGACCTGTTCGAGGAGTGCGAGCTGCCCAAGTCCACGACGTCACGGCTGCTCACGGCCCTGGAGCGCACCGAGCTGCTCGAGCGCGACGACGCCGGCTGCTACGTAGCCGGCCCCCTGTTCTGGCTGTACGCCGCCCGGCACGACCCGTGGGAGGAGCTGGTCCGGCTGTCGCTGCCCACGATGGAGCAGATCGGCCGGGACACCCGCGAGACCGTCAACCTCGCGGTGACCCGGGGCGAGCGCGTGGTGCAGGTGGGCCAGGTGGACTCGGAGTACATGCTCGGCACCCGCGACTGGACCGAGGTCGAGGTTCCCGGCCACTGCTCGGCCCTGGGCAAGGTGCTCTACGCCCACGGCTGCCTGCCCGTCCCGACGGGCCCCCTGGAGGCGCTGACCCCGCACAGCGCGACCGACGCCGAGACGCTGCGCGGCCAGCTGCACCAGGTGATCCGGCGGGGCTGGGCCGTCACCGTCGACGAGCTCGAGATCGGGCTGTCGGGCATCGCGGTCCCGGTGCGCGGGAGCCAGGGGGACGTCGTGGCGGCCCTGGGGGTCTCGGGGCCTACGGCACGCCTGGACGCCCGGCTCGACGAGATCGGTCGGTTGCTGGATGACCGGAGTGAGCGGCTGTCCCGGCTGCTGCGCCGGCGTACAAGGAAGGAAGGGGTCGCATGACCACAACCCCGGAGACCCCGGAGACAGTGCTCCAGGGCCTCTACGACGAGACGCTCGTGGGCAACGCCCCACGGGTACTGGAGCTCACGCACGAGGGGCTGGCGCTGGAGATGGAGCCCCAGACCCTCCTGTTCGACGCGCTCATCCCCTCCCTGGAGGAGGTGGGGGCACGGTTCGAGCGCGGCGACTTCTTCGTGCCCGAGATGCTCATCGCCGGCCGGGCCATGGCCGGCGCCATGGCGGTGCTGCGGCCGCTGCTGGCCGAGACCGGCGTACAGACCGTCGGCACCTTCGTGATGGGCACGGTGAAGGGCGACGTGCACGACATCGGCAAGAACCTCGTCGACATCATGCTCGAGGGCGCCGGCTTCGAGGTGATCGACCTCGGTGTCCAGGTGCCGCCCGAGAAGTTCTGCTCGGCGATCGAGGAGCACCAGCCCGACATCGTCGGGTTCTCGGCGTTCCTGACCACCACGATGCCGATGTTCAAGGCGAACATGAACGCGCTGCAGAAGTCGGGCCTGCGCGACTCGGTGATCGTGATGGTGGGCGGCGCCCCGGTGACCCAGGAGTACGCCGACGCCGTCGGCGCCGACGGGTACGCCTCCGACGCCTCGGCGACCGTGAAGCTCGCCAAGGCACTCCTAGCCGAGCGACGGAAGAAGGTGCCCGCATGAGCATTCACCTGACCACCCCGACCAGCACCACCGCCGAGCCGAAGCAGACCGTGCTGCGCTCGGCCAGCCGCGAGGTGGTGCTCGGCCACGACCGGCGGTTCTGCCTCATCGGCGAGCGGATCAACCCGACCGGACGCAAGAAGTTCCAGGAGCAGCTGCGGGCCGGAGACCTCTCCGCGATCGAGCGCGACGTGGCGGCGCAGCTGGCCGGCGGCGCGGACGTGCTCGACGTCAACATGGGCGTGCCCCTGACCGACGAGGCCGACCTGCTGGTGCGCGCGATCACGATGGTGCAGAGCCTCACCGACCTGCCGATCTGCATCGACTCCTCGGTGGTCGAGGCGCTCGAGGCTGGCCTGGCGGCGTACCGCGGGCGGGCGCTGGTCAACTCGGTGACCGCCGAGGACGAGCGGCTCGAGCAGGTGCTGCCGCTGGTCAAGAAGTACGACGCCGCGGTGATCGCACTTCCCAACGACGCCGACGAGATCCCGATGGAGGCCGACAAGCGGCTGGCGCTCACCGGCAAGATCATCGACGTCGCGACCACCGAGTACGGCATCGACGCCGCCGACATCGTCATCGACCCGCTGGCCATGCCGATCGGCGCGGACACCACCGTGGTCGGGACCACGCTGGAGACCATCTCCCGGATCCGCGACGAGTTCGGCGTGAACATGACCTGCGGCGCCTCGAACGTCTCCTTCGGCATGCCGGACCGCCACAGCCTCGGCGCCGCGTTCCTGCCGATGGCGATGCGGTGCGGGCTGACCAGCGCGATCATGGACACCCGCACCCCCCAGATCGTCGACGCCGTCAAGGCCGCGGACCTGCTGCTGGACCACGACGAGTGGGGCATGGCCTGGATCGCCGCCCACCGTGCCCGGCAGGCGAGCACCGCATGACCGGGAACCGCTGACCACCATGTCGACCGAGCCCAGCATCGTCCCGGGAGACCCCACGGACCCCGAGGACGCTGCGGACACGGGTCTGGTCGCCCACGACGGCACCGGGCGGGTGACGCTGGCGTTCACCATCGAGGGCACTGGGAACGACACTCCAACCGCCCGCACGGTCCGGGTGCCGCCCGGGGTCACGGTGTTCGACTCCGCGTCCTGGAACGGCATCGCGATCGACTCGACCTGCGGCGGCCACGGCACCTGCCGCAAGTGCAAGGTGCGCGTGGAGGGGCCCACCCCGGTCACCAGCCATGACGAGCGCACGTTCTCCCGCGAGCAGCTCGCCGACGGCTGGCGGCTGGCCTGCCGGCTACCGGCGATCCGCGACCTGCACGTCGACGTACCGCCGCTGACCACGCGGCCCAAGGCCGCCACCGTCGGCGTCGGACGGCAGGTGATCCTGCGCCCGGCGCTGCAGAAGCGGTACGTCGAGCTGACCGAGCCCACCCTCGCCGACCAGCGCACCGACCTGGCACGGCTGCTGGACGCCATCGACGACCTGCAGCCGACCCCGGACCTGCACGTGCTCCGCCGGCTCCCGGGGGTGCTGCGCGAGTCGGACTTCAAGGTCACCGCGGTGGTGGTCGACGAGGCGCTGGTCGAGGTCGAGGCCGGCGACACCACCGGCCACGGGTACGCGATCGCGTTCGACCTCGGCACCACCACGGTGGTCGCCACCCTGCTCGACGTGGCCACCGGCACCCCGGTCGCGGTGGCCTCGATGCTGAACCGGCAGCAGCCGTTCGGGGGCGACGTGATCAGCCGGATCAGCGCGACCATGCTGGACGACAGCGCCCTCGAGCGCCTGCAGCGGGCGGCCGCGGAGACCCTGTCCGAGCTGGTCGTCCGGGTGTGCGACGAGGGTGGCGTCGACCCGGCACAGGTCTACGAGGTGGCGCTGGCCGGCAACGCAACCATGACCGCGCTGGCGCTGGGCATCGACCCGGAGCCGATCGGGATGGCGCCGTTCGTGATGGCCACCGCCCACCCGCCGGCCGCGCTCGCCTCGGACCTGGGCCTGGCGCTGCACCCGCGTGCCCGCGCGACCGTGTTCCCGGCCCTGGGTGCCTACGTGGGCGGGGACATCGTGGCCGGCATGCTCGCCACCGGCATGGACCGCGACCGGCGTACCCGGCTGTTCATCGACGTGGGCACCAACTGCGAGATCGTGCTCAGCAACGGCGACGTCGTGGTCTCCACCGCCGCGCCCGCCGGTCCCGCCTTCGAGGGCGGCGCGATCCGCTGCGGGATGCGCGCCGCCGACGGTGCCGTCGAGGTGGTCCGGCTGCGTCCGGACGGCTCCGGACCGCCCGTCGAGCTGCAGACGATCGGGGACGCCGACCCGCGTGGCCTGTGCGGCTCGGGCCTGGTCGACGCGGTCTCCGAGCTGGTCCGGGTGGGGCTGCTGGACACTTCCGGCCGATTCGTCGACGAGGAGCAGGCCCGCGAGGTCGCGCCCGCGCTCGCCGACCGGTTCACCCGGATCGGCCGGGAGCGGGTGTTCGTGCTGCACCGGTCCGGGCCGGACGCCGACCCGGCCTCGTCGGTGGTGCTCTCCCAGCGCGACGTCCGCGAGCTGCAGTTCGCGAAGGCTGCGATCTCGACCGGCTGGACCCTGTTGCTGGAGGAGCTCGGCCTCGAACCAGGAGACGTGCAGCAGGTGCTGCTCGCCGGCTCCTTCGGCAGCTACCTGTCCCCGGCCTCCGCGGTCCGCATCGGGCTGGTGCCGCGGCTGCCGACGCTGCGGATCGTCCCGGCCGGCAACGTCGCCGGCGAGGGGGCCAAGATGGCGCTGCTCTCGATCCGCGAGCGGGCGGGCGCGGCCGCGCTGCTGGAGGAGGTGGGCTATGTCGAGCTCTCCGACCGCAGCGACTTCAACGACCGCTTCGTCGAGCAGCTGGCCTTCTGAGAGCGATGGACGCGTCGCGCTGATCGCCTGCGGTGCGCTGGCCCGGCACGCGGCCACGATCGCGGACCGGCGCGGGTGGCCGGTCGACGTACACCCGCTGCCGCCGCTGCTGCACAACCAGCCGCACCTCATCGCCGGACAGGTGCGCGAGCTGGCCCTGCAGCTGCGCGAGCGCTACGCCCGGGTGACGGTGGGCTACGCCGACTGCGGCACCTACGGCGCCCTGGACGCGGTGTGCGCCGAGCTCGGCCTGGAGCGGCTGCCCGGCCTGCACTGCTACGACCTGTACGCCGGGCCCTCACGCATCGAGCAGTTCCTCGCGGACCAGCCAGGCACCTACCTGCTCACCGACTTCCTGGTCCGCTCGTTCGCCCGGACCGTCGTGCGCGAGCTGGGCCTGGACCGGCACCCGGAGCTGCGCGAGGACTACTTCCGGGGCTACACCCGGGTGGTCTGGCTCGCCCAGGAACCGGACGACCCGGACCTGCAGGCACGCGCCCGGGCGGCCGCGGACCGGATCGGCCTGCCACTGCGGGTGGTTCCCACCGGGGACAGGGGACTGGAGGCCGAGCTGGCCCGACTCGTCGAGTAGTCACTCGTGCACCATCGAGTCGGCAGAGATGTCCCGGCATCGCGCCGTGCCGGCCCGCAATTGCAGCGTGGTGACATGTCCGGGCACGCCTGAGCCGGTCACAGTCCCACAACTGTGGACTTGCGGCCGGGAACATTGTTGACGACCCGTGGGAACACTCCCGCCCACCCAACGAGTCAGGACGGGACCCGCTGGTGCTGCAGCCGCGCCAGCCAGTCGGCCCGCCAGGCCTCGGTCTCCGCGATCTGGTTGAAGGTGAACACGTGCAGGCCCTCGACCAGCGCCTCCGGCGGGGCCAGGGCAGGAGCGCACTGCTCCAGGAACCGCTCCCCGGTGAAGCCACCGGGTGCCGCCAGCCGCAGGAACGTGGCCCGGTGCTTGGCCAGGAACCGGGTGGACTCGCCCACCCCGATCTTGGTGGCCATGTTGAGCAGCTTGGTCCGCTCGACCGGCCCGGGCAATCCGAGCAGCAGGGGCATGGTGATGCCGCGGCCGCGCATCCGCTTGATCCAGGCCCGAACCGCGCCCGGGTCGAAGGTGAGGTTGCTGACCACGTGGGTGGCGTGCCGGCGCTTGTCCCACATCGCCTGCACGGTCAGGTCGTCGCTGATCGCCGGGTGCGTCTCGGGGTAGCCGGTCACGCCGACCTGGGCGAAGGGCCGGCCGAGCGCGTCGAGGTCGGCCAGCAGCGAGAACGCGTCGGGATAGTCCCCGACCGGCTCGGCGTCACCGCCCGGCACGAACACCGCGGAGATCTTCTGGCCGGTCAGCCGGTCGCAGATCTCGGCCAGCTCGCTGCGCCCGGTGATCATCCGGGCGGCCAGGTGCGGCACCACCTGGTAGCCCTGCTTCCCCAGCCGCTCGGCGAGGTCGAACGTCGCCTCGAGCCCCTTGCTCGGCGAGGCAGTGACGGTCACCGTGTGTCCCACGGGGACGTGCGCGAGCACCTTCTCCTCGGTGGTGGCGGTGGGCAGGACCTCGTAGCGCGCGTTCTCGAGGAGCCGGATCAACGCCAGCCGGGCTGATTTGTTGCGCATGACGCATTCCGTTTCATGATGCGCACTCTTGCGTCACCAGCGTAGGACGGTGTGTGGCTCCGGGTGAAGAGATCCGGGCCGCGATTTTCCACGGCCGCCCGTGCGACCACCACGGCGGGCGCGGGGCGGTGTCGCGGTGCCGCCGGCTCAGCGGCCCGGCGCGGCATGCCCGAGCACACGCCCCGCGATCCAGGCGATGTCGTCGGCGGTCCGGTCCGGGGAGGCGGCCGGCTGCATCACGTGGCTGAGCACCAGCCGGACCACCATGTCGATCAGGCTGTCCAGCCGCTCGCCCTCGAGCGGGACGTCGTACGCGTGGACGTGCTTGCCGATCATCTCGCGGGCGGCGGCGAGCACCGGCTCGGAGTGGGTGGTCAACAGCGGCAGCAGGTCGGTCTCGGCGCCCTGCGAGGATGACAGCACCGCGTGCAGCAACGGGTTGCGGGCCGCCAGGGACAGCGCCCGGGCGGCCGCCTCGCGGATCGCGGCCACCAGGTCGTCGGGGTGGCCCCCGAAGGCGTCGTCGACCTCGGCGAGGAAGGCCGCCAGCTCGTGCATCACCATGGCCTCGGCGAGGCGCGGCTTGGAGCCCAGCTCGTTGTACACCGTCTGCCGGCTCACCCCGACCCGGCCCGCGAGCTTGGCCATGGTCAGGGAAGACCAGCCGTGCTCGACCGTGAGCTTCGTGGCGGCCAGCACGATCCTGTCGCGCAGCGGCGCGACACCGCTCGCCGTGGTCATGACCGTCATCCTAGGAGGCCACCCCTCCGGCACGTCGGCGACGAACCCGACGCCGGGCCCTCGGAGTCCTCAGGCCACGCCTGCCTTCTCCACCGGCACGAAGTCGACCTTCTCCCACACCCCGCAGTCCGGGCAGCACCAGTCGTCGGGGACGTCCGACCAGGCGGTGCCCGCGGCGAAGCCCTCGTGCTCGCACCCCGCGGCCACCTCGTAGACGAGGTTGCACCCGGGGCAGCGGGCAGCCAACAGCTCGCTGGTGAGCTGCTGGGCGGTCAGGTCGTCGCCGTGCGGCTCCTCGTGCGAGGGCGGCGGGTACTTCGCCAGGATCTTCTCGCGCTTGCGCGGTGAGATGTTGGCCAGCGAGATGTCGCCCCCGAAGTGCGCGAGCACCCGGTTGTCCATGACCCGGCGGTAGACCGGCGGGACCAGCGCGAGCATGATCATCCCGGCGTACCCGGTGGGAAGCACCGGCGACTCCTCGAAGTCGCGCAGGGTCTGGTAGCGCCGGGTCGGGTTGGCGTGGTGGTCGCTGTGCCGCTGCAGGTGGTAGAGCAGCACGTTGGTCGCGATGTTGTTGGAGTTCCAGCTGTGCGAGGGGTCGACCCGCTCGTAGCGCTGCCGGTGGCCCTCGCCCACCTTCTGTCGCAGCATCCCGTAGTGCTCCATGTAGTTGACCACCTCGAGCAGGCTGAAGCCGACCACGGCCTGCAGCACCAGGTACGGCGCGACCCCGACGCCGAGCCACGCGATCATCGCCCCCCACAGGACCGCCGACATCAGCCAGGCGTTGAGCACGTCGTTGCCCAGCCGGAACGGGTGCTTCTGCCTGCGCGCGTAGCGCTTCTTCTCCAGCCGCCACGCGTTCTGCAGCGAGCCGGAGACGGTCCGCAGCCAGAACCCGTAGAAGCTCTCGCCGACCCGCGCCGAAGCCGGGTCCTCCGGGGTGGCCACCCGGACGTGGTGGCCGCGGTTGTGCTCGATGTAGAAGTGGCCGTAGAAGCTCTGCGCCAGCGCGATCTTGGACAGCCAGCGCTCGTTGGCCTCGCGCTTGTGGCCGAGCTCATGGGCGGTGTTGATCCCGATCCCGCCGATGCAGCCGATCGAGACGGCCAGGCCGACCTTGTCGATGGTGGACAGGTCCCAGTTGGTGAGCAGCCAGAAGGCGCCGACGAAGCCGGCGTACTGGATCGGCAGGAACAGGTAGGTGATCCAGCGGTAGTAGCGGTCCTTCTCCAGCGCCTCGATGACGTCGTCGGGAGGGTTGGACCGGTCCAGCCCTGCAACCAGGTCGATCGCTGGTACGACGCCCAGGATCACGATCGGGCCGAGCCAGAACCAGGCTCCCCAGCCGGTCAGCTCGTGGAGCCCGAACGCGAGGAACGCCAGCGAGGGCACCACCAGGCCGACCAGCCACAGGTAGCGCTTCTTGTCCTTCCACGCCTCGGTGGAGCCCTCGGGGACCGTGGTGCCGGGCATGTCGGGAACCGTCGCCGGGTTGCTCGCGGTCATCGCTGGCCACCTCCCTGGACGCCATTTGACAAACGGACGTCATCTGTAAAGCGATGGACACGACGATAAATGGTGTCACGCGACTTGACAAGACCTTCCTTGGTGTCAAGTCAGGAGTCGGTGACCTCCAGGACGCCGCTCACCCGGGCCAGCTCGCGCAGGTCGGCGCGGCACCGGTGACCGGCAAGCGCCACCCGCAGCGGGTACCCGCTGTCGAGCTGCAGCTCGGCGTGGTCCCGGGCCGCGTCGCTGACCCGGCCGCGCACGGCGTACCGCGCCTCGCCGAGGTGCTCCAGGGACTCCACCGCGCCCGCCGGAGCCGCGGCCACGTCGGACTCCGCGACCAGCACCAGGTCGCCGCGCAGCCGCTCACCCACCGTGGCTCCGCGGGTCCCGGCCAGCCGCGCGGTCATCGTGGTGCCGGCCATCCGGAAGGTGACCAGGTCGCCGTCCCGCGCCAGGACGGTACGCCGCCACCAGCGCCGGCGCCGCCACAGCAGCACGGCCACGACCGCCGCCACCACCACGTCCCCGATCGCCGCGACCACCACGAACAACGAGCTGTGCACCTCCCCGGCAGGACGGTTGTCCGCCGGGTGACCGGGGACCACCTGCACCGGGATCCGGCCGCTGCTGCGGGCCCGGCGGAAGTGCGGCACGTCGACCCGCGCCGAGAACCGGTCCCGGCCGGGGTCCACCCGCGCCGGCAGCCGGTACTGCACCAGCGGGCGTCCGTCCACGACCCGCGCCTGGGTGACCCGTGCCTGCACCGACCGTCCCGCGACGTCGATCCGGTGGTCGACCCACGCCTGGTGGGCCCACGGCAGGTTGACCAGCACGACCGCGACCAGAAGGAGCAGGACCCGGCGCATGCCCAAACCCTAGAGACTGCCGCTCGATGGCACGCCGTCACGGCTCCCCGCTAACGTCGGGACCATGAGTGAGGTTTCGGTGACCGACAACCCCGAGCGCCACCGGTTCGAGGCGCGCCTCGACGGTGAGCTGGCCGGGTTCGTGACCTACCGGCGCGAGCAGGGCGCCGTCGAGCTGGTGCACACCGAGGTCGACGACGCGTTCGAGGGCAAGGGGGTCGGCTCCGCCCTGGCCCGCTCCGCCCTGGCCCGGATCCGGGACGAGGGGCTGTCCGTCATCCCCAGCTGCCCGTTCATCAAGGGCTGGATCGACAAGCACCCCGGCTACGCCGATCTGGTGCGGAGCTAGCGTGTCCCGGCCGGTCGAAATCGCCCCGGAGTCGTGCGAGCCCGTGGTGCACGCGCACGCGACCTGCGGGGAGTCGCCGATGTGGTCGCCGGCCGAGCAGCTGCTGTGGTGGACCGACAACGTCGAGCAGCGCATCCACCGCTCCGACCCCGCCACGGGGCGCGACGAGGAGCTCGAGACCGGCGAGGACGTGATGGACATCGTGCTGCGGGAGGAGGGCGGGCTGGCACTCGCCCTGCGCAAGTCGTTCGCGACGTACGACGCGGACGGCGGCGGGCCCGAGGTGTTCGCCGAGGTGGAGCAGGACCGGCCGCGCAACCGGTTCAACGACGGCAAGGCGGACCGGCGGGGCAGGTTCTGGGCCGGCAGCATGGACGACCAGGAGTGGCGCAACTCCTCGGGCCTGCTGTGGCGGCTCGGTGCGGACCGCCGTCCCGAGCGGGTGCTCGACGACGTGGTGTGCGCCAACGGGCTCGGCTGGAGCCCGGACGACCGCACCTTCTACCTCGGCGAGAGCTTCCGCTACACGATCTTCGCCCACGACTTCGACGCCGAGACCGGGACGCTCTCCAACCGCCGGGTCTTCGCCGAGGTCGACGACGGCGGCTTCCCCGACGGGCTGACCGTGGACGCTGACGGCGGGGTCTGGAGCGTGCACAACGCCGCCGGGCGGGTGGTCCGGTACGCGCCGGACGGACGAGTCACCCACGTGGTCTCGATGCCGGTGCCGCACCCGACCAGCTGCATCTTCGGCGGACCCGACCTGGACACCCTGCTGGTGACCACGGCCCGGCAGGGCATGGACGAGGACGAGCTGGCGCGGTATCCCTTGTCGGGCAGCGTGTTCGCGGTGCACCCGGGCACCACCGGGTTGCCCGAGCCGTCGTACGCCGGCTGAGCCGGCACGTCGATCGAAGGGGAAGCGGTGGATCTGGTGGAGCAGCAGGACAGGTACGACGTCGTGGTGGTCGGCAGTGGCCCGGCGGGCGGCACGATGGCCGCCGAGCTGGCGGCCACGGGGAAGCGGATCCTACTGCTGGAGCGGGGCGACTGGCTGCCGCGCGAACGCGCCAACTGGGAGTCCGAGGAGGTGTTCGGCGAGGGTCGGTACGGCGCACCGGAGACGTTCTACGACCACGAGGACAAGCCGTTCCACCCGGGCATGCACTACGTCGTCGGCGGCAACTCCAAGGTGTACGGCGCCGCGCTGTTCCGGCTGACCCCGGCCGACTTCGGGGAGGTCCGCCACCACGGCGGCATCTCCCCGGCCTGGCCGGTCTCGTACGACGACCTGGAGCCCTGGTACGTCAGGGCCGAGCACCTCTACAAGGTGCACGGCAAGCACGGCGAGGACCCGTTCGCCGGCGCGGCCAGCCAGGACTACGCCTACCCCCCGGTGCAGCACGAGCCACGCATCCAGGCGCTCTCCGACGGGCTGGAGAGTCTGGGGATGCACCCGTTCCACCTGCCGATCGGGGTCGACCTGGTCCAGGACGAGCACGGCCGGCCCACGCACGACTCGCCCTGCATCCGCTGCGACCGGGTGGACGGCTTCCCGTGCCTGGTCGGGGCGAAGTCGGACGCGGAGACGATCGCGGTGCGTCCCGCGCTCGCGGCCCACCCGAACCTCGAGCTGCTCACCCGCGCGACGGTTCGCCGGCTGGTCACCGACGACTCCGGCCGCACGGTCACCGGTGTCGAGACCGAGATGGCCGACGGGTCGGTGCGCACGTTCGCCGGCGACATCGTCGTACTCTCCGCCGGGTCGATCCTGTCCGCCGCCCTGCTGCTGGCCTCGGCCAGCGACCGGCACCCGAACGGTCTGGCCAACTCCAGCGACGTGGTCGGGCGCCACTACATGCGGCACAACAACATCGCGCTGATGGCACTGTCGAAGGACCCCAACCCCACGCGGTTCCAGAAGACGCTGTCGCTCAACGACTTCTACGGCCCCAGCAAGGACTGGGACTACCCGATGGGCAACATCCAGATGCTCGGCAAGTCCGACGACTGGCAGGTCAAGGGCGAGGCGCCGAAGATGCTGCGCTGGGGCCCGGACTTCGGGTACCAGGCCGCCGCCAGCCACTCGCTCGACTTCTGGCTGGCCGGCGAGGACCTGCCGCTGCCCGAGAGCCGGGTAACGCTCCGCAGCGACGGATCGGTGAAGCTGGCGCTGCGGCCCGACAACAACACCGAGGCGGTCGAACGCCTGCGCAACCGGTTCGACGCGATGCTCAGCGACCTCGGCGTCCACTCCAAGTCGTTCGCCCGGGGCCTGTACCTGCACAAGAACATGGATGTCGCGGCCACCGCCCACCAGGCCGGCACCGTCCGGTTCGGCACCGACCCTGCGTCCTCCGCGCTCGACCTGGACTGCAAGGCCCACGACCTCGACAACCTGTACGTCGTCGACGGCAGCTTCATGCCCTCCATCGGTGCGGTGAACCCGACCCTGACGATCATCGCCAACGCGATCCGGGTCTCCCAGCTGATCACCGCCCGCATAACGTAGGCCCCATGCCCGCCACCCGAGTGCTGCCCAGCGACGAGGCCCGCTCGCTGGTCGAGCTGACCCGCGAGATCGCGGGCAGGGAGCTGCTGCCGCGCGTCGCCGAGGCCGAGGCCACCGCGACCTTCCCCCGCGAGGTGTTCCGCACCCTGGGCCGGGCGGGCCTGCTGAGCCTGCCCTTCGAGGAGGAGTACGGCGGCGGCGGGCAGCCCTACGAGGTCTACCTGCAGGTGGTCGAGGAGATCGCGACCGCCTGGGCCTCGGCCGGTGTGGGCGTCTCGGTACACGCACTGTCGTGCTTCGGGCTGGCCACCGCCGGCACCGGGGAGCAACGCAGCCGCTGGCTCCCGGACCTGCTCGGCGGAGACCTGCTCGGCGCCTACTGCCTGTCCGAGCCGCACGCCGGCTCCGACCCGGCCGCGATGTCCACCCGGGCACGCCGGAGCAAGGACAGCGACGGCGACTGCTATGTGGTCACCGGCGCCAAGGCGTGGACCACGCACGGCGGCGAGGCCGACTACTACAAGGTGATGGCGCGCACCTCCGGAGAACCGGGCGATCGCGGCGGGATCTCCTGCTTCCTGGTGCCGGCCGACTCCGAGGGGCTGTCGGCCGACCCCCCGGAGAAGAAGATGGGGCTGACCGCCTCGCGCACCTCCACGATGCGCTTCGACGGGGTGCGGGTGGACGCCGACCGTCTGCTCGGCAACGAGGGCGACGGGCTGAAGATCGCCCTGGCCGGGCTCGACTGCGGTCGGCTGGGCATCGCCGCGGTAGCGGTCGGGCTCGGCCAGGCGGCGCTGGACCACGCGGTCGGCTACGCCAAGGAGCGGGAGACCTTCGGCAGGCCGATCATCGAGCACCAGGGCCTCTCGTTCGTGCTCGCGGACATGGCGGCCGCGGTGGCCTCCGCGCGGGCGACGTACCTGCACGCGGCCCGGCTGAAGGACCGCGGCCTGCCGTTCTCGCGCGAGGCTGCGATCGCCAAGCTGGTCGCCACCGACGCCGCGATGAAGGTGACCACGGACGGCGTACAGGTGCTCGGCGGGTACGGCTACACCCGCGACTTCCCCCTGGAGCGGTTCATGCGCGAGGCCAAGGTGACCCAGATCTTCGAGGGCACCAACCAGATCCAGCGGATGGTCATCGGCCGCTCGCTCGCCCGGGGCGATGCGGGCACGCTGCACGTCGACCCGAGCGGTGCCTGACTCACCCGCCATGGCACCATCACCGCACTTCACCCAGGCGGCCTCGTGGGTGAGGTGGGGGTTTCCCAGGTGAACATGGGAAAACAGCAGCAAGCCGAGACCCGAGGAGCCACGCGATGAGCTGGACACCGGCCGACCTGCCGGACCTGACCGACACCACGGCGGTGGTCACCGGCGCCAACTCCGGGATCGGCTTCCACACCGCCCGGGAGCTGGCCGGCCATGGTGCCGCGGTCGTGCTGGCCTGCCGCAACGTCACCGCGGCCGGGGAGGCCGCGGGCCGGATGCCCGGCAGCACCCGGGTCGAACAGCTCGACCTGTCCTCGCAGGCCTCCGTCACGGACTTCGCCGACCGCTGGGAGGGGCGGCTGGACCTGCTGGTCAACAACGCCGGGGTGATGTGGCCGCCGCGCTACCGGGAGACCGAGGACGGCCACGAGCTGATGTTCGGCACCAACCACCTCGGCCATTTCGCGCTCACCGCCCGGCTGCTGCCCGCGCTGCGCCAGGCCCGCTCGCCACGGGTGGTGACCGTCGCCTCGGTCGCCCACCACGACGGCAGCCCGAGGGTGCTCGAGGCCAACCCGCCCCGGCGCTACCGGCCGCAGGCGTACTACGGCAACACCAAGCTCGCGAACCTGCTGTTCGCGCTCGAGCTGCACCGCCGAGCCACCGCGGCCGGCTCGTGGCTGGTCTCGACCGCGGCCCATCCCGGGGTGTCGGCGACGAACCTGGTCGGCTCGCGGGACGGGATGGGCGCCTTCAAGCCGGTGCGCGTGCTCGCCCCGTACCTGCTGCCGCTGGTCCTGCAGAGCTCCGAGCGGGGCGCAGACCCCACGCTGTACGCCGCGACGGACGCCGCGCCCGGCTCCTACACGGGGCCGCAGCGGCTGCGGGAGTCGCGCGGTCCGATCGGCCCGGCCCGGTTGAGCAGGAACGCTCGCGACGAGCCGCTCGCCGAGCAGCTGTGGGACCTGAGCGAGAAGCTCACCGGCCTCCGGTTCCCCCTGTGACGCCGCGGCCCCGGGCTACCCCAGGGCCACGATGAGCTCGAGCACCGCCTCGGGGTCGTCCAGCCGGTCGCCGAACAGCTCGCGCAGCTGTCCCATCCGGTAACGCACGGTCTGCGGGTGCACGAACAGCAGGCCGGCCACCTGCTCACGTCGGCCCTGGCACAGCAGCCAGGCACGCAGCGTGTCCTCGAGCTTGGGCCGTTGGCTGTCCCGTACCCCGTCGAGCGGGGCCAGCACGCGGGCCCGAAGGTCGGAGCGGGCGGCCGGATCGGCCTGCAGCACCAACGGCACCAGGTGGTCCTCGGTGACCAGCGGCTCCGCGCGGGAGGGGAGCTCGAGAGCGCGAGCCCGGACCACCCGGCGGTAGGACTCAACGGCCCGCAGCCACGGTCGCGGCGGCCCGACCAGCGCGTGCCGGCCGTGCAGCACACGTCGCAGGGAGGCGGGCGAAGCGTCCGGGACCAGCAGCAGGTTCGCATCCTCCACCCCGGCGACGTCCTCGTCGGCGGCGAGCGTGCGGGCGGCAGGACCGCCGAGGGCGGTCAGCGCCCCTCGTACCTGGGACGGTGGCAGCAGCACGGCCGTCAGCGTCTGCGGCGGCTCCCAGTCCGCCCGCTCGGCGGCGGCGACGACCGCGTCGGCCGGGGCCTCGGCGACCAGCAGCTGGGCCACCCGCCCGAGCAGGCGCTGCCGCACGCGGCCGGTGCTCTCGAGCTCGTCGGCGTGCCCGGCGACGCTGGCCGCGGACAGCTCGTCGATGTAGGCGAAGACCAGCTCGGCGAACACCACCAGCCGGTCGGCCGGGAGACCGGCCGCGACCGCGGCCTCGGAGATCCCCCGCCAGGCCACCCGGGCACCGACCCGGTACGCCCCCAGCAGGGCGTCCATGCTGCGCCCGGCCCTGGCCTCGCCCCGGCCAAGGTCGTAGGCACCGCCCAGCGCCGGGGTCCGGGGCGGCCCGGACGCCTCGCCGAGCCTGCCGATGCGGGTCAGGAAGCCACCCAGGGCGACCGTCACCGCCCTGCGGATGGTCTCCCCCATCGGACCGGCGAACGCCCGCGAGTAGCTCGGCACCTCCGCCACCACGGCGGCGACCACCTGCTCGGCGACCCGGGGCAGCGCCTCCCGCACCGCCGACTCGACCGCCCGGGACAGGCGGAGATGGTGCTGGTCTCGCGAGGCACGCGCCACTTTTGTTCGCTCCGAACAAGTAATACCGTCGGATTCACGCCGGTCGGTCATGAGTTTAGCCCGGCTCGGACAGCAAGATGGAGTCATGAGCATCACCGCAGGCTCGCCTGCTGCGCTGCGTGGCCGGTTGACCCGGCTGGCCGACGCGGTCGCCAGTCCCCTGCTGCCCGCCGACTACCTCGACCTGTTCCACCCGCTCCGCCGCGGCGCACCGCTGCGGGGCCGGGTGGTGGACGTGGTCCCCGAGACGCGCGACGCGGCCACCATCGAGCTGCGTCCCGGCGGTGACTGGGCCGGCCACGTCCCCGGCCAGTACGTACGCGTCGGTGTCGACGTCGACGGCGTGCGCCAGTGGCGGGCATACTCGCTGACCCAGGGCCCCCGCGACGACGGCCACATCTCGATCACCGTCAAGGCGGTGCCCGACGGCGTGGTCAGCCACCACCTGGTCCACCGGCTCCGGCCCGGCACGCTGGTGCACCTCGAGCAGGCCACCGGCGACTTCGTGCTGCCCGACCACCACGACAAGCTGCTGTTCGTCACCGCGGGCTCCGGGGTCACGCCGGTGATCGGCATGCTGCGCAACCTGTTCCCGGTGACGGAGGAGGGCGTCGTACGCCGCAGCCACCGCGACATCGTCGTGGTGCACGTGGCGCGGAGTCGTCCGGAGTCGATCTTCCTCGACAACCTCGTCGAGCTCGACCGGGCCGGGGCGATCCGTCTGGTGCCGCGGTACGACGACGTACACGGGCTGCTCGACGTCGACACGCTCGACGAGCTGGTGCCCGACCTGGCCGGGCGGACGACGTACGCCTGCGGCCCGGGGCCGCTGCTCGACGCGATCGCCGCCCACCACGCCGCCGCCAACCTTCCCCTCTTCACCGAGCAGTTCCGTCCCACCCTCGTCGAGGCCGGCGAGGGCGGCACCGTGACCTTCGGCCCCGACGACACCGTGGTCGAGGCCGATGGCGCCACCCCGATCCTCGACGCCGGCGAGGCCGCGGGCGTGCTGATGCCGTCCGGCTGCCGGATGGGCGTCTGCTACGGCTGCGTCGTGCCGATGCGCGAGGGCGCCGTCCGCGACCTGCGCAACGGCGAGATCACCACCGCCGTGCCGGGCGAGACCGACCCCGGCGGCGTACCCATCCAGACCTGCATCAACGCGGCCGCGGGGCCGTGCCACATCGAAGTCGACCCGAACCAACAGGAGAAGCGTTGACCACCATCCAGAAGAAGCCCGTGGACCCCACCGCACACCTCACCCCCGAGGACATCGAGGCCATCGGGGTCGAGCTCGACGCCATCCGCCAGGAGGTGCTCGACACCCGCGGAGAGCGCGACGCGCACCACATCCGCACCGTGATCCGCACCCAGCGCCAGCTCGAGCTCGGCAGCCGCGCGGTGCTGCTGTTCTCGCTGTTCCCGCCGGCCTGGTTCGTGGGTACGACGGGTCTGTCGATCGCCAAGATCCTGGAGAACATGGAGATCGGGCACAACGTGATGCACGGCCAGTGGGACTGGATGCGTGACCCGAAGGTCCACTCGACCACCTGGGAGTGGGACAACGCCTCGACCGCCGAGAGCTGGAAGCACTCCCACAACCAGATCCACCACGCCTACACGAACATCCTCGGCAAGGACAACGACCTCGGCTACGGCATCATGCGGGTCGACGAGGGGCAGCCCTGGCACCCCGCGCTGCTGGTCCAGCCGATCTGGAACTTCATCAACGCCTGCGTGTTCGAGTACGGCATCGCGGCCTACGACCTCGACCTGGGCCGCAACCTGAAGATCCCGAAGGAGCGGCGCAGCGCCGACTTCACCCGCCGGGCCAGGGCGACGGTCAGGAAGATCCGCAAGCAGATGACCAAGGACTACGTCCTCCACCCGGCGCTCTCCGGCCCGTCGTTCCTGCCCACCGTCGCCGCGAACCTCACCGCCAACCTGGTCCGCAACCTGTGGGGGCACTCGGTGATCATGTGCGGCCACTTCCCCGAGGGCGTGGAGACCTTCGAGAAGGCGGCGATCCCCGACAACGAGACTCGTGGTGAGTGGTACCTGCGCCAGATGCTCGGCTCGGCCAACATCTCCGGCAGCAGGGCCATGCACCTGATGACCGGCAACCTGTCCCACCAGATCGAGCACCACCTGTTCCCCGACCTGCCCAGCAACCGGTACGCCGAGATCGCACCCAGGGTGCGGGCACTGTTCGAGAAGTACGGGCTGAACTACCACGCCGCACCGCTGCCGAAGCAGGTCTACTCCGCCTGGCACAAGGTGTTCCGGCTCTCGCTGCCCAACGGCTGGCTGGCCGAGACGACCGCCGCCGGACCCGCCGGGGCGCCACGCCAGCTGGCGAAGCTGTACCGGATGGCCACCGGCGGCCCGCGGGTGCGGCGCGCACTGCAGGCGCCGGCCCGGTCCGCCGCCTGAGTCCCGCCCCGTCACCTCCACACCGGGTGGTGCGTTGACGGTGACGTGACAGCCAGATCGAGGACCGGACAGGCGCGGCGCCGGCTCGGAGTCGTGAGCGCAACACTCGCGTTGCTGTGGGGAGTCCTCGGCACCGCGGCGGCGTACGCCGACTCCGGCGGCTACGCTCCGGCGGACCGTCCCGGCCCCGCGCTGTCGGTGCCCCGCGACCAGCTGCGATCCGCCCTGCACTGCCACGGGTCGTTCACCGCCAACCGCCTCGAGCCGGTGTTGCTCAGCCCCGGTACCGGGGTCACACCGGAGCAGAACTTCTCGTGGAACTATGAGCGCGCCTTCGATGCCCAGCACCGGCCCTGGTGCGCGCTGACCATGCCGCACCACACGCTCGGCGACATCCAGACCGCCGGCGAGTACCTCGTCCACGGCATCCGGGCGATGCACGCGATGGCCGGTCGCCGCATCGCCGTGATGGGCCACAGCCAGGGCGGCATGTCGATGCGGTGGGCGCTGCGGTTCTGGCCCGACACCCGCCCGATGGTCGACGACGTGGTCGGCATGGCCGGGGACAACCACGGCACCACCGCGCTGCCCGTCTGCCGGGCCGGGGTCACCACGTGCACGCCCGCGGTGTGGCAGCAGCAGGCCGGCGCGGTGTTCATCCGTGCCCTGAACAGCCGCGCGGAGACCTTCCCCGGCATCTCCTACACCGAGGTCTACACCCACACCGACGAGGTGGTGACGCCGTCCACGGGCGCGCACCCGTCCTCGTCGCTGACTCCGGGCCCCGACGTCACAAACGTTGCGACCCAGGACGTGTGTCCCACCGACGTCTACGAGCACCTGGGGATCGGCACCGTCGACCCGGTCACGTACGCCCTGGCGATGGACGCGCTGGACCACCCCGGTCCCGCGCGGCCGTCACGGATCGACGGCTCGGTCTGCCACCAGCTGTACCAGCCCGGCGTCGACCCGGCGTACGCCGGCACCTACCTTCAGCTGCTCAGGGCCCTCCCCGGGCTGCTCAGCGTGCCACTCCCGTTCGCCAACCTCGTCGGCGCTCCCGAGGTGTCCCGCGAGCCGGCGCTGCGCTGCTACGTGTACGCCGCGGGCTGCTGACGGCCCACGGGCGGCACCCCGGTACGGCCCGGCCAGGGCGTACGTTGACGGGGACGACGCACGAAGGAGGAGACGCCCCATGGCAAGCATGGTGAGTGACCTGAACGCCCTGGCCGAGACCGTGCTGGCGGAGGCACGCGACAGCAAGCGTGGCCGGGCATCGCACTCGCTGTCCCACGGCGACCGGCTGACCGTGACGCTGATCGGCCTGACGGCCGGGCAGTCACTGGGGGAGCACAATGCGCCGCCGGCGGCGACACTCCAGCTGCTCCAGGGCCGGGCCACGCTGCGCACCCGTGCCGACTCCGAGGAGCTGGCCGCGGGCCACATGGTCCCGATCCCCCGGGTGCGCCACGACCTGGTCGCCGCCGAGGACACGGTGGCGCTGCTCACCGTGGCGCTGGACGGCTAGGCGACTCCCCGATGGAGCTCTACGACGTACTGCGCACCACCGGCGCCGTACGACGCTTCACCGACGACCCGCTGCCCGACGAGGACCTGCACCGGATCCTGGACAACGCCCGGTTCGCGCCGAGCGGTGGCAACCGTCAGGGCACCCGGGTGATCGTGCTGCGCGATCGAGGGACCCGCGAGCAGCTGGTCGAGCTCAGCGCCACCGGCAGCCGGCGGTACGCCGCCCAGGTCGCGCACGGCGAGGCGCCGTGGAACACCGTGCACGCCACCGGCGTCGGTGCCGACGAGGTCGCCGCGACCGACGTCCCGGGGCACCTCACCCGTCCGCTGCTCGACGCGCCGGTCGTGCTGGTGGTCTGCGTCGACCTGTCCGTGGTCGCCTCCATGGACGCCGACCTCGACCGGGTCGGCGTGGCCAGCGGCGCCTCGGTGTACCCGCTGGCGTGGAACATCCTGCTCGCCGCCCGCAACGAGGGGTACGGCGGCACGTTCAACACCATGGCGATCGCCGAGGAGCCGGCGGTCCGACGGCTGCTCGGCATCCCCGACGGGTACGCCGTCGCCTGCCTGCTGCCGCTCGGCAGGCCGGTCAAGCAGGTGACCCGGCTGCGTCGCAACGAGGTCGCGGACTTCGTCACCCGGGAACGGTTCGACGGCCCCCCGTTCGGGGAGTGACCCGGCCGCACGTCAGCAGCGCGTCCCGCAGGACCGAAGCATTCGCTGTGACGATGCTGAAGGTTTCCCGACAGCACCGGTCCTGCGCGCGCCGCCGTCTACGGTTTCGGTGTGGGGCTCACGTCTCCGGGGTTCCTCGCCCTGATGCTGGTGGTCGCCGGCGCCGTCCCCCTGGGCCTGGCGTGGTGGTGGAGCGGCCGGCGCAGCCCCGGTTCTCGGCTGCGGCGCGGGGCCGGAGTGTTCGTGGCCTGCGCCTTGGCGCAGCTGGTGGCCGTGACCGCCGCCGGGGTGCTGCTCAACGACCAGTACGGCTTCTTCGCCGACTTCGGCGACCTCGCCGGGCACTCCGACCGGGTCCAGCCCATCGCGACCAACGGCATCGCACGTCCCGGCCAGGGCCGGGTCACCACGATCACCGTGCACGGTCGGGCCTCGGCCACCACGGCACACGTGCTGGTGTGGCTGCCACCGCAGTACGACCGGCCAGGCTGGCGGCACCACCGGTTCCCGGTGGTGGAGTTCCTGCCCGGCCAGCCGAACTTCCCCAACATCGACATCCAGCGGTTCCACCTGGTGGCGGACTCGATGGCGCTGATCCACCGGACCGGCAAGCCGTTCGTGATGGTGGTGCCACCGATCATGATCCGCCCGCCGAAGGACACCGAGTGCACCAACGTGCCCGGGGGGCCGCAGGCGCTGTCCTGGCTGACCCGCGACGTACCGCAGGCGGTCGGCAACCACTTCCGCGTGCAACCACCCGGGCCGCACTGGTCGATGCTGGGCTGGAGCACCGGGGGCTTCTGTGCCGCCAAGATCATGCTCACGCTGCCGCACGACTACGCGGCCGCGGTCGGGCTGGGTGCCTACTACCAGCCGGACACCCACGACGTGTGGCCCCACCTCTTCAGCGGCAGCGCCGGCGTACGGCAGCGCAACTCGCCCCAGTGGCTCTACCACCGCCACGGGCTGCACGGTGACCACCTGCTGATGATCGCGGGCCGCCAGGACCCCGAGACGTGGCCCTCCACCCGACGGATGATCCGCGCCACCGAGGGCGCCCCGGGGGTCGGCTTCGTCGCCTTCCACCACGGCGGGCACAACTACCGGGACTACGCGGCGTACGTGCCCGAGGCACTGCGGTGGCTGGTCCGGGTGGGCGCGCTCGGGTGAGCCGAGCCGGCCGTGCCCGGCTGGCGTGGGTGCTCGCGTTGGTCCTCGCCTGCGCCCTCACCGGCTGCGGCTCGGCGATGGCCACGCGGCCGGCCCGGCCGACCGGGCAGCGGCCCTCCTCACCGCCGGCCCGGAGCGTGGTCGGCCTCGGCGACTCGGTCATGGTCGGCACGCACTGTCACTGCTCCGGTCCGGTCGCCGAGTACGCCGAGTACGCCGAGGCCATGCAAGCCTGCTCGGGGCACCGCGTGCGCGGCATCCAGCTCGGCACCAACGGGGCGACCACCAGGGACCTCATCCGGCTGCTGTCCCGCGCTCCCGCACGGCGGCACGTGCGCGACGCCCGGGTGGTGCTGGTCATCGTGGGAGCCAACGACCTGTTGCCGCAGGCACGTCGGCGGCGCAACAGCGACTGTCCGGCCTCCTGCTACCGGCCCGCGGTACGGGCCATGGGCGTGCGGCTGCGAGCCATCCTGGCGCGGGTGGCCCGCATCCGGGCGGGAAGGCCCGGCCGGGTGCTGGTCGCCGACTACTGGAACGTCTTCCTCGGCGGCCGGGTGGGCCGACGCGTCGAGGGCGAGACGATGCTGCGGTGGAGCCGGTCGGTGACCCGGGCGGCCAACCGGGCGATCCGGAGGGCAGCGCGCTCCGGGCACGCCGGCTGGGTCGACCTCTACCGTCCGTTCTTCGGCCGCGACAACGACCCGACCCGACTGCTGGCGCCCGACGGCGACCACCCGAACGCTCGCGGCGTCGCAGTGATGGTGCGCCAGCTCGCCCGGGCCACGCCCGCGGGCACGTTCTCCTGACCGGTCAGAGCCTGGATCCAGGCTCAGTCCCGGCGCGGCCGCACGAACGGGAACGCCAGCACCGAGCGGATCGAGGTGCCCGCAACCGTCATCACCAGCCGGTCGACACCGAGGCCGAGGCCGCCGGTCGGCGGCATCCCGAGCTCGAGGTCGCCGAGGAACGCCTCGTCGACCTCCATGGCCTCCAGGTCCCCGGCAGCGGCCCGGATGGACTGGTCGGTCAGCCGGGCGCGCTGGTCCAGCGGGTCGGTCAGCTCCGAGTACGCTGTCGCGATCTCGACGCCGCCGACCACCAGGTCCCAGCGCTCCGCCAGGCCCGGCCGTTCGCGGTGCGGCCTGGTCAGCGGCGAGGTCTCCCGCGGGAAGTCGACGAAGAAGGTCGGCCGCACCGTGGCGGGCTCGACCAGGCGCGCGTACAGCGCCTCGACCACCGCCCCGATCCCCATCGCGGGGCTGGTCGGCACGTCGTGGGCACGGGCCAGGCCGAGGGCCCGGTCGAAGTCCATCTCCAGGTCGACCTCGGTCCCGACGACCCCGGACACGGCCCGCAGCACCGGGACCACCGGCCAGCTGCCGGAGACGTCGGTGAGCTCGCCGTCCCCCTCCAGCCGCAGCAGCTCGGCACCGTGCACCGCCTCGGCGGCACCCCGCACCAGCCGCTCGGCCAGGAGCCGCATGTCGGTGTAGTCGGCATAGGGCTGGTAGGCCTCCAGCGTGGTGAACTCCGGGTTGTGGGTCGCGTCGGCGCC
This sequence comes from Marmoricola sp., assembly GCA_050699415.1. Taxonomy (GTDB): domain Bacteria; phylum Actinomycetota; class Actinomycetes; order Propionibacteriales; family Nocardioidaceae; genus Marmoricola. The sequence goes on from JBOHDO010000073.1 coordinate 31,656, forward strand.
CTCGTTGCGGAAGCTGCGACCCAGCTCGAACACCCTGCCCATGCCCGCCACGACCAAGCGCTTCAGGTACAGCTCGGGTGCGATGCGCAGGGAGAGGTCCAGCCCGTAGGCATTGCTGTAGGTGCGGAAGGGCCGCGCGGTGGCCCCGCCGTGGACGGCGTGCAGCATGGGCGTCTCGACCTCGAGGAAGTCCGCCTCGGTCAGCGTGTCCCGCAGCCGCCGTACCACGGCGGCCCGGTGGCGCAGCAGCTCGGCCTGGTCCGGGTGCACGATCAGTTCGGTCGCCCGCGCGCGGGCTCTCGCCTCGGGGTCGCGCAGCCCGGTGAACGGCACCGGGTGCAGCGACTTGGCGAGCAGCTCCCAGCGGTCGACCATGACCGAGGGCTGGCCGGTCCGGGACTTCCCCAACGTCCCCCGGAGCTGGACCAGGTCGCCACGGTCGACGAGGCGTGCGAACGCACGGGCCGCGGCGCGGCGGTCCCGGGCCTCCAGCACACCCTGGAACCGGGTCCGCTGGTCACGAAGGACCACGAACACGACGCCGCCGTGGTCGCGGACGGCCTGGACGCGACCCGCCACCCGCACTGCGGCCCCGATGGGCAGCGGCTCGAGCTCCTCGAGGCGGTGGCTGGGCGGCTCGACCGGCAGCGGCCAGGGTTCCCGTCCGCGGGTGCGCAGCCCCTCCGCGTGACTGAGCCGGATGCGTTCGTGGTCCCGGCGTCGCCGGGACGCGTCCGAGGCGGTGGGCAAGGTGGCGAGCGCCCGCACCTGGGCCACCCCCGCTTCGTCCAGGGTTCCGGAGGGGGGCCTGGGCCCGAAGGGGCTCCGCGGGAGGAAGCCCTCGGCGACGCCGGCCGCGATCGCGACCAGGGGCAGGGCCAGCCGGTCCTCGCAGCACAGGTACCGCGGCTTCCACTCGGGCTGGTACTTCTGGTTGGAGCGGTACAGCCGCTCGAGCTGCCAGAACCGGTCCAGGGAGCCCAGCAGCGTGTAGCTGAGCCGGTTCAGTGCCCCGGCACCGAACCGGTCGGCGTCCGCGTACACGCTGCGGAACATGACGAAGTTCAGCGACACCTTGCGCACGCCCAGCCGGGTGGCCGCGCGCATCAGCTCCGCGACCACCAGCTCGATCACGCCGTTCGGGGCGTCCGGGCAGCGACGCATCAGGTCCAGGGAGACGCCCGAGCGACCCCAGGGAACGAACCTCAGCACCGCCATCAACCGACCCTGTGCGTCACGCGCCGTGGCCGTGAGCACGGCGAAGTCCGCGGGATCGCCCAGCCGGTCCAACGCCATCGAGAAGCCCCGCTCGGGCTCCTCACCACGCCACGAGTCTGCCGCGGTGCGCAGCTCCTCGATCTCCTCGGGGCCGATCTCCTCCTGGCGACGGAAGGCCACGGTGATCCCCGCTCGCCGGGCCCGCTTGACGGCGTGCCGGACCGGGGTCATGGCGGGGTGGTCCAGCGAGAACCGGTCCGGGTCCAGCAGCGCCTCGTCCCCCATCGTGACCGGCTTCATCCCCGCCGCGGCGTACGCGCGGGCACCCTCCTCGCTCGCGGACAGCACGGCGGGCACCCAGCCGAAGCGCCTCGCCTCCGCCTTCCAGGCATCGATCACCTCGGGCCAGTGCTCACGGTCTCCGACGGGGTCCGCGGAGGCCAGCGACACCCCGCACAGCACCCGGTAGGTGAGCGCGGCGGTGCCCCGCCCGTCGACCACCGACGCCTTGTCGCGCCGGGTCGCGAAGTAGCCGAGGCTGTCCGGTTCCCCGCCGGCGAGGATCCGGCGGATGGTCAGCTCGTGCTCGGGGGTCCAGGAGTTGGCCAGCCTGCCGGAGCGGACGAACAGCCACGCAGCGACCAGGAGGCTCATGCTGACCAGCGCGGAGGTGACCTGCGGGATCCAGCCGGGGACCGTGAGCAGGCTGGTCACGGTGAGCAGGTCGGCGTCCCCCAGCGACCTGCCCAGGGCCGCCTCCATGACCTGCCACTGGACCGGGGCGGGCCCGCGCACGCTGAGCATGAGCAGCAGCCAGGTGACGCCGACGGAGACGAGGAGTCCGGTCACGAGCGCGACCGCACCACGCGTCCACGACCCCGCGCGCAGCCGCGCGGGGCAGGCCGCGCGCAGGTGCCAGCACCACCACAGCATCAGCGGTCCGACGACCAGCGACACGATGTCCATGGCGTGGTCGTACGTCGGGTGGACCGCCCAGGACACCGGCCCGGGGACGCCGGATCCCAGCAACGAGGCGGTGGTGGTGGCCTCGCCGAGCACCTGGCAGGCCGCCACGACCAGCAGCCCGATGCGCTTGCGGCCGATCAGGGTCAGCGTGATCAGCACCAGGAACGAGACCGAGATCAGCGAGTGCGCCACCGGGATGTTCGGGATGCTGAACAGGTCCTCGAGCCAGCTGTTCTGGTCGGCGTCCCAGCGCTTGACCAGCCACTCGGCGAGGGCGACCAGGCTGGCCAGGGCGAACGCCGCGGTCAGGATCGCTGCCTGCCGCTCCCTGGGAGCCCGGGCGGGCATGCGCGCGGCTCGGCTCACGCGGTCATTGTCGCCCGCGAGGCTCTCGCGGAACGTGAGGGAATGCTGAGGCGGGCCCAAGATCTCCGAGGTTCAGAGACGTCGCAGAACTCGCTCAGCGAGAGCCGCGCAGCACCTCCCGGCGGGTCCGGTACTCATCCTCGTCGATGTCCCCGGCCGCGTAGCGCTCGGCCAGCCGAGCCTGGGCGGAGCGGGACCCCCAGCGGTCGCGGCGGCTGACCAGGAGCCAGGCGACCCCCGCCAGCAGCAGCAGCCAGAACAGCGGGATGACCCAGAAGAAGGGTGGTCCGCCGTGGTGCCAGTAGCCGTCGTGCCAGAAGGTTGCTGCGGTGGTGAGGGCGGGAAGCATGGTGACTCCAGGTGGTCTGTGTCTTGGGTTCCCCAACCCTGCATCGCCGGCACTGTCCGGGCATTCGTTGCCGGGCGTAACCGCGCTACGCAATCGCGCGTACACACCGGCCCCTGCGGACCACCCCCGACGACGTCCTCGGCGACTCTCAGTCCTTCGGGACCGGGACCTCGCTCACGGGCGTGATCGTGCTCGTACAGCTCCTGAACCCGGGCCACAGGAACCGCTGGAGGGCATTGACGTCGTCGGCTTCGACGACATAGAAGAGCGTGTGCTGCGCGTTCGCGCCGTAGCGCCCGATCAGCGTGACACCCTCGACCGTTGCGTCGTACAACGAGTTGGACCCGCCCTCGTCCCTGGGACAGGACTGCGGGCTGTGAACCTGTGTGATGTGGAACAGCACCGAACCTCCCGATGCAGCGCGAACAAGTGTGGCTCATCGTGGCCCGCATGGCGGGGCCTGTCAGTCGAACGGCAAAGTTCGTCAGCGGACCGCCGGCACTTCCGCTGCTGGGGCGCCTCGGAACGCGGTCCGGCGTACGCCGGCCGAAGCGCAGGCGTCCCGACGGCGGGATCGGCCCGATGACGGGCCCGGGTGCGAGGGGCCGGATGCCGACCAGCCGGAGGTGGCCCGAACCGGTGCGGGTCGCGGGATCCGCGAGCTCGCAGGTCGGCGACTGTTGGGCCGCCCACGTGCGCGAGGGGGGAGTTGAACCCCCACGCCCTCTCGGGCACACGGACCTGAACCGTGCGCGTCTGCCTGTTCCGCCACTCGCGCGTAAGCGTGCGTAAGGCTATCCCACGCCTCGGCGCGCGCCAAAAACCGGGATGGGTCCGGCCCGTTACGATCGTGGCGCCACAGTTGCGCGCCGTGCTAGGCAGGGCGCGACGCTGAGCCACACACTGAGCCACACGTACCACGACCACCCCGAACACCCACAGCAGCGCCGATACGGCCCGAGGAGGTGTGCCATCAGCGCCCTGCAGCGCTTCGAGAACAAGCTCGAGGAGATGATCTCCGGCGTGTTCGCACGCACCTTCCGCAGCGCCGTCCAGCCGGTCGAGATCTCCGCCGCACTCAACCGTGAGGTGGACAACTCCGCGCAGATCCTCAGCCGCGACCGGCGACTGGTGCCCAACGACTTCCACGTGGAGCTCTCCGACTCCGACCACGAGCGACTCGCCTCGTACGGCGCGCAGCTGACCAACGAGCTCGTGGAGATGCTGCGCGACCACGCCGCCGAGCAGTCCTACGTGTTCACCGGCCCGGTGCACGTCACCCTCGAGTCCACCGACGACCTGACCACCGGCCGGTTCCGGGTGCGCAGCCAGTCGGTCTCCTCGGTGAGCCAGCAGGACGAGCACGGTGAGCCGGTGAAGGCCACCGACACGCAGGTACGCCGGGCCCGGGCCATCCTCGTCGTCAACGGCAACGAGCTGCCGCTGGCACCGCCCGGCATCGTGGTGGGCCGCGGCAACGACGCCGACCTGCGCATCGACGACCCCGGCGTGTCGCGCCGGCACGTCGAGATCCGGGTGGTCGACACCTCCGGCGGTCCGCGGGTCAGCGTGCGCGACCTCGGCAGCACCAACGGTGTCGTCGTCAACGGGCAGCGGGTGGAGTCCGCGACGCTGGTCGACGGCTCCGTCGTACGCATCGGCAACACCAGCATGACGCTGCGCCACCAGCACGGGCAGGGGGCCGGTTGAGGTGTCCGAGCTCACCCTGGTCCTGATCCGGTTCGCCTATCTGGCGGTGCTGTGGATCTTCGTGCTCTCCGCGATCTCGGTGGTCCGCTCGGACATGTTCGGCGCCCGGGTCCCCCATGCCGAGGGGGCCCGTGAGCGCAAGGCCAGGCAGCGGCGGCAGAAGCCCGCCAAGCCCCGGCGCGGCGAGCCCACGCGTGTGGTGATCGTCGAGGGCGGCAACCGGGGCGAGGTGGTGCCGCTCGACAGCGCACCGCTGCTGATCGGCCGCGGCACCGAGGCCGCCATACGTCTCGACGACGACTACGTCTCCACCCGCCACGCCAAGATCGCCAGCTCCAACGGCGAGTGGTTCGTCGAGGACCTCGGCTCCACCAACGGCACCTATGTCGGTCCACGCCGCATCACCCAGCCCATGGTGGTCTCCCTGGGCACCCAGATCCGCATCGGCAAGACCGTCCTGGAGCTGCGCAAGTGACCTTGCAGCTGCGCTTCGCTGCCCTCTCCGACGTCGGACGGGTGCGCAAGCAGAACCAGGACTCCGGGTACGCCGGGCCCCACCTGCTCGCGGTGGCCGACGGCGTCGGCGGCGCGGCGCGCGGCGACCTCGCCAGCGCTACGGCGATCCAGCAGCTGCGCCGGCTCGACCGCACCCCCGGCAACGACGTCCTCGAGCAGGTCGCCGGCGCGATCCACCTGACCCACGACAAGCTGTCCGACCTGGTCGCGGAGAGCCCTGAGGTCGAGGGCACCAGCACCACCATCACCGCCGCGCTCTTCGACGGCGCGACGCTGTCGGTGGCCCACGTCGGCGACAGCCGCGGCTACCTGTTGCACGACGGGGAGATCCGCCAGCTCACCAAGGACCACACCTTCGTGCAGAGCCTGGTCGACGAGGGGCGCATCACCGAGGACGAGGCACGGGTCCACCCGCACCGCAACCTGATCCTGCGGGCCGTGGACGGCGTGCACGAGCCCGAGCCCGACGTCTTCAGCGTCGAGCTCGCCGTCGGGGACCGGGTGCTGCTGTGCTCCGACGGCTGCAGCGGCTCGGTCGAGGACGCCCAGCTGGCCCGCCTGCTGGGCGACGGCGACCTCGACCACGCCGCCGGACAGCTGATCCGGGCCGCGCTCGAGGGCGGCAGCACCGACAACGTCACGGTGGTGCTTGCCGAGGTCGTCGGGGCCGACGAGGACGCCGAGGACGACACCGCGTCCCTGCCCACCTCGCCGCTCGTGGTCGGCGCCGCGGCGGGCGCCACCGGGCGCGGCGGCCTGGGTCGCCCCAGCCTGCGCCGTCGCCGCGCCGCCGAGCCGGCCCCCGAGCCGGTGGACCCCGAGACCCTCCGCTACGCCCCCAGGCCACCGCGGCGCTTCGTGGGACTGAGGAGACTGGCCTTGGCGGTGGTGGTGCTGGCCCTGCTGGCTCTGGTCGGCTGGCGCGCCTACGCCTGGACGCAGGACCAGTACTACGTCGGCACCAGCGGCGGGCACGTGGCGATCTACCGCGGCGTGGAGGCCGACGTTCCCGGCCTCCGGATGCACACGCTGGTCAACGAGACCAACCTCAGGCTGCAGGACCTGCCCTCCCACAACGCCCGTGCCGTGGGCGCGGGCCTGACGGCCGACAGCCTGACCCGGGCGCGAGCGATCCTGCACAACCTGCGAGTGCTGGCGTGTCCCCCCCTGCCGCCCCCGCAGCCGCCGCAGCGACACCGCGCGCACAGCAGCAAGCACCCGGCCCCGCACCACAAGAAGAGGGCCGGCCACCGGGCCACCCGTCACCGCAGCTCCGCGCCTCGCGCCACCGGGTCGGCACGGCCCTCCGCTTCCGCGTCCCCCAGCTCGACTGCCAGCCCGAGCCCGACCCGCTCGGTCCCGCCCGGTGCCGACTGCTCGGGGGTGAGTCACTGATGGCGGTCTCCTCCCCCGTCGCAGCCGTGCGCGGCTTCGTGCACCGCCGCCGCAGGGGTGCCGAGCTGGTGTTGTTGCTGATGAGCCTGGTCGTCGGCGTCGGCGCCTACGCGGCCGTCGGGCTCGGGGTCGAAGGGACGGTGCCCTCCGACCTGTTCGGCTACGGCGCCTGGCTGGTGGTGCTGGTGATCGGCTGCCACGTCGCGATCCGGCTGCTGGCGCCGTACGCCGACCCGATCCTGCTGCCCGTTGTCTCGGCACTCAACGGGCTCGGCCTGGCGATGATCCACCGCATCAACCTCGCCCAGACCGCGAGCCCACCGGCGCGCACCCAGCTGGTGTGGATGACCCTCGGCGTCGTGCTGTTCGTCGCCGTGCTGGTCGGCCTGCGTGACCACCGCCGGCTGCAGGCCTTCACCTACACCTCGGGCCTGGCCGCGATCATCCTGCTGCTGCTGCCGCTGGTGCCCGGGCTGGGCAAGCCGGTCAACGGTGCCCGGATCTGGATCCACCTGGGGTCGCTGAGCTTCCAGCCGGGCGAGGTCGCCAAGGTGCTGCTCGTCATCGCGTTCGCGGGCTACCTGGTGATGCACCGCGACGCGCTCGCCCTCGCCGGCCGACGGGTGCTGTTCATCGACCTGCCGCGCGGCCGCGACCTCGGCCCGATCCTGCTGATGTGGCTGGTCAGCCTCGCGGTGCTGGTCTTCGAGAACGACCTGGGCTCCTCGCTGCTGTTCTTCGGCATCTTCCTGGTGATGCTCTACGTTTCCACCGAGCGGCCCGGCTGGCTGGTCGTCGGCGCCGTGCTGTTCGGCGCGGGGGCCTACCTCAGCTACCTGTTCGTCGGCCACGTCACCGAGCGGGTGCAGATCTGGCTGGACCCGTTCGGGCACGCCAACGGCTACCAGATCGCGCAGGGCCTGTTCGGCATGGCCTGGGGCGGCCTGGTGGGCCGCGGGCTGGGCCAGGGTGACCCACAGCTCACCCCGTTCGGCTACTCCGACTTCATCGCCGCCTCGATCGGCGAGGAGCTCGGCCTGACCGGCCTGATCGCGGTGATCCTGCTCTACGGCCTGATCGTCGAACGCGGCCTGCGCACCGCGCTGATCTCCCGGGACAACTTCGGCAAGCTGATGGCCACCGGCTTCGCGGCGGTCTTCGCGCTGCAGGTCTTCGTGGTCGTCGGCGGGGTGACCAAGCTGATCCCGCTGACGGGTCTGACCACGCCGTTCCTGTCGTACGGCGGCTCCAGCCTGGTCGCGAACTGGGTCATCATCGCGCTGCTGCTGCGCATCTCCGACCACGCCCGCCGGCCACCGCCCGAGCTGGTCAGCCCCGACGACGACGCCACCCAGGTGGTGATGATGCGATGAACAAGCCGATCCGCATCCTCGCCGTCGGTTGCATGGTGCTGTTCCTCGCACTGCTCGGCCAGGCGACGTACGTGCAGTACTGGCAGGCCCAGGACCTCGACAACCTCGCCGCCCACCCCAGCAACGTCCGGGTGCGCGACGCGCAGTACTCCCGGGAGCGCGGGGCGATCGTGGTCGCCGGTCCCGGGAAGCGGCGCGCCGTCGCGCTCAGCGTCAGGTCCCACGACTCCTACAAATGGCTGCGGAAGTACCCGCATGGCCGCGAGTACGCCGACATCACCGGCTTCTTCACCCGCGACTTCGGACTCGGTGGCGTCGAGGCGTCGCAGAACGACGTCCTCGCCGGCAACGACTCCAGCCTGTTCCTCAACCGCGTCATCGACCTGGTCGACCACCAGAACCCCAAGGGTGGCAGCGTCACGGTCACGCTCAACGCCGCCGCGCAGAAGGCTGCCTTCGACGGGCTGAAGAAGCTCAACAAGCACGTCCAGGGCGCCGTGGTGGCGCTGGAGCCCAGCACCGGCAAGGTCCTGGCCATGGTCTCCACCCCCAGCTACAACCCCAACCGGCTGGCCACCCACCAGTTCGGCAAGGTGGGCAAGGTCAAGCAGCGGCTGGCCGACCGCAAGCCCAGCCCGCTGGACAACATCGCGATCGAGTCGCTGGTGCCCCCCGGCTCGGCGTTCAAGCTGGTCACCACCGCGGCCGCGCTGTCCAGCGGGAAGTTCACCCCGCAGTCCCCGGTGCCCGGCGGGTCCAGCATGAAGCTGCCGCTGTCGACCCACATCCTGCACAACGAGAACAACATCGCCTGCGGCGGCGCGACGGTCTCCCTCACGGTCGCCCTGGAGCGCTCCTGCAACGTCGCCTACGGCACCGTGGGCGAGAAGCTCGGTGCCCACCGGATCGCCAGGCAGGCCCACAAGTTCGGCTTCGGCAAGACCTACTTCCACGACCTCGACGACTCCCTGACCAGGCAGTCGGTCAGCCACTTCCCCGGCCACGCCGACGCCCCGGGCACGGTGCTCGCCGCGATCGGTCAGGGCGACGTGGCGGTGACGCCGCTGCAGATGGCGATGGTCGGCGCCGGGATCGCCAACCACGGCGTGGTGATGAAGCCGTACCTGGTCGACCAGACCCTCTCCCCCGACCTCGACGTGCTCTCCAAGACCCGGCCCGAGGAGCTCCCCGACCAGCCAGCGGTGAGCCCCCGAGTCGCCCGTGCGGAGACCCAGATGATGGTCGGGGTGGTCGACAACGGCACCGGCACGACCGCCCAGATCCCCGGGATCGCGGTCGCGGGCAAGACCGGGACCGCGCAGAGCTCGGCCAACCGGCCGCCGTACGCCTGGTTCGTCTCGTTCGCGCCGGCGCAGAACCCCCGGGTCGCGGTGGCCGTCCTGGTGCAGGACGCGGGCGTGGACCGTAACGCGATCTCGGGCAGCGGGCTGGCGGCGCCGATCGCGAAGTCGGTCATGGAGGCGGTGATGAACAAGTGAGCACGCACCTGGTGATCCGGACCGCCGACCACCGCTACGAGATGCTCGAGCGGATCGCCACCGGCGGCATGGGCGAGGTCTGGCGCGCCCGCGACACCACGCTGGACCGTGACGTCGCGGTGAAGCAGCTGCTGCCGGCGTACGCCGGTGACGCCGCGTCGCGCACCCGGTTCCTCGCCGAGGCGCGCAACGCCGCGGGCCTGCTGCACCCCGGGATCGCCGCGGTCTTCGACTACGGCGAGCGGGACACCGACGGGCGGTCGGTGCCCTACCTGGTGATGGAGTACGTCGACGGCAGGCCACTCTCCGAGCTGCTCGCCGAGGCGCCCGAGGGCACCGGCCTGGACCCGGAGGCCGCGGCCGACCTGGTCGGACAGGCGGCCGTCGCGCTCGGCGTGGCCCACCGGCAGGGCCTGGTGCACCGCGACGTGAAGCCCGCCAACCTGATGGTCACCCCCGGCGGTCGGGTCAAGGTGACCGACTTCGGGATCGCGCGTGCCGCCGACGCCGCGCCCCTCACCGTGACCGGCCAGGTGGTGGGCACCCCCCAGTACCTCTCGCCCTAGCAGGCACAGGGCGAGCCCGTCACCCCGGCCAGTGACGTCTACGGCCTGGGCGTGGTGCTGTTCGAGTGCCTCACCGGGAGCCGGCCGTTCGACCGCGACAACCCGGTGGGAACGGCGCTGGCACACCTGCGCGACCCGGTGCCGGCGCTGCCGGAGCGGGTCCCCCGGCGCCTCGCCGAGGTGACCCGGACCGCACTCGCGAAGGACCCGGGGCAGCGCTACGCCGACGGTGACCGGTTCGCGACCGCCCTGCGGGAGGCCGCGCTCGGCGGTGGCACCATGCTGCCGGCCGGGCCCCCGCCGGTCGCGGCCACGACCGCGGAGACCCCTGCCGGCACCACACGCCGCCGGCTACCGGCCTGGTGGCCGCTCACCCTGCTGGCGGCCCTGGCCCTCGCCGTGCTGGTCGCGCTGGTCGCCGTCCGGGACGGCGGGTCGGGCTCGGCCACAGCACCCGACACCCCCTCCTCGACGCCGTCGGCCAGGACGGCGGTGCTGGTGAACGGCTCGCGGTACGTCGGCATGGACGCCGCGCGAGCCGGACGGCTGCTGCGCGACCTCGGCCTGCGCCCACAGGCGGTGACGGTGGCCAACCACGGCAGCCATCGGCCGGGCACCGTCGCCGGGGTGTCGCCAACCGGCCGGGTGCCGCTGCGCCAGGCCGTGACGGTCCGGTCCTGGGGGCCACGACCGGCACCACACCGGTCCGGGGAGAAGGCCGAGCCACCGCAGCCCCCGAAGCATTCGAAGCCCGGAAAGCACGCACCCGGAAAGCACGGCCACCACGACAAGCCCGGGCACGGCGGGGACACGGGCAAGCAAAACGGAAAGGGCCACCATGACTGATCCGCATCTTGTCGGCGGTCGCTACGAGCTCGCCGAGCTGCTGGGCCGGGGCGGAATGGCGGAGGTCCGCAAGGGCACCGACGTGCGCCTGGGCCGGACCGTGGCGGTCAAGCGGCTGCGCACCGACCTGGCCAGCGACACCACCTTCCAGGCCCGGTTCCGTCGCGAGGCCCAGTCCGCGGCGTCCCTGAACCACCCCTCGATCGTGGCCGTCTACGACACCGGCGAGGAGATGTCGCACGACGGCACCGACGTCGCCCAGCCCTACATCGTGATGGAGTACGTCGAGGGCCGCACCCTGCGCGAGATCCTCAAGGAGGGCCGCAAGATCCTGCCGGAGCGGGCCCTGGAGATCACCTCCGGGGTGCTCTCGGCGCTGGACTACAGCCACCGGATGGGCATCATCCACCGTGACATCAAGCCGGGGAACGTGATGCTGACCCCCTCCGGCGAGGTCAAGGTGATGGACTTCGGGATCGCGCGGGCGGTCTCGGACGCACAGAGCACGATGACCCAGACTGCGGCCGTGGTCGGGACCGCGCAGTACCTCTCCCCCGAGCAGGCGCGCGGCGAGACCGTGGACTCGCGCAGCGACGTCTACTCCACCGGCTGCCTGCTCTACGAGCTGCTCACCGGCCGGCCGCCGTTCGTCGGCGACAGCCCGGTGTCGGTGGCCTACCAGCACGTGCGGGAGCACGCGGCGCCGCCCTCGTCGCTGGAGGAGGACCTGCCGCCCGAGGTCGACCAGATCGTGATGAAGTCGCTGGCCAAGCGGGTTGAGGACCGCTACCAGAGCGCCGCGGCCATGAAGGCCGACATCGACCGCTACCTCACGGGGATGCCGGTGCAGGCGCCCGCGGTGGTGCCCGAGCCGGCCACCAGCGTCCTCCCCGGAGCCGCCATGGGCGGCGCCGGCACCGCCGAGCAGCAGGCCGTCGCGGACGAGGACAAGCCGAAGCGGCGCCGCCGGGTGCCGCTGTGGGCGCTGTTCGCGGTGCTGGTGGTGCTGATCCTGCTGGCGGCCTTCCTCATCCCGCAGCTGGTCGGGCAGGCACCCGACCAGAAGTCGGTGCCGACGTTGAAGGGGATGACCAGGTCGCAGGCGGTCAAGTCGCTGCACCGGCACGGGCTGGGCGTGGGCAAGGTGACCCGGTCGACCAGCAAGACCGTCCCCAAGGGCCACGTGATGAAGCAGGACCCCAGGGCCGGCAGGCAGGTCGACCCCGGCACCAGCGTCGACCTGACCCTCTCCAGCGGCAAGCCGTCGATCGCCATTCCCGACGTGGTCGGCGACAACGTCCAGGTAGCCGAACAGAAGCTACGGCAACGGGGGCTGCGGCCGCACGCGCAGCAGCAGCAGTCCGACCAGCCGCACGGGAACGTCCTGTCGGTCAACCCGCCGGTCGGCCGGTCGGTGGCCTACGGCTCCGACGTCACGCTGACCTACGCCAGCGGGCCGCGGCACGTGCCAGCCGTGGTCGGCAGCAACGTGGGCGAGGCCGAGCAGAAGATCACCTCGCGAGGCTTCCACGTCAACGAGGTGCACAACCCCAACGCCCACGCCCCGGCGGGCCAGGTGGTGCAGCAGAGCCCGAACGCCGGCACGCCGTACGGACAGGGGATGACCGTGACGATCGTGGTCTCGACCCACCACAAGCCCAAGCCGAGCCCGACCCAGAGCCCGACCCCCTCCGAGTCGCCGTCGCCGTCGCAGTCGCCGTCGCCCAGCCCGTCGCAGAGCGGGCCGAGTGCGTCGCCCCTGGTCAACCTGGGCTGAGGGTCACCGGCCCAGGGGCTCGGCGTAGCGCAGCCCTGCCGTCCCGGAGTATCCCGGGACGTGCAGGGTCGGCTCGGTGGTGAGGTCCCAACCGAGCCGGAAGCGGTGCACGAAGGTCTGGTAGGCCGCGATGTAGGCGTTGTTGCGGAGACCGGCACGCAGCGTCGCGGGGTTACCCACGGCGGAGATGACGTACGGGGGCGAGTAGGGCACCCCGTGCAGCACGACGGTGTTGCCCACGCACTTGATGCCGGTCGTGGAGACCACCCGCTGGCCCTGCAGGCTGATCGCCCGGGCGCCGCCGTGCCACAGCGCGTTGACCACCGCCTGGATGTCCTGCTGGTGCACCAGCAGGGCGTCGGCGGTCAGCGTGCCGGACTCCACGACCCGGTCGATCTCGGCCTTGGGCGCGTCATCGAGCCGTACGGTCACACCGGGCCCGTCGACCGGCCGGAACCCCGCCGGGCCGGACAGCCGGTCCACCCGCTGCTGCAACCGGCCGACCCGGCCGCCACGCACCCCGTGGGCCAGCCGGTCGACGTCACCCTTGAGGTCGGCGACCTGGTGCTGCAGTGCGTGGGCATGGGCACTCTCCTGGCGCACCACGGAGTCGAGGTCGGTCACGCTGGCCGCACGCAGGTCGAGGCCGTGCGAGCTGAGCGCGCTGGCTACGAACAGCCCGCCGGCGAGCAGGAACGCCGCCACCGCGCCCAGCCGCCACGGGCCCCGCCTGTTCGCGTGGGCACCCGCTCGCAGGGTCGCCCGGACACGGCGGAGCCAGCGCATGTGACTACGCTAGTGCCTTGCGCGGAGCCCCCGTATCGCAGCCCCGAGGAGCCCTTCTTGTCCCGAGATGCCACCCGCAACTCCCTCCTGACGACCAGCGGCTACGAGACCTCGGTCGTCCGTACGGCGGTGCCCGCAGTGCTGGTGGTGCTGGGCGTGGCCTGGATCGTGGTCTACGTACTGGTCGCCCGGGACGCCGCGCTGTTCTCCTCGGCGCTCGGGGGCACCAGGCCGCACACCTCGCTGCCCTGGATGTCCGACCTGGTCCGCTGGAACTACCTGATCGGGTTCGGGCTGATCCTGCTGGGGCTGGCGATGTCCGCGGACAGGCTCACCCCGCTCGGCCGCGGCCAGGGCGTCGTGGTGGGCATGCTGTTCTGCTTCCTGTTCGGCCTGGCGTGGATCGTCGTGTACTACTTCCTCGGCACCGACGCCGGCCACTTCGCGGTCATGGACGACCTGCAGCAGTACAACCTGGTGGTGGGGATCGGCTTCATGGCCGTGGGGTTCACGTTCGCGACGAAGTGGGAGTGAGCCCTCCCGGGCACGGCCTGTCATCACCGATTCGGGTGAAAACCACAGCAATGTAGTTATCCACAGAACAATCCCCAGCTGTGGGTAACGCGCTCCGGCGGCGTCCTAGGACAGCGAGGTGACCCGGTAGGCGGCCAGGCCCAGCGCCACCACTACCACGCCCGCGACCGCGACGAGCTGGACCGCACCTCGCAGCCGGCGACCGGGCAGCACCAGCCCGGCCCCGATCGCGGCACCGCCGAGCAGGCCACCGAGGTGGCCCTCCCAGGAGATGCCGGAGGCGGTGAAGGTGAACACCAGGTTCAGCACCAGCCAGAACCACAGCTGCTGCATCGGGACGTGCAGCTTCATCCCGACCACGATGAGCGCGCCCATCACCCCGAAGATGGCGCCCGACGCGCCCAGGGTCTGACCCAGCGGGGCGGACCACAGCATCACCGCGGCGCTGCCGAGCAGTCCCGAGGCGAGGTACACCGCGAGGAACCGCACCCGGCCCACCACCGCCTCCAGCGGCGGGCCGAGGAACCACAGCGCGAGCATGTTGAAGCCGATGTGCAGGATCTCGACGTGGACGAACAACGAGGTGAGGACCTGCCACCAGTCTCCGGTGGCGACTCCGGCGACCCAGTGCATGTTGGGTCCGTGGCAGGACGCCGAGGTGGCGAGGCTCGGGAAGACGCCGTTGCCGCTGGCGGTCTCGCAGCGGCCCTCCGGGAGCAGCGCGAGCCAGTCCAGCACCCGGCTGCTGTTTCCCCCGGTGACCGTGATCGCCAGCCACACCAGCACGTTGATCCCGATCAGCGCGATCGTGGTGTGGTGCGGGTTGCCGGACGGCCTGCCCCCGAAGCGGCCGAGACCCTCGCGCACGGTACGCCGCCCGGCCCGCACGCACTCGGGGCACTGGTGGCCCACCGATGCCTCGTGCATGCAGTCGGGGCAGATCGGCCGGTCGCAGCGCTGGCAGCGGATCCAGGTCTCGCGGTTCGGGTGTCGGTAGCAGTGCGGCGGCTCGGCCGCGCCGCGGCTGCCCGCACCACCGGGTGCGCTCAGGTCAGCCCTCCCGGGTGAACTCGACCGACTCGATCACGACGGGGTCCACCGGCCGGTCGCCCGGCCCGGTCCGCGTGGTGGCGATCCGGTCGACCACGTCGCGACTGGGCTGGTCGGCGACCTCACCGAAGATCGTGTGCCGGTTGTTCAGGTGCGGCGTGGGCCCCACGGTGATGAAGAACTGCGACCCGTTCGTTCCCGGCCCGGCGTTCGCCATCGCGAGCAGGTAGGGCTTGTCGAAGGCCAGCTCGGGGTGGAACTCGTCCTTGAACGTGTAGCCCGGGCCCCCGGTGCCGGTGCCCAGCGGGCAGCCGCCCTGGATCATGAAGCCGTCGATGACCCGGTGGAAGCCCAGCCCGTCGAAGTACTTCTCGCCGGAGCGTCCGGCGTCGTCGCGGTAGTCCTTGGTCCCCTCGGCCAGGCCGACGAAGTTCTCCACGGTCGCCGGGGCGTGGTTGGGGAACATCTCCAGCACGATGTCACCCTGGTTGGTGTGCAGCGTCGCCTGCAGCGACTGCGAGTCCGCCATGTTTGCCTTCTCCACTCCGGCTGTTTGCTCTGGTCCCCTCCGGGTACGTCGCCGGAGGTACGTCGATCCTGCCACGACCGGGAAGCCGCGGGCCGCCCGCCCCGTCGGGCGCCGAGGCGCGGACCCGGGGTTTGCATTGTCAGCGCACGCGGGCATGATCGACGGCAAGGACGACGAGAGGACCGAACACCACATGTTCACCACGCTCACCAGGGGCAACCGCTCGAAGAACCTCCGCGACCAGGCCCAGGACCTGGCCGACCGGTTAGGGCCGCACGTCGACAGCGCCCGTGAGCAGCTCGGGCCCCGGCTGACCGAGGCCCGGGACCGGGTCGGCCCGCAGGTCGCCGAGGCGCGGCGGAAGGCGGCCCCCCACGTCACCGAGGCCCGCCGGCGGATCTCCGAGGACGTGGTGCCCCGGGCACAGACCGCCTGGTCCGAGGCCCGCGAGCAGGCCGGCCCCGTGGCGGACGAGACCCGCAAGCGGATCTCCGAGGACGTGGTACCCCGGGCACAGACCGCCTGGTCCGAAGCCCGCGAGCAGGCCGGCCCGCTGACCGAGGAGGCCCGCAAGCGCGGGACTGCGGCCGCCGCCGCGCTGCGCGGCGAGGAGATGAAGAAGAAGGGCGGCAAGAAGAAGTGGCTGCTGCTGGCGGTACTGGCCGGTGCCGCCGGGTTCGCGGCGAAGAAGCTGCTCGCCGACGACGACAAGTGGCAGTCCTCCTACACGCCGCCGCCCCCGCCGCCGACCCCGATGCACAAGTCGCCGTCGGCGGATGCCACGACCGACACGGCCGACACCCCGACCGATGTACCGGCCGACACCCCGGCCGACATCCCGGCCGACGCCGCGGGTGCCACACCGTCGGAGGCCGTCGCCGACTCCGCGGAGCTGCCCGGCTCCATCACCACGCCGGGACAGCCGACCTCGTCCGAGCAGGTCAGCGAGCCACCGGAGGCCTGAGCACCTCGTCCTCGGCGACCGGGCGCAGCTCGGGGATGTCCTGGCGCGCCCGGCGGATGGCGCGTGCCTCGGCCCAGAACGACAGGAACGGGATGGTGCCGCACGCCAGCGTCACCAGGGTGAACACCAGCGGCCAGCGTGCCTTCAGCGCCAGCATCAGCGCGACCAGGACGAAGCCCATGTAGATGAAGCCGTGGGCCACGCCGAGGTTCATGTCGATGAACCGGCCCAGTCGCTGGCCCGGCTCGCCGTTCTGCAGGAAGTCCGTCCACAGGTTCGGGAACGCCTCGTGCAGGTGCTCGAGGGGTACGCCGACGCAGATCAGCGTGATGATCGACAGCCCCACCACGGTGGCCAGCACCCGGTAGGTGTTGAAGAGCAGCTTCACGGCCTCGAACGTACCCGTGTGACCCAGCGCTCACCGGCGCCGGCATCGTCTGCCAGGGTCAGCCGGACCGACCGCTCCCGGGCGCCAGCACCGGCAGCCCGTCCGGCGCACCGTGCCGCGCCAGGTCGAGCAGGCCGTCGACGTCCAGGTGCTTCTCCACCAGGTCGCCGAGCAGGTCCAGCCTGGCCTCACGGCGTACGCCGAACCGCGCACCGGACCCCTCCCAGTCGCGACCCACGGCCCCGGCGACCTCGGCCAGGAAGGCCGCCCGGAAGCCGTCGGACTCCAGGCTGCCGTGCCACAGCGTGCCGAAGACCGCACCCTGACGTGCTCCGCCGGGAAACGCCGCCACCGGTCCGCGCGGCTCGACGCGGCCGTGGTGGATCTGGTAGCCGGTGACCGGCTCCCCCGCCCAGTCGCCCTCGCTCAGCGCGAGCACCTTGTCCCGGTCGAACCGGGTGTGCACCGGCAGCAGTCCCAGCCCGGGTGCGACCGCAGAGCCGCCCTCCACGCGGTCCGGGTCCGCGATCGTCTCGCCCAGCATCTGGTAGCCGCCGCAGATGCCCAGCACCGGTCGGCCGCGGCGGACGTGGCGGGCGACCGCCCGGTCCAGTCCCCGCTCGCGCAGCCAGGCCAGGTCGGCGACCGTGGACCGGGTGCCCGGCAGCACGACCAGGTCGGCGTCGTCGAGGCCCCGCGGGCCGGCAGCGAAGGTGACGTCGACCCCGGGCTCGATGCCGAGCGCATCGACGTCGGTGAAGTTGCTGATCCGGGGCAGTCGGACCACGACCACCCGGAGCGCCGAGCCGCCGGTGTCGCGACGCCCGTCGAGGTCGAGCGCGTCCTCGGAGTCCAGCCACAGGTCGGGGTGCCACGGGAGCACGCCGTACACGCGGCGGCCGGTGAGCCGCTCCAGCTCGTCCAGGCCCGGGCGCAGCAGCCCGGGGTCGCCGCGGAACTTGTTCACGCAGAAGCCGGCCAGCAGCGCCTGGTCGGCGGGCTCGAGCAGGGCGACGGTGCCGTACATCGCCGCGAACACGCCGCCCCGGTCGATGTCCCCGACCGCCACGGCGGGCAGGCCCGCGTGCCGGGCCAGTCCCATGTTCACGTAGTCACCGGCCCGCAGGTTGATCTCCGCGGGGCTCCCGGCCCCTTCGGCGACGACCACGTCGAACCGCGCGGCGAGCCGGTCGAACGCGGCGTACGCGGCCTCGGCGAGGTGTCGCCTCCCCTCGACCCAGTCCCGGGCGTCGACCTCGCCGGCGGGCCGGCCCTCGAGCACGACATGGCTGCGCCGGTCCGAGCCCGGCTTGAGCAGCACCGGGTTCATCGCCACCTCGGGCTCCACCCCCGCGGCCACCGCCTGGATCCACTGCGCCCGGCCGATCTCCCCCGGGCCGTCCGGCCCGCGACAGACCATGGAGTTGTTCGACATGTTCTGTGCCTTGAACGGCGCCACCGAGATGCCGCGGCGGCTCAGCGCGCGGCACAGCCCGGTGGTGACCACGCTCTTGCCGGCATCGGAGGTGGTGCCGGCCACCAGCAGGCCGGAGGGGTCCCGAGTGGTCACTGGTGCTGCCGTTCCGGGTCGGTGGCCGGCCGGTCGGCGTCACCGCTGCCCTCGGCCGGATGCTCGCGCGGGTGCAGCTGGTCCCGGCACCAGCGCCACCAGATGTAGGTCGCGAAGCCGGAGAACACCCACCACTGGCAGGCATAGAGCAGGTTGCGCAACCCGGTCCAGATCGACACCTTGGGCGGGGTCGCCGGGCCGATGGCAGACAGCCCGGAGGTGCCCGAGGACGCGTCCCGGGACACCACGAAGCCGGAGTACAGGTCGACCTTCACGTCCTGGGTCATGCTCGCGATCCGCATCGACCCGATCACGTCGTCGGTCGGGTCGGCGTCGGCCTCGCCCTGGGTCTCCGAGGGCTGCAGCCAACCGGTGACACGGACCCGGCCGGACACCGGGGCGGCCTGTGGCCGCGGGCTCCACCCGCGCACCACCGGGATCGCCGACCGGCCCACGCGGACCGGGGTCATCACCCAGTAGCCGTTGCGGCCGTGCAGCAGGCGATGGGAGACGTAGAGGGTGTCGCGGCCCAGCCACCGCCCGGTCAGCCGGACCGGCCGGCCCACGCCGTCGCCGGGGAACACACCGTCGGGGCCCAGCACCGAGCTCAACGCCACCGGCCGGGCATGGACCAGCGTCCGGCTCGCGTCGGTCCGGTCGCCGGACCAGACGCCCCACTGCCACACGCCGAGGCCGATGGTCACCGCGAGGGCGACCAGCAGCAGGACGTGCGCACCCCAGTAGCGCGGGTGCAGGAGCATGGGCACGCAGCAAGGCTACGTGGCACGAGGCAGCCCCTGAGTACGGCGGTGCACCACCTCAACTGCCTGACGCTGACCCCGGTTCCGGCGCTGGGAGGCCGGGTGGCGCCGGCGCGGATGGTGGCCCACTGCCTGCTGCCCGCGGGCCGCGCCCGCGCGTCGCTGCGGGAGCGAGCCCGCTGTGGGGCCTGCGCGACGGGCCCTCAGGGCACGACCGGCAGCGGCACCCTTCGGCCCGTCGCGCTGTCGACCAGGGCAGCCCGGTCGGCGACCGCGTCCAGCGGCAGCACGTCGTAGACCGCGGCCGCGAGCGTGGCCAGCTGGTCCAGCCGCACCCGGGGCGCGAGGGTGCAGTGCGGCACCCACAGCCCCGGCCGGTAGTGCTTGTGCAGGTCCGCCCCGGTGCCCACCACCGCCTCGACGACACGCTCCTGGCGGTGGCCCACGGCCCCGTGGGTGGCCGGGACCAGCCAGGACCGACTGCGGCGGAACAGGCCGATCGCGTCGAAGTGCAGCCGCACCGGCCCGCCGTCGGGAAGCCCGCCCACCGCCGTGCGGACCTCCTCGAGGTCCCAGCTTCGCAGCACGGCGTACGACAGGTGCGGCACGTGCAGTCCGTGGGTGTGGCTGAGCAGGGTGGGGATGCCGTCGGCCTCGAGCCGATGCCACAGCTGCCGGATCGCGCGCTCGGCACGCGGCTCGAAGAGCAGGCAGACGGCCAGGGCCATGCCTCCATGATGGCTGCCGCACGCGAGCACCGAGGAAACCGCTGGTCGAGCCCCCGAGCCCGTGGGCGATGGCGTATCGAGAACCCGTCGTCGGTGGTCGGTGTTGTCATGGCTACCGAACCTGACCGAACAGGAGGTCGACCATGGACGACGAGACAGACCAGCCAACAGCGACCAAGCCCGAGGACGTGACCCGTCTGGTCGCCGAGCGGGTGAACGCCGGTGACGCCGCGGGCGCGGCGGCCCTCTACGAGGAGCAGGCGGTGCTGGCCTACCCGCCCGACCGGCCCACCACCGGGCGCGAGGCGATCCGGGCCG
>JBOHDO010000074.1:0-31953 GCA_050699415.1 Marmoricola sp.
CCTCAGAGATGTCCCTTGCGCTTGGCCGAATCGTTCCGTGAAGAAGTCCGATTCTCCCGCCACGCAAGGGCATTCTCGTTCTACGGCACGCTCACCCGACCAAGTTCATCGGTGGATCCGGGCTAAGGGGGACCCGAGCGCAGAGCACCGTCGGCCACGCCGCAGAGCCGGGCTCGATGGGCTCGAAGTGCCCGCCCGGCACCTCGTGCAGCGTGATCCACGGGTGCCGCCCGACGAGGCCCCGGCTCAACGCAACCGGGGCCACGACCCGTCGAGTCGGGGAAAATGCCCCGTCGAGTCGGGACATATGCGCCGTCGAGTCGGGGATCGTGACCCCTTCCGGGAGGTGTACGTCGATGACGGCCTGGTCGTGGTCGGCGTACCGCAGCACCGCGTCCGGGAGCATGCGAACACGGTAGCCGCGGGCGCTCGTCTAGAGTCGCGGGCATGACCAAGTGGGAGTACATGACCGCGCCCGTGCTGGTGCACAGCACCAAGCAGATCCTGGACAACTTCGGCTCCGACGGCTGGGAGCTGGTGCAGATGGTGCCCGGGCCGAACCCGGAGAACCTGGTCGCCTACTTCAAGCGCCCGGCCGAGGGGTGAGCACGGTGCCCACTCCCGAGGAGAAGCTCGCCACGCTGGGGCTGTCGGTGCCCGAGGTGGCCGCGCCCGTCGCGGCGTACATCCCGGCGCTGCGCAGCGGCAACCAGGTGCTCACCTCCGGCCAGCTGCCGATGCGCGAGGGGCAGCTGATGCGCACCGGGAAGGTGGGCGGCGAGGTCACCATGGAGCAGGCGCAGGAGTGCGCCCGCCAGTGCGTGCTCAACGCGTTGGCCGCCGTGCGGGCCGAGATCGGCGAGCTGTCGCAGGTGACTCGGGTCGTCAAGGTGGTCGCGTTCGTGTCCTCCACCCCGGACTTCACCGCGCAACCGAAGGTGGCCAACGGCGCCTCGGAGCTGCTCGGTGAGGTCTTCGGCGACGCCGGCCGCCACGTCCGCTCCGCGGTCGGCGTGCCGGTGCTGCCCCTGGACGCGCCGGTGGAGGTCGAGCTGCTCGTCGAGGTTGCTGAGACGAGGGCCTGATGCCTCGCATCGTGCTCCCGCCGAAGCTGGTGGAGCAGGCCGAGGAGTTCGCGTCGGGGGATCGTACGCCGGCCGAGCCGCGGAACGCCGCGACCGTGGTGCTGCTCCGCAACGCCTCGCGCGGGCTCTCGGTCTACCTGCTGCGGCGGCAGACCTCGATGGCCTTCGCCGGCGGGATGGTGGTCTTCCCCGGAGGCGGGGTGGACCGGCGCGACTTCGACGCCACGGTCGGCTGGGCGGGTCCTCCCGTCGGCGACTGGGCGGCCCGGCTCGGGGTGGACGAGGAGAACGCCCGGGCGCTGGTGTGCGCCGCGGTGCGGGAGACCTTCGAGGAGTCCGGCGTGCTGCTCGCAGGAGCCTCGGCCGACTCTGTGGTCTCCGACACCACCGGCGAGGACTGGGAGGCCGACCGGGTCGCGCTGGAGAGGCGCGAGCTCGCGTTCACCGAGTTCCTCACCCGGCGGGGGTTGGTGCTGCGCAGCGACCTGCTCGGGATCTGGTCGGCCTGGCTGACCCCGGTGTTCGAGCCGCGGCGGTACCGGACCTGGTTCTTCGTCGCCGAGCTGCCCGAGGGCCAGCTCACCCGGGACGTGTCCACCGAGTCCGATGCGGTCGCCTGGTCTCCGGTGATGGGAGCCGTGGAGGCGGCCGAGCGGCAGGAGATCGGCATGTTGCCGCCGACGTACTTCACCTGCCTGGAGGTGGGTCAGCACGACGCCGCCGAGCAGGTGCTCGCGGCCGCGGCCGACCGCACTGCACAGATGTTCATGCCCGAGCCGGTCGAGGAGGACGGCGAGACGATGCTGTCGATGCCGGAGCGGCTGCGGCCGCTGCTGGCGGCGCGGCCGTCATGAGCTGGTCCGGAGGGCGCTTCGGGACGCGGGCACAGTGTGTGCTCGCCCCGAACGCGAACATCATGACGCTCGACGGCACCAACACCTGGGTGCTGCGCGAGCCGGACTCCCGACGCTCGGTGGTGGTCGACCCGGGCCCGCCGGACCCGGGGCACCTCGACGCCGTGGCGTCGGCCGCCGGGGAGGTGGGCGTCGTACTGCTGACCCATCACCACCTCGACCACTCCGAGGCGGCCCGGGAGTTCGCCGAGCGGGTCGGGTGCGGCGTACGGGCGCTCGACCCGGCGTACCGGCTCGGCGAGGAGGGCCTGACCGACGGGGACGTGGTCGAGGTGGACGGCCTGGAGATCCGGGTGGTGGGCACCCCCGGGCACACCGCGGACTCGCTGTCGTTCCTCCTGCCCGCCGAGGGGGCCGTGCTCACCGGGGACACCGTGCTCGGCCGGGGGACCACGGTGGTGGCCCACCCCGACGGCGAGCTCGACGCCTACCTGGGCTCGCTGGACCGGCTGCATGCCCTGGCCGAGGAGCGTTCGGTCGAGCACGTGTGGCCCGGCCACGGGCCGGTGATCGCCGACGCGCTGCCCGCCCTCGACTTCTACATCGCCCACCGGCAGGAGCGGCTCGGCCAGGTCCGCGACGCCCTCGATCGTCTCCGCGACACCCCCCACCCCGAGGGCATCTCCGCCGACGAGCTCCCCCGGAAGGTCGTTGAGATCGTCTACGCCGACGTGGACCCGGTCCTCTGGGGTGCCGCCGAGCTCTCGGTGCGCGCGCAGCTGGAGTACCTCCAGCACCGTTGAGTTTGGGAAAATGTCCCTGCGAGACAGGGGTCATGGCCCCTCGACATCCGACAAATGGGACCGAGTGAGAGCAACCGTTTTGCTTCCACAGGCCACGGAGTGAGACTGACAATCCACCGGAATGCGTCCGGACGCACGACGGTGTCGGGCTTACGTGCATGATCCGCCCCCATGTCGGGACTTGTGTTCCACGACCGTCCGTTCACCTACCGTGAGGCGCGCGCAGCAGGGTTGACCAGCAAGCGGCTCGCCCATGCGGTGCGCACTGGTGTACTCCGACGGGTCCTCCATGGCGTCTATGTCCGCGCGGACGTGCAGGACACCGTCGAGATCAGGGCTACCGCGGCTGCGCTCGTCGTCAGTCCGCACTCGGTCGTCTGCGACCGCACCGCGGCCTGGTTGTACAGAGTCGACGTGTTCGGCTACTCCGACCACGAGATCCTCCCCCCGATCGAGACCTGCGTGTATCGCGGCCACAGTCCCAGCGACCGGACCGGCATCGATGGCCGGTCGCGGGACCTACGGCCCGGTGACGTCGTGATGCTGCACGGTCTCGCCGTGACCACACCCCTGCGGACCGCGATGGACCTGGGCTGTGCGCTCGGTCGCCGCCGGGCGGTCGGTGCCCTCGACCAGCTCATGCGCGTCCAGGGAGTCACTCGCGAGCAGATGGACCATGAGCTGCCTCGCTACTTCCGCCGACGCGGCGTGATCCAGCTGCGTGAGCTGGTCCCACTGGCCGACCCGCGGGCGGAGTCCATGCGCGAGTCGTGGGTCCGTCTCGAGATCCACGATTCCGGCCTCCCCGCGCCTGAGCCGCAGCACTGGGTGGAGGTGGACGGCGTACCGACGTACCGCCTCGACCTGGCCTACCCGATACACCGCATCGCGGTGGAGTACGACGGAGAGGAGTTCCATCGGCGGACCGAGGAACAACGGCGACATGATCGCGACCGCAGGAAGTGGCTACGCGACCACGGCTGGACGGTGATCGTGATCGACAAGGACGGCCTCACCGGCCCCGATCCCGGCGAGTGGCTCCACGAGTTGCGCTTCGCGCTGAGACCAAGGACCAAGCGATTGCGGTGGACCCGGATCCTTGCGAGCTGAGAGGACATACCCCCGATCTCACCGGGCCATTTCCCGGAACTCGCGGGGGGATTTCCCCCAACTCAACGAGCCCGGCGCTGCAATCGCTCGATGTCCATGATCACCACCGAGCGGGGCTCCAGACGGAGCCAGCCGCGGGAGGCGAAGTCGGCCAGGGCCTTGTTGACGGTCTCGCGGGAGGCGCCGACCAGCTGGGCCAGCTCCTCCTGGGTGAGGTCGTGGTGGACGTGTACGCCGTCGTCGGCGGTGCGTCCGAAGCGGTCGGCCAACTCCAGCAGGGCCTTGGCCACCCGGCCGGGGACATCGGAGAAGACCAGGTCGGCGACCACGTCGTTGGAACGGCGCAGGCGAGCGGCGAGCTGGGAGAGCAGCCCGAGGGCGACACCGGGGCGCCCGGACAGCCAGCGCATCAGGTCCTCGTGCGAGAGCGAGAGGAACGAGGTGTCGGTGACCGCGGTGACCGTGGCGGACCGGGGGCCGGGGTCGAACAGGGAGAGCTCACCGAACATCTGCCCGGGCCCCATGATCGCCAGCAGGTTCTCCCGGCCGTCGGAGGCGCTGCGGCCCAGCTTCACCTTGCCGTCGGTGACGATGTAGAGCTTGTCGCCGGCGTCACCCTCGCGGAAGAGGACCTCGCCGCGCCGCAGCCGGGTCTCGCCCATGGACGCGCGCAGCGCCGAGGCCGCCTCGTCGTCGAGGGCGCTGAACAGGGGCGCCTGGCGGAGTACGTCGTTGTCCACTTGTGATCCCTTCTGTTCCCGTCATGGTCGCCGCGGGGCGAACCGGCACGGTCTCACAGCTCGTGTCGCAGGTCACAGTGTGACCCATGACCGCAGGTTACTTCACCGGGTCCGCGGATCGAGCCGCGTACGCTGGCCGCGTGCCAGCCACCAGACCGCGCCGCAAGTCGAGCACGCGTACGACGAGCCCGCAACCCGCCCGGCCGGACACCTCCCTGGTGCGCCGGGCCCGCAAGATGAACCGGGTGCTGGCCGAGACCTATCCGGACGCCACGATCGAGCTCGACTTCGAGGGTCCCTTCCAGCTGTTGGTCGTGACCGTGCTGAGCGCGCAGACCACCGACCGCCGCGTGAACGCGGTCCGGCCGGTGCTGTTCGACGCCTACCCCGACGCGCGCGCCGTGGCCGCCGCGGACCGCGACGACCTGGAGCGGATCCTCGGTCCGCTGGGCTTCTTCCGCGCCAAGACCGACACGCTGCTCAAGCTCAGCTCCGCGCTGGTGGAGCGGCACGGCGGCGAGGTCCCGCCCCGGATGGACGACCTGGTGAAGCTGCCCGGTGTCGGCCGCAAGACGGCGAACGTCGTGCTGGGCAACGGGTTCGGCATCCCCGGCATCACCGTCGACACCCATGTCGCGCGCCTGGTCCGCCGGTTCGGCTGGACCGACGAGACCGACCCGGTCAAGGTCGAGCACGCGGTCGGTGCGCTGTTCCCCAAGCGGGACCAGACGATGGTCAGCCACCACCTGATCTGGCACGGCCGCCGGATGTGCCACGCCCGCAAGCCCGCCTGCGGGGTGTGCCCGGTGGCCCGGTGGTGCCCGTCGTACGGAGAGGGCCCCACCGACCCGGAGGCGGCCGCCGCCCTGGTCAAGACCCAGGGGCCCGCCTGACGTCATGACGCCGTACCGTCCCGCACGAGCCCTGCTGTGCGCGCTCGTCGCCCTCGTGCTGGCCGCGCTGGTCGCCGGCTGCGGGGGGAATCCTGTCACCCAGCCGGAGAGCCACGTTGCCGAGAACACCCCGGCGCTGCGGCAGCTGAAGCAGCAGGCCGGGATCCAGCCCTGCCGCCGGGCCACCGCGCCGGTGGCCCGCAACGGCGGTCTGCCCGACGTCACGCTTCCCTGCCTCGGCGGCGGCCACGCCGTCGCGATGGCGCGGCTGCGTGGCCCGATGGTGGTGAACCTGTGGGCGCAGTGGTGCGCCCCCTGCCGGGAGGAGCTCCCCCACTACGAGGCGTTCGCCAGGAAGTACGCCGGCCGGGTTCCCGTGCTCGGCGTGGACTGGCAGGACACCCAGCCCCGGCGGGCGCTGCAGCTGGCGAAGCAGACCGGCGTGACCTATCCGCAGGTGGCCGACGTGGAGCGCCGCATCCGCGCCGTCGGCAACGCGCTGCCCAACCTGGTGCTGGTCGACCGGCGCGGTGACGTGGTCTTCCAGCAGGCCGTCCAGATCCACAGCCTGACCCAGCTCGAGCGGCTGGTACGCCGGCACCTGCACGTCGCGAAGCCGGAGGCCGCGGCGTGACCGACATCCCCGACTGGCTGGTGCCGATCCGCGACGGTGCGCTCACCATCGAGGGCCGCGACCTGAGCCGGTTCCTGCCCCCGGAGGACTCCGGAGCTCGCCCGGGCGCGGTCCTGATGCTGTTCGGGCAGGGGCCGGACGGTCCGGACCTGTTGTTCACCGAGCGGGCCCACACGCTGCGGTCACACCCCGGCCAGGTCTCGTTCCCGGGCGGCCAGGTCGACCCGGGCGACGCCTCGCCGACCGCGGCCGCGCTGCGCGAGGCACAGGAGGAGACCGGGCTGGACCCGGGGGGCGTGGAGGTGCTGGCCACGCTGCCGCAGCTGTGGCTGCCGCCCAGCAACTACGCGGTGACCCCGGTGCTGGCCTGGTGGCGCCAGGAGTCCTCCGTGACGGTCGTCGACGCCGAGGAGGTCCGGGCGGTGGTGCGGGTCCCGGTCGGGCAGCTGCTCGAGCCCGCCAACCGGGTCATGGTGGAGCACCCCAACGGCTACTCCAGCCCGGGGTTCCTGATCGGCGCCGACCACGAGGAGCTGATCCTGTGGGGGTTCACGGCCGGGCTGGTCAACCAGCTCTTCGAGTACGTCGGCATGACCCGCCCCTGGGACCGATCCGTCACCCGGTCGGTGCCCGACCACATGCTCGGGATCGGCGAGGATTGACCCGATGACCCACCACACCGACAGCCTTGCTGCGCTCGCACTTCCGCGGGGGCCCCGATGAACATCCTCGACTGGATCCTGGTCGTGATCGCGGGACTCTACGCGCTCTCGGGCTACTGGCAGGGCTTCATCGCGGGCGCTTTCGCCACGGTCGGCCTGGTCGCGGGCGGGATCATCGGGATCTGGCTGTCCCCGCACCTGCTGGGCGACGCGTCCCCGTCGCTGCTGGTCTCGCTCGGGGCCCTGCTGGTGGTGCTGGTGGTGGCCTCGCTCGGACAGGCGATCTTCCAGTACGTCGGTGCGCGGGTACGTGACCGGATCACCTGGCGCCCGGTGCGGGCACTCGACGCACTGGGCGGGGCCGTGCTGTCCGCGGCAGCGGTCCTCGTGGTCGCCTGGATGCTGGGCGTGGCCGTCAGCGGCTCCCGCATCCCGGGGCTGAGCCCGCTGGTGCGCAGCTCCTCGGTGCTGGACCGGGTCAACGGCGTGATGCCGGAGCAGGCCCAGAACACGCTGCGCACGTTCGACAGCCTGGTCGGGTCCAGCTTCTTCCCGCGCTACCTGGAGCCGTTCGCGCCCGAGCGGATCCAGCACGTCTCGCCCGCGCCGTCCGGGGTGCTGCACGACGCCGCCATCCGGCGTGCGGAGGGCGCGGTGTACAAGGTTCGCGGCAACAACCGGTGCGGCAACGGCGTGGAGGGGTCGGGCTTCCTCTACGCGCCCGACCGGCTGATGACCAACGCCCACGTGGTCGCCGGCGTCACCGATCCGCACGTGCGGGTGGACGGCCACGACGTACCGGCCCGGGTGGTCTACTACAACCCCGACGTCGACGTGGCCGTGCTCCGCGTGTCCGGTCTGGACGGCCCCACGCTGGGCTTCGACCGCTCCGGCCACGTACGTCAGGTCGGTGCGGTGCTCGGCTACCCCGAGGACGGTCCGTTCGACGCCGAGCCCGCCCGGATCCGCGCCCAGCAGCGGCTGCGCTCTCCCAACATCTACGGATCGGGCACGGTGACGCGCGACGTCTACTCGCTGCGCAGCAAGATCAGGCCCGGCAACTCCGGCGGCCCGCTGGTGTCCCGGCGGGGCAAGGTGCTCGGCGTGGTCTTCGCGGCGTCAGTGAGCAACGCCCACACCGGCTACGCGCTCACCGCCGAGCAGGTGGCCGGGCCGGCCACGGCCGGCCTGAACGCCAACCGTCCGGTGAGCACCGGCGGCTGCGCCTGACCCGGCCGCCGGGCTCGGCCCGGATCAGGCCGTGGGGGACTCTGCGGTCTCGGCGGCCGGCTTCAGCGCTGTCGGGATCTCCCTGGCGTGGGCGATGGCCCGCTCGGGGCCCTTGACCTTGCGGACCTTGAGGAAGCCGACCAGTCCGAGCAGCGCGGCGATGAGGACGTACCCGCCGAACACGATCAGGAAGCACCACGCCAGGCCGAGCCCGGTCATGTGGATGAAGAACGCGATGGCGATCGAGAGCATGATGATGGCCAGCACCAGCAGGAAGGCCGCGACCCCGAACAGTGCCGCGCCGATGCCACCGGCCTTGATGCTCACCTTGAGTTCGGACTTGGCGAGATCGATCTCGTTGTGCATCAGGGTCGAGATGTCCCGGCTGGCGTCGACGACGAGCTTGCCGATCGTCGGCTCCTCGTCGGTGGCCGGCTCGCGATGTGCCATGTCAGGTCCCTTCTCGGCTGGCGTGGACTCCCGCCACCATAGCGTCAGCGGCGATCGCTGGTGGTGTCGCGGCCGCTGCGCCGGCGGTCGCGCCCGGTGAACCGGAGCACCGTCGCGGCCGCCAGGGCTGCGAGCACCGAGGCCAGCAGCACGCCGGTCCTGGCATGCTCGCTGCGTACGCCGGCGAACGACAGGTCGCTGACCAGCAGCGCGACCGTGAACCCGACCCCCGCAAGGACGGCGACCCCGGCGAGGTCCCGCCAGCGGACCGCAGGATCGAGCGTGGCACGGGTGAAGCGGGTGACCAGCCAGGTGCCCCCGAGTACGCCGACCGGCTTGCCGAGGCACAGGCCGAGCACCACGCCCCAGACCAGTGGGTCCCGCCACAGCTGTCCGTCGGCGGCGATCCTGACGCCGGCGCTGGTGAGCGCGAAGAACGGCACGGCGACCAGTGCGCTGAGCGGTGATAGCCGGTGCTCCAGCCGCTCCGCGGGGGAGTGGGCCTCCTCCGGGTCCGGCAGGACCCGGGTGAGCAGCGCCAGCACCACGCCGCAGACCGTGGCGTGCACGCCGCTCTCGTGCACGCACCACCAGGCCGCCACCGCCAGCGCGAGGTGGACCGCGGGGGTGTGCACCCGGAGCCGCTGGCACACCGCGTACGCCGCTGCCAGCGCGAGCGCCGCGACGCCGTACCAGGGCTGCAGCCGGCCGGAGTAGGCCAGCGCGATGATCACGATCACGATCAGGTCGTCGACCACGGCCAGGGTGAGCAGGAAGGCGCGGAGCTGGGTCGGCAGCCCCGAGCCCACCACGGCCAGCACGGCCAGCGCGAAGGCGATGTCGGTGGCCGCCGGGATCGCCCAGCCGTGCAGGTTCGCGGTGCCCCGGTTCGCGACCAGGTAGACCGCGACGGGCACCGCCACCCCGCAGAACGCGGCCACGACGGGCACGACCGCATCGGCGGGGCGCCGCAGCGAGCCGACCAGCAGCTCCCGCTTCAGCTCGAGCCCGGCGACGAAGAAGAACAGCGCCAGGCCGCCGTCGGAGGCCCAGTGCGCCAGGTCCAGCGGCCCGACCCCGAGGTCGCGGAAGGCCTCGTAGCCGTGTCCGGCCAGGTTCGCCCACAGCAGGGCCGTCGCGGCCGCGACCAGCGCGAGTACGCCGCCCACGGTCTCCGAGCGCAGCATCCGTCCCAGGAACGAGGACTCGTGCGGGTCCGGGCTGGACAGCAGCCGGAGACCTCGCGCACCCAGCGATCCGGGGGCCATCGTCCCTCCGTGGGTCGGCGTCATGACTGCCGACCAGACTTCCCGGCGCTCCGCGACCCATGTTACCGGTTTGGGCCACCGGCCCGGGCCATCGCTCGTGCGCGACCGTTTGGCGCTGGTCGCGTCGTCTGGGATCATGGTGACCGGTGGAGGGGAGTATTCCTTCGCGCCGTTCTCGTCAGCACGGTCCCGTCCGGGGCCCGGGAGCGGCGGCCGGGTCGGCGTACCCGGTGGAAGAGACCTTCGGAGCCCCGTGACGCCGTCACGGGACGAGCGATCCGGAGGACCCGATGACCGTCTCCCCCCTCGTCTGGGGCCTGACCCTGGGCGTCACCCTGGCCGTGCTGCTCTTCGACGTGCTCGTGGTGGGGCGGCGCCCGCACGAGCCGTCCCGCCGCGAGGTGTCGGTCGCCCTGGCCGTCTACGTCGGGCTCGCGATCCTGTTCGGCATCGGGGTGTCCGTGTTCGCCGGGGGCACCTACGGCACGGAGTTCTTCGCCGGCTGGCTGACCGAGTACTCCCTGTCGGTCGACAACCTGTTCGTGTTCATCATCCTGTTCGCCAAGCTGGGCGTTCCGCGCCAGTACCAGCAGGCCGCGCTGCTGATCGGCATCGTGGTGGCCCTGGTCCTCCGTGGCGCCTTCATCGCCGTCGGCGCCGCCGCGATCGCCGCCTTCAGCTGGATCTTCTACCTGTTCGGCGCGTTCCTGGTCTACACCGCGATCAAGCTGGTCACCGGCCACGACGACGAGGAGGACCGGGGCGAGGGCTGGCTGGAGCGCTGGGTCAAGGCCCACCTGCCGGTGACCGACGACTGGCACGGCACCAGGCTGGTCGCCCGGGTGGGTCGCAGCCGCCTGCTGACCCCGATGATGCTGGTCGTGCTGGCGCTGGGCACCACCGACCTGCTGTTCGCGCTGGACTCGATCCCGGCCATCTACGGCCTGACCCGGGAGCCCTACCTGGTGCTCACCGCGAACATCTTCGCGCTGATGGGGTTGCGGCAGCTCTTCTTCCTCATCGGCGGCCTGCTCCAGCGCCTGGTCTACCTCTCCTACGGGCTGGCCTTCCTGCTCGCGTTCATCGGCGTGAAGCTGGTGCTGCACGCGATGCACGAGAACGAGCTGCCCTTCGTCAACGGTGGGCACCACATCGGCTGGGCACCGGACATCCCGGTGTGGCTCTCGATGGTCGTGATCGTGGTCACGCTGCTGGTCACCACGGTGGCGAGCCTGCTGCGCAGCCGTGCCTCGGACCGGGAGCGCGGCGAGTCGGCCCCGCAGGGCACCGGCTGAGACGGACACCGCGCTGCGGGCCGTCACTCCTGCGGGACATGCCTCGTTGTGCAGCGTCGTGAAGGGCGTGAAGGACATCGACACCGCTCGGGTCGGCAGGCTCGGGACCGGGGCCGTGGTGACCGGCCTGGTCCTGGTCATCGGTGTCTTCGTGTGGATGCTGGCACGCCCGAGCGAGTCCGCCCAGCACCCGGTCCGGACCACGCCGCAGTCGCGTGCCGGGTGGCCGCTGGCCCCGGGCTCGGCCCACTCCGGCGGCCCGGCGGCGGGGCGCGGTGGGCCCGGCGGCCTTCGTGGCAGCGGCTACAGCGTGTCCGGGGGCGCGTCGGGCGGCTCGGTCCACCACGTGGTGCTGACGGTGCACTCGGCCGCGCCGACCAAGGAGATCGGGTATCTGGTGCCCACCAGCAGGAAGCACCCGTACGGCAAGGTGATGGACCCGGGCAGGTCGTGGCGGCTGGCCACCACGGCGTACGGCAAGCCCGACTACGCCCGCGTGTGGATCGCGGGCGGGAGCGCTGGTACGCCGGTCATCTGCACCATCACCGTTGACGGGCGGGTCTCCGACCAGCGCAGCACGTCCGGCGCCTACGGCGCTTCCATGTGCCAGGGCTGATCCCGGGCCTGCAGCGCCTACTCCTTGGCGGCCTCCGTCTCGGCGCGGGTCTTGATCTCGTTGACGACGTTCGGGTCCGCCAGCGTGGTGGTGTCGCCGAGCTCGCGGTTCTCCGCGACGTCCTTGAGCAGCCGCCGCATGATCTTGCCCGAGCGGGTCATCGGCAGCGTGTCGGCGAACACGATGTTGGCGGGCTTGGCGATCGGCCCGATCACCTTGCCGACGTGGTCACGCAGCTCGGTCAGCTTCGCCGTGGACGCCTCGGCCGTGCCCTTGAGGGTCACGTAGGCGACGATCGCCTGTCCCGTCGTGGGGTCGGACCGGCTGACCACGGCCGCCTGGGCCACGTCGGGGTGGTCGACCAGGGCGCTCTCGACCTCGATCGTGGACAGCCGGTGGCCGGAGACGTTCATGACGTCGTCGATGCGGCCCATCAACCAGAAGTCGCCGTCCTCGTCGACGCGCGCGCCATCGCCGGCAAGGTAGGCGTCGTCGTACTTGCGCCAGTAGGTCTCCCTGAACCGCTCGTCGTCACCGTAGAGACCGCGGAACATCGCCGGCCAGGGCTCCTTGATCACCATGTAGCCGGCGCCGCTGCCCGGCGGGATCTCCTTGCCCTCCTCGTCGTAGACCGCAGCCTTCACGCCGGGGAACGGCTTGGTCGCCGAACCCGGCTTCAGGGTGACCAGACCGGGGGTCGGGGTCACCAGGATCATCCCGGTCTCGGTCTGCCACCAGGTGTCCACCACCGGGCACTTCCCGCCACCGATGTGGTCGCGGTACCACACCCAGGCCTCGGGGTTGATCGGCTCGCCCACCGAGCCGATCACCTTCAGCGAGGACAGGTCGTGCCGCTCGGCGTACTCGGTGCCCCACTTCATGTGCGTGCGGATCGAGGTCGGCGCGGTGTAGAGCACGTTGACCTTGTAGCGCTCGATGATCTCCCACCAGCGGTCCTTGTCCGGGAAGTCGGGCAGGCCCTCGTACATCACGCTCGTCGTCGCGTTGCACAGCGGGCCGAACACGATGTAGCTGTGCCCGGTGATCCAGCCGATGTCGGCAGCGCACCAGTAGACCGTCTCCGGCTTGATGTCGAAGACGTAGTAGTGCGTGCTCGCGGTGCCGACCAGGTAGCCGCCGGTGGTGTGCATGACGCCCTTGGGCTTGCCGGTGGTGCCCGGGGAGTACATCAGGAAGAACATGTCCTCGGCGTCCATCTCCTCGCACGGGCACGAGGCCGGGTCGTCGGACTGGCTGTCGACGACGTCGTGCCACCACTGGTCGCGGCCGTCCTTCATCTCCACCTCGGAGCCGGTACGGCGCACCACCAGGCAGTTCTTGACCGTGGGGGAGGAGGCCATCGCCTCGTCGGCGATCGGCTTCAGCGGTGATGCCTGGCCGCGCCGGTTCGTGGCGTCCTGGGTGATCAGCGCCTCGCACTCCATGTCCTTCATCCGGCCGCCGAGCGAGTCGGCGGAGAACCCGCCGAACACGAACGTGAACGGGGCACCCAGGCGGGCGAGCGCGAGCAGGGTGACCGGCGCCTCGGGGATCATGCCCATGTAGACCGCGACCTTGGTTCCCCTGCCGATGCCGAGGCCCTTGAAGGCGTTCGCAGCCTTGACGACCCGCTTCTGCAGGTCGGCATAGGTGATCGCGAGCCGGTCGTCGGCGGGCTCGCCCTCCCAGTGGTAGGCGACCTTGTCGCCCAGGCCGTTGTCGACGTGCCGGTCGACGCAGTTGTGGCAGACGTTCAGCTTCCCGCCGAGGTACCACTTGGCGTAGGGCCGCTTCCACTCCTTGAGCTCGGTGAAGTCGGTGAACCAGCTGACCCGCTCCCGGCCCTCCTTCTCCCAGAACGCGTCGGGGTCCGTGTCGTAGAAATCCTTCGGCGTGTTCGCCTGCTCGGCGAAGGCGGAGTCCGGCGGGTAGCGCCGCTCCTCGGCCATCAACGCGTCGATGTTCTGTGTCGCTTCAGCCATCTCTCTCCTCGATTCCTCTCACGCCAACTCCTGCCCCTGTGATCCACTTCACCACCCCGGGTCCCCGCGGGCAAGGCAGGGACCCTGGGTGGTGAGGCAGCAACTACCTCTCCAGGGGCACCGTCGGCACCAGTGCCTTCTTGTGCGTGAAGGCGGTGACGCCGGCGAAGGACGCGTACCAGGCGGACAGGGCGCACACGACACCGACCCAGCCACCGATCTTGTCCAGGCTCTCGGAGCCGGCGAAGGCACCGATGGCCAACAGGATGTAGGTGATCGTCAGGGTGACGAAAACGACGAGGATCGCTCCGCTGACCCGCGTCGCAGCGATCATCATGTAGCCGGTGAAGACCGCCCAGCAGATCAGGTAGAGGCCCACGCCGGAGCCGTCGATGCCCTGGGCGTGGGTCTCCAGCCACCAGAACGAGATCCAGAAGCCGCCGTAGGAGGAAAACGCCACCGCGCCGAAGGTGTTGCCGCGGGCGAACTCCCACATGCCGGCACAGAGCTGGACGAGGCCGCCGTAGGCCAGGGCGAGGCCGAGGACGACCCCGACGTCCTTGGCGTCGAAGAGGCCGGTGTTGACGAAGCTGAGCACCATCGTGGTCAGCGCGAATCCGGCCAGGCCGAGGGGTGCCGGGTCCGCCAGGTGCGAGCCGGGCTTGACCTCGGCCCGGGGAAGCGGAGCTTGCGGATCGTAGGTTGTCATGGGTTCTCTCCTTGGCGAGTCGGGGTCACCGGTGTCGACGCTAGGGACCGACGCGGGCGGCCCGGAACCACCAGGCGGGGGGCAGTCGATGAACGGCCGGAAGCGCTCGGTGTGGGCTGGGTCACGCGTCGACGGGCGGTGGTTCTGCGACGACGAACGGTCCGCGGACCGACGGTCAGCCGCGGGCCCGCTCGGGGTGGAACGGTCCGCGGTCGAGGTCCACGTCCTCCGGCGTGTGCAGCCGCACCATCGTCCGGGCCAGGTGGACCGGCAGCCTGCGGCGGGTCAGCAACGAGACCACGATCATCGTGCCGAAGGCGACCGGAACCGTGCACAGCGCCGGCTGGGACAAGACGGCGCCCACCCAGCCGTGCGGAGCGACGCCCACGGTGACCGCCAGCACGGCCGACGCGGACAACGCCCCGCCGACGACCATGCCCGCAATGGCTCCGCGCGCCGTCAGGCCACGCCACCAGATGCCCAGCAGCAGCAGGGGGCAGAACGTCGACGCAGCCACGCTGAACGCCAGCTCCACGGCGTGGGCGACCGCCAGGCCGGAGGACGCCACCGTGACCAGCAGTGTCAGCACGGTGCCCGCCGTGCCCGCCAGCCGGAACGAGGTGACCCCGTCGAACCGGTGTCCGAGGAGGTCCTGGCCGATCACGCCGCCGATCGAGACCACCAGGCCCGAGGACGTGGACAGGAAGGCGGCGAACGCGCCCGCACCGAGCAGTGCGGTGAGCAGGTCGCCGCCGGCCCCGGTGAACACCCGGCCCGGGAGCTCCAGCACCACCGAGTCGGCGTGGCCGCCGGCGATCAGGTCCGGTGCGTACACCCGGCCGAGCACGCCGTACATCGTGGGCAGCAGGTAGAAGACGCTGAGCAGCGCCAGCACCGCCAGCGTTGTCCGTCGCGCCGACCCGCCGTCGGGGTTGGTGTAGAACCGCACCACGACGTGGGGCAGCCCCATGGTGCCGAGGAACGTGGCCAGGATCAGCGAGTAGGTCAGGTACGCCGCGTGCGGCCCCTGCATCGGCTCCAGCCAGTCCCGCGCGTTCAGCCGCGCGCCCACTCCGGCGGCGTGCCCGCCCCAGTGGACCAGCAGCAGCGCCAGCGGGAACAACAGCGCGAACAGCTTCAGCCAGTACTGGAAGGCCTGCGTGATGGTGATGCTGCGCATCCCGCCGGCGGTGACGTTGACCAGGACCACCACGGCGACCACGGCCGCGCCGATCCACGACGGGGCCCCGGTGAGCGCCCGCAGGGTCAGCCCGGCGCCCTCGAACTGGGGGACGAGGTAGAGCACGCCGATGAGCACCACCAGCGTGCTGGCCACCCGGCGTGCCGCCAGCGACTCCACCCGGAGCTCGGCGAAGTCCGGCAGGGTGTAGGCGTGGGAGCGACGCAGTGGCGCCGCCACGAACACCAGCAGGACCAGGTAGCCCGCGGTCCAGCCGACCGGGTACCACAGCGCGTCGGCCCCACGCAGCAGCACCAGGCCGGCGACCCCCAGGAACGAGGCGGCGGAGAGGTACTCGCCACTGATCGCCGACGCGTTCAGTGCCGGCGCGACGGTTCGCGAGGCGACGTAGAAGTCGCTGGTGGTGCGGGAGATCCGCAGACCCACCACACCGACGGCCAGGGTCGCCACCGAGACCACCAGCACCGCAACCAGCGCGAGCGCCCCGCTCACCGCGATCTCGCCGATGCGGTCACCGCGGTCCGACCAGGTCACGGAACGAACGCTCGTGACGCTCGGCCCGACGTGTGTAGAACCTGGCCAGGGCGATCATGGCGGGGTAGGCGAGCAGGCCGAGGAGCAGCCACGGCAGCGGGATCCCCCCGACGTGGGTCCGCACCAGGGCGGGGAAGGCGAGGAACAGCACCGGCAACAGCCCGAGGGTCAGCCCGAGCAGGGCCATGACGCCGAGCGCGAGCCGCAGCTGGGTGCGCATCAGCGAGCGCATGTACACCTCGCCGAGCTCGGTCTGGGCGTCGATCTCCGACGCGACCGAGGTCCGGCGAGGACGTTGTGTGCGCGGTCCGGTCACCCGGACCCGCCGGCGGGCCTGCTCGTCGGTCACGGTTGACCTTGCCGGTGCGCCCGCAGCCGCTCGCGAAGCACGGGGGTCTGCCGGCGGCTCACCTGCAGCTCCCGCCCCGCGACCACGACGGTGCACCGGCCGCCGTGCGTGCGCACCTCGTCGACATGGCCGAGCGCGACCAGGAGCGACCGGTGGATGCGGAGGAAACCGGCGTCGCGCCAGCGCTCCTCCAGGGTGCCGATGGGCAGCCTGACCAGGTGGCTGCCCGCCGGGGTGTGCAGCCGGGTGTAGTCGCCGTGGGCCTCGACGTAGCGCACCTCGGTGCGGGCCACGAACCGGGTGACCCCACCGAGCTCGACGGGGATGGTGTCCTCGGACGAGCGCGTGGAGGTGCCGTCCTCGCAGATCCGACGGACCGCCTCGCGCAGCCGGCCCTCCCGGATCGGCTTGAGCAGGTAGTCCACTGCGTGCAGCTCGAAGGCGTCGACCGCGTGCTCGCTGTGGGCGGTCACGAAGACCACCGGTGGCGGCGACCTGAACCGTGCCAGCACCTCGGCGAGCTCCAGGCCGCTGAGCCCCGGCATGGCGATGTCGATCAGGACCGCGTCCACCGGCTCGTTGCGGAGCACTCGGAGGGCCTCGGTCGCCGAGTCGCTGACCGTGGTGCGGGCGACGCGTTCGTCACGGCCCAGCAGGAAGGCGAGCTCGTCCAGCGCCGGCCGCTCGTCGTCGACGACCAGCACCCGGAGTCCTTCACTCGTCACACGGGGCGTTGTCATTCGGGTCCCTCGCGGCGTTGTGCGGGGGAGCGCAGCGGAGGAGCAGGACCGCGGGGTCCCCGCGGGAAGACAAGCGGAGCGCGTTCGCGTGCGGTGCAACGTCGTGGGGTGCGTCTCACGGCCGGACCCCGGGCGCGAACTTCGGGACCCGCACGGTGACCTTGGTGCCGGCCCCGGGCGCGGTCTCCACGACCAGGCCGTAGCCGTCGCCGAAGGCCGAGCGCAGCCGTTCGTCCACGTTGCCCAGCCCGATGCTGTCCATGGACGTGTCGCCGGCGAGCGCCCGGCGTACCCGCTCGGGGTCCTCGCCCGCCCCGTCGTCCTCGACCGAGATGATCGCCTCCCTGTCGTGGTCCTCGGCCAGGATGGCGATCTTGCCGACGCCGGCCTTCTCGGCCAGCCCGTGGCGGACGGCGTTCTCCACCAGCGGTTGCAGGGACAGCACGGGGATGGTCACCGGCAGCACCTCGGGCGCAATCGTGAGGGTCACGCCGAGCCGGTCACCGAATCGCGCCTGCTCGAGCTGAAGGTAGCGCTGGATCGAGCGCAGCTCCTCCTCCAGCGTGGTGTACTCGCCGTGCCGCTGGAACGAGTAGCGGGTGAAGTCGGCGAAGTCGACGAGCAGGTCGCGGGCGCGGTCGGGGTCGGTGCGCACGAACGACGCGATCGCGTTCAGCGCGTTGTAGACGAAGTGGGGCGAGATCTGTGCCCGCAGCGCCCGCACCTCCGCCTCCATCATGCGCGTGCGCGACGCGTCCAGCTCGGCCAGCTGCAGCTGTCCGGACACCCAGGCGGCGACCTCGTCGGTGGCCCGGACCAGGGCGGCGGAGCGGGTGGTGGACCAGGCCTGCACGGTGCCGACCACCCGTTCCTCCACGATCAGCGGACTGACCACCACCTTGCGCACCGTGCAGTACGGATCGGTGCAGGTGAGGTCGCGGTGGTCCCGCACCGTGGTGGCGCCGTCCTCGGCCCCTCGCCGAGCCAGCCGGGCCGCCTGGTCCAGGTGGTGCTGTACGCCGCCGTCCCAGGCCAGCAGCTCCTCGGTGTCGGTCACCGCCACCGCGGGCGTGGCCAGCAGCGAGCGCAGGTGACGCACCGACCGGGCGGCGGAGTCGGCGGTCAGCCCGGTGCGCAGCGCCGGGGTCATCAGGGATGCGGTGTGCAGCGTGCGGAACGTCGCCCGGTCCGCCTCGCTGCCGAGGTGGCCGGGGAGCAGTCGACCCAGCCGTCCCATGCGGCTCAGGGTGGCACAACCGGGTCACGCCACGAGGGCGCTTCCCGGTTCCGTACCCGGATCGTGGGATCATGCCTGTCCACGGACGGCTCAGACAGGGGAAGGCATGAAGAGGGAGCTCGGGCTCGTGGTGGCCGGGATCGTCGCCGCGACCTCGTTGTCGGCGTGTGGCAGCGGCAGCAGTGCGGTCGGCAACTACTGCAGCACCTACAAGTCGGTCGACACCAGGTTCGGCCACCTGGACGTCAGCTCGCTCGACGGCGCGAAGTTCCATCAGGTCCTGGACTCCGCCAGCAAGTTGGAGTCCGAGGCGCCGACGGCCAGGCTGAAGAAGGACTGGCACGTCGCCACCGCGCTGCTCGGCACCCTGCAGAAGGACCTGAAGCAGGCGGGGATCAGCTTCACCGACTTCAAGGAGCTCAGCCAGGGCAGGAAGCCGGCGGGCGTCAGCCGGGCCAGGCTGGCGAGGTTCGCCACGCAGATGCGCAGCATCGAGTCGCAGGGCACGAAGATGGACTCGGCCCAGCAGGACATCAAGGACTACGCCAGGAACACCTGTCACCTCAAGAAGAAGTGAGCGGCCCCGGCCCGGTCAGCGGAAGTCGATCAGCTGGGTGCCCGGGTCCTCGGGGGGCGCCGGTGGTCGCGTGGACTCTTCGGTCGGCTCCCCGTCTTCTGCTGCCTCGTCCCGGCGCGGCTCGGCCAGCGGGTCCTGCTGTCGCACGACGGCGCGGTAGCAGTTGGTGAGGTACGGCAGCAGCATGCCGTCGTGGCCGCGGCCGTAGTCGTCGTACAGCGAGCCCACCTCGGTCAGCAGCGCCGCGCGCTCGTCCTCGGGCATCACCGCGATGTAGGACCGGGAGCGGACCAGGTCCATCAGGGTGTCGCGGTCGAGCTTCTGCCAGATCCGGAACTGGCGTTCCTCGACGAAGCCGAAGTACGGCGTCTCGCGCAGCGGCTTGACCAGGTCCTCGTCCTGGCCCTCGGTGCCGATCAGCCGGCCCAGCTTCCGCACCCAGGGGATCCCCTCGTCGCGCTGGTTCCACACCAGGGCGAGGCAGCCGCCGGGCCGCAGCACCCGGGCGATCTCGGGAAGCGCGGCCTCGTGGTCGAACCAGTGGAACGCCTGCGCGCACACCACCACGTCGATCGACCGGCTCGCCACCGGGATCTGTTCGGCGGTGCCGACCGTCGCGTGGGCCTCCGGGGCGGCGCGACGCAGGTGGGCCAGCATCTCCACGGACGGGTCGGTGGCGTAGACGCGGTGCCCGGCGTCGGCCAGCACCCGGGTGAGCTTGCCGGTGCCGGCGCCGAGGTCGAGGACCACGTGCCGGCCGTGGCCGGTCAGCCAGGTGGCCGCCTCGGCGGGATACGAGGGCCGGCCGCGAGCGTAGGAGTCGGCCACGCCGCCGAAGGAATGGGCGTGGTCGGGGGCCTCGTGGTTCATCGTGCCGAACGTATCGCATCGCCCCGTGCACCGGGCGGGCGCGGACAGGCCACATCCTGCCGGCAGTACCTGCCCGCGCACTCTCCTATCCTGTGCGGATGCCCGACGCACCCGATCCCCTGGCCTGGCTGCTCGACCTCGAAGGCGTCGCCTCGGCGTACGCCGCCAGCCGCGACGGCATCGACGTGTTGCTGCGCGACCGCGGGCTGCGGCGCACCAGCCCGGAGCAGACCTCGGAGTCGCTGCTCCGGGGTGCCTGCGCCAGTGCCGTCCTGGCGGGATCGACCAGCGACGAGGAGTCCATCCGGGCCGGCAGCGGCGACCAGACCGCCGCGGCCGCTGTGCGGGTGAGCACCGAGCTGCTGGGGCTGGTGCCGGTGCTCGGCCCCTCGCCGCTGCAGGCGTTCGCCCGGCTGCACGCGCTCGCGGCCAAGGGCCAGGTGGCCGACGACGACCTCGGCCGGCCGGTCTCGGCCGACGCCTCCGCACGGATGGGCACCCTGGCCCGCACCATCACGACCACCTCGGTGCCGGCACTGCTGCTGGCTGCGCTGGTCCACGGCGAGCTGGCCGCGGCAGCGCCGTTCGCCTCGCACAACGGCATCGTCGCGCGGGCCGCGGAGCGGCTGGTGCTGGTCGCCCGCGGCGTGGACCCGGCGTCGCTGGTGGTGCCGGAGGCGGCCCACCTCGGCCTGCGGGCCGAGTACGAGTCGAACCTGCGGGGCTACCGCAGCGGCAGCCGGTCGGGCCTGCACTCCTGGCTGCAGTACGCCGCGGAGGCCTACGCCCGTGCGGCCGAGGAGTCACCGCTGGCCCGGTGACACCGTGTCGGCCGGGGTGCCCCCGCGGGTCACCGGGCGCGGCCGAGGTCGACCCACCGGCCGGCCGACCGGCGTACCGCCGTGGCGATCTGGGGCGCGGTGCACAGCGTCGAGTGCCCCCGCCCGCAAGGGATCTCGTAGATCATCTCCTGCCAGTTGGCGTCGATGAACGCCAGCCGTTCCCGCAGCCGGATGTCGGTGTTGCCGGCCTCGGCGAGCTGCTGCGCGGTGAGCTGGCGAAGGTCCGACAAGCGGCTCGGCATGATCTGGTAGCCCGCCAGCGCGGTGATCACCAGGCTGCCCAGCAACGGCCGGTACGCCACGTCGGCGACGACGTCGCCACATTCCGGGCAGGTCAACTGGCGGCGCAACGTGCGGCCGAGGTTCCAGACCATGGCGCGAGGTTAGCGGGTGCCATGCCATCCGGGCGTGACCGCACAGGATGAGCGGCACCGTTGCCCTCTGGACCCCGATGCCGCTCGACACACGGGTGCGGGCTACCAAGCGTGCACATCATCAGTTGCTGCGACGGGG
This sequence comes from Marmoricola sp., assembly GCA_050699415.1. Lineage (GTDB taxonomy): Bacteria > Actinomycetota > Actinomycetes > Propionibacteriales > Nocardioidaceae > Marmoricola. Next base: position 21,195 of record JBOHDO010000074.1, read on the forward strand.
ACTTCCCGGTCTGCTAGCGCCCTGTAGGAAGGGTAGGTCGCCGCGTGGGTACCCGCTTCCGTGTGCTGGTCTGGAGTTGTGCCTCCCTTTCTACGCCGACCCCCGGGGTAGGACAAGAGCAAGGGCGACCGGATCTCAGCCAGGCTCAGCTGGCGCGCCGGCTGCGCAGCCAGATCCCGGCCACCAGCGCCGCGGCAGCACCGGCACCGAGCGTGACCAGGGTGGGCTTGACCGGTGGGAGTCGCATGCGTGAGCGCAGCGCCACCGGCTTCTCGAAGACCAGCACCGTCCAGCCTCGTTCGCGGGCCGCCCGGCGCAGCTCCTTGTCGGGGTTCACGGCGTACGGGTGCCCGACCGCCTCGAGCAGGTGGATGTCGGTGATCGAGTCGCTGTAGGCGTAGGACCGGGAGAGGTCGTACCCGCGCCTGCGGGCGAGGTCGGTGATCGCCTTCGCCTTGTTCTCGGCGTAGGCGTAGAACCGGATGTCACCGGTGTACTTGCCGTCCTCGACCGCCATCCGGGTGGCGATCACGTGGTCGGCGCCGAGCATCTCCCCGATCGGCTCGACCACCTCGGCGCCGCTGGTGGACACGATGATCACGTCGCGGCCGGACGCGTGGTGGTGCTCGATCAGGTTGACCGCCTCGTCGTACACCAGCGGGTCGACCACGTGGTGCAGGGTGTCGGCGACGATCTCGCGTACGGTCTGCACGTCCCAGCCCGCGCACAGCTGCGACATGAACTGGCGCATCTTCTCCATCTGGTCGTGGTCCGCGCCACCGACCAGGTAGACGAACTGGGCGTAGGCGCTGCGCAGCACCGCGCCCCGGGAGATCAGCCCGCCGGCCTGGAACGGTCGCGAGAAGGCCAGCGTGCTCGACTTGGCGATGATCGTCTTGTCGAGGTCGAAGAACGCGGCCGTGGGCATGGTTCGAGGATAGGCAGACCGGAGCACCCCGACGCGGTGGACGCGCGTCCGTCACGGCGCAGCCACGGCACGCCGGCTGGCCTCCACAGGGGGGACGGCGTCATCGGTTTTCCACAGCAGTGCGGAGACCCGGTGCGCCGACCCGCAGCCGGGCAGCACCCTGTCGGCATGCATGAGGAGCACGACGAACCCGTTTCCGGCGGTGCCGGCCCCCTCCTGGTCACCGGCGACGACCTCCTGGCCGCCGAGGTGCTGCGCCTGGGCGCGGCCGCCGGGGTGACCCCGGAGGTGGTGCACGACCCGGCCACGGCACTGCGACGCTGGACGGCGCCACCGCTCGTCCTGGTCGGCACCGACCTGCTCGGCACGATGGCCGCGTGCCATCCGCCCCGTCGCGGACGGGTGCACGTCCTCGGGCACGGCCCGGTGGCGGACCTGGCGTTCCGCGACGCGCTCGCGGTGTCGGCCGAGTCGGTCGCGGAGCTGCCCACGTCGCAGGGCTGGCTGGTCGAGATGCTGACCGATGCCGGCGACGGGCGCGGCGTGCCCGGTGCCTCGTTCGGCGTGCTGGGTGGTGCCGGCGGTGTCGGTGCGACGGTGTTCGCGGCCGCCCTCGCGCGGGTCTCGGCGCGCAGTGCGGAGACCCTGCTGGTCGACGCCGACCCGCTCGGCGCCGGGATCGAGCGGGTGCTGGGCATGGAGCGCATCGACGGGGTGCGGTGGGACGCCATGCTCCACGCCACGGGTCGGCTCAGTGCCCGGTCGCTGCGGGAGGCACTTCCGCGGCGGCAGGGGTTGTCGGTGCTGGCGTGGCCCGCCGACCGGGCTGCCGGACCGTGCGCGATGCAGGCCTTCGCGGCCCGCGAGCTGTTCTCCGCGGGGCGGCGGGGGTTCGACCAGGTGGTGTGGGACCTTCCACGGCACCCCGACCCGGTCGTCGACGAGCTGCTCGCCCGGTGCGACGGCGTCGTCCTGGTCAGCACGCTCACCGTGCCCGCGGTGACCGCGGCCGCACGGGTGGCGGCCCGGCTGCCCGGTGACGTGCCGGCCCGGCTGGTCACCCGCGGCTCGGGGGGCGGGGTCACCCCGCAGGAGGTCAGTCGGCTGCTCGGCGTACCGCTGGCGTGCGCGATGCCCTCGCAGCGAAACCTGGACGAGTCCGTGGATCTCGGAGCGGGCCCGGTGCGCTCGCACCGCGGCGCCCTGGCGCGGGCGGCACGGCAGGTCCTCGAGCGACTCCGGGATCGGGAGGCGAGGGCCGCGTGAGCACGGCCGGGCAGGACGTCGACCCCCGCATGCTGGACCAGGTGCGGGAGCGGCTGGCCCGCGACTCCGCGCCCGTGTCCCCCCAGCTGGTCGCCCGGGCGCTGCGCGAGCAGGGTCGCCCGGTCGGTGACGCCACCGTGCTGGCCGTGCACGACGCCCTGGTGCGCGACGTCGCCGGTGCCGGCCCGCTGGAGCCGCTGCTCCGGCTGCCCGGTGTGACCGATGTGCTGGTCAACGGGCCCGACCGGGTCTGGTTCGACCGGGGCGACGGTCTGGAGCCGTCCCGGGTCGGCTTCCCCGACGACGAGGCGGTGCGTCGGCTCGCCCAGCGCCTTGCAGCCGCCGCCGGCAGGCGGATCGACGACGCCGCGCCGTACGCCGACGTAAGGCTGCCCGACGGCACCCGTTTCCACGCCGTGCTGGCGCCGCTGTCGCGGCCCGGAACCCTGCTTTCCCTGCGGGTGCCGCGGCGGCGGGCGTTCACCCTCGCGGAGCTGCAGCGGGCTGGCACGGTCACCACGGAGGGGGCGCGGCTGCTGGCCCGGCTGGTGACCAGGCGGCGTGCGTTCCTGGTCAGTGGCGGCACGGGCACGGGCAAGACCACCGTGCTCGACGCCCTGCTCAGCCTGGTCGACCCCGCGGAGCGCATCGTGTTGGTCGAGGACTCCAGCGAGCTGCGTCCGCACCACCCCCACGCGGTCGGGCTCGAGGCCCGCCCGCCCAACCTGGAGGGCGCCGGTGAGGTCACCGTTCGCACGCTGGTGCGCCAGGCGTTGCGGATGCGTCCCGACCGGCTGGTGGTCGGCGAGGTCCGGGGCGGCGAGGTGGTGGACCTGCTCGCGGCGCTCAACACCGGGCACGAGGGCGGCTGCGGCACCATCCACGCCAACTCCGCCGGCGACGTCCCGAGCCGGGTCGAGGGCCTCGCGCTGGCCGCGGGACTCAACCGGGAGGCGACCCACAGCCAGCTCTCCTCCGCACTCGACGCCGTGGTGCACCTGGACCGGAGGCGTGGTGGTCGGCGGCTGGCGCAGGTCGGCGTCCTCGAGCGTGACCGATCCGGGCGGGTCACGGTGCGCACCGCGGTGTGGTTCGACGATGCCGGCCGGATGGTCGAGGGTCCCGGAGCCGGTGTGCTGGGTGACCTGGTGGGGTCGTGACCACCGCAGCGGTGCTGGCGGCGCTGGCCCTGTCCCTGGGCCTGCGGGGACCGGTCGTCGGGACCCGGCGTCCCCCGGGGAGATCCAGGCCGGGCCGGACCGTCGCGGTGCTGTGCCTGGGAGCTGCAGGGCTGGGCTGCTGGGTGCTGTTCGACGGCCTCCGGGTGGTGTTGGCCGTGATCGTGCTCGGCGCCGCATGGGGTGCCTGGCGCGTGGTCGCGAGGGCCCGCATCGCGCAGGCGGCCGAGGAGCGTGCCGGCCGGGTGCTCGAGGCGTGCGACGCCATGGCCGCGGACCTGGCGGCGGGACAGACTCCCCTCGTGGTCCTCGAGCGGGTTGCGGAGGAGTGGCCCGAGCTCGGCCCGGTGGCGGCGGCGGCCCGCCTTGACGCCGACGTCCCCGCGTCGATGCGTGGCGTCGCCCGACACCCGGGCGCCGAGGAGCTGCGGACGGTCGCGGCCGCCTGGCAGGTGGCGCACCGCTCGGGTGCGGGTCTCGCTGATGCGCTTGCGGACACCGCGGACGCGATCCGGGCGCGGCGACGTACCGCACGCACGGTCGCCACCGAGCTCGCCGCGGCCCGGTCGACCGCGCGGATGATGGCCCTGCTGCCCGTGCTGATCCTGGCACTCGGCGGCGGCCTCGGCGTGGACCCGTGGCAGTTCCTCACCGGGACACCGTTCGGCGTCGGTTGCCTGGCGTCGGGCCTGGCCCTTGCCTACCTCGGGATGGCCTGGATCCAGCGGATCGCCGACGGGGTGACGGCCCGATGAGCATCCCGCGGGCACCACGGTGAGTGCGGTTGCCCTGATTGCCGCGGTCGCGGCCGCCGGTGCCACGGCACTGCTCGTCACCCCACGCAGCCCCCCGGCCCGCGGCGATCCGGTCGACCCGGCAGGTGACGGGGCCCGCGCCGCGCCTGCCGTCGACGAGACGGCGGTGCTCGTACGACTGCGAGTGCCGCTCTCGGCACTGGCCTTCGCCGCTGGCTGGGCGTTCCTGGGCGGTTTCGCCGGAGTGCTGGCCGGAGCTGTCGCGGCCGTGGCGGCGTGGGTGGTGCTCGGTCGTGCCGAGAGCCCCGCCGTCCGCCGGCGCCGTGAGCGGCTGCAGCGCGATCTCCCCGTGGGGGTGGACCTGCTGGCGTCCTGCCTCACCGCCGGTGGGGCGATCGGGCCGGCCCTGGGCCTGGTGGCCGATGCGCTGCCCGGTCCGCTGGCCGAGGAGTTCGGGCGTCTGCGTCACCGCCTTGCGCTCGGGGCTGACCCTGGCGAGGTGTGGCGCGGGTTGGCTGAGCATCCGCAGCTCGCCCCCCTGGGGCGGACGCTGCTGCGCACCCACGAGACCGGGGCATCGGTCGGTCGGAGCATCCACCGGCTTGCCGCCGAGCTGCGCGCCGAGACGCTCGCCGGGGTGGAGCAACGTGCACGCAGCGTGGACGTCAAGGCTGCCGCACCACTCGGTGTCTGCTTCCTGCCCGCGTTCCTGCTCGTGGGTGTGGTCCCGCTCGTGGCCGGCATCTTCGCCAGCATGACCTGGTTCGGCTGACCGGTCCCGGATCCATCGGTCGGCTGGCCACTTCGTGTCCACAGGTCACCTCGACCAGCCGGTTCTCCACCGAAGCGGGAAGGCCGCTGGCGGGTCGGCCCCGCGGTCGGGAACCTGACCGGCAACCAGGCTCGCCGTCGATTCGCCGACGGTCGAGACACGTCGAGAGAAGAGGAGTTGCCATGAGCATCGAGTCATCAGGGCCGGATCGGGACGAGCAGGGCGCGACCACGGCGGAGTACGCCGTGTGCACCGGAGCGGGGGTCGGGTTCGCCGGCCTGCTGTTCAAGTTCCTCACCAGCGACGCCGGACGGTCCTTCCTGGAGATGGTCTGGCACGGCATCGAGGGCCTGCTGCCGTTCTGACCGGCCGTTCACACGCGAGAGGGTGCACGCAATGCGCAACGGGTCGCGAGCGAGGCAACGGGGCGCGGTCACTGCGGAGACTGCCGTGGTGCTGCCGATCCTCACGGTGTTCACCGTCGGGCTGGTCTGGCTGGTCAGCCTCGGGCTCGCCGAGGTGCGCGCCCTCGACGCAGCACGGGAGGCTGCCCGGGTGGTCGCCCGGGGCGACCCGCCGGCCAGTGCACGGTCGCTGGGTGCCCGGGTCGCCCCCGACGGGTCGGCCCTGACCTTGAGCAGGGGCGGTGGTCGGGTGGTGGTCACCGTGCACACCCCGGTGGAGGGTCCGGGAGGCCTGTTCGGGTTCCTGCCGACCTACCACGTGCGGGCGCAGGCGGTGGCCGCGACGGAGCAGGACAGATGACGCCGCGGCGGACTGGTCCGGACACCGGTCGTGACCAGTGCGGCGCGGCGACCGTCGTCGCGGTGGCGGCCTGCCTGCTCCTGGCCACCGTGACGGCGGCCTGCGTCGGTGCGGCCGGGATCGTGGTCAGCCACCGTCGGGCAGAGGCGGCCGCCGACCTGGCGGCCCTGGCGGCGGCGCAGGCGGTCCAGGCCGGACGGCACGGCTGTGCCGCTGCCCAACGTGTCGGCTCCGCGAACGGCGCCGAGCTCACGGCCTGCTCGGTCTCGGGGTTCGACGTGACCGTCGAGGTGACCGTGACCAGCGCCAGGCTGCTGGGCCACTCCGTGGGCCTGGCCGGGCGGGCTCGTGCCGGGCCGGTCCGGCACGGGCCGTGACCCGGCCCGTCCTCGTGCTGGCGTCGCGCGCTGCCATCCGCTTCGTGCGGGGTGTGCTCAGCAACCCAACGGTCATCCGAGCAGCAGGTCGAGCAGCGTCAGCGCACCTGCCTTGTCCAGCGGCTGGTTCTGGTTGCCGCACTTGGGTGACTGCACGCACGAGGGGCAGCCGTCCGCGCACTCGCAGGCCGCGATCGCCTCCCTGGTGGCCCGCCACCACTCGGGGCCCGCGGCGTAGCCACGCTCGGCGAAGCCGGCTCCGCCGGGGTGGCCGTCGTAGACGAACACGGTGAGGCTGCCGGTGTCGGGGTGGGCCGCGGTGGAGACCCCGCCGATGTCCCATCGGTCACAGGTCGCGAACAGTGGCAGCAGCCCGATCGAGGCGTGCTCGGCAGCGTGGGCGGCGCCCGGAAGGTCCGCCTCGTGCAGGCCGGAGCGGGCCAGGGCGTCGGTGGACAGGGACCACCACACCGCGGTGGTCTCCAGCGTGCGTGGGGGCAGGTCGAGCGGCTGCTCGCCGACCACCTCACCGCCGGGTTGGCGTCGCTTGAGGTAGGAGACAACCTGATGGGTTACCCGCACCCGTCCCAGGCTGACCCGCGCCGACGGCCACTCCTGGTGGCTGCCCTCGGAGACCACGCAGATGTCGGTGACGTCGCGGGCGGAGGTGGTGTAGTCGGGCTCGGCAGGGACCACCGAGGCCACGGCCTGGTCCAGGTCCAGCGCGGTGACCAGGTAGGTCTCGCCCTGGTGCACGTAGACCGCACCGGCGTGGGCGGTGCCGTGCGCCGCGGCCGGGTCGACGGTGCCCAGCACCCGGCCGGTCCCCTCCTCGACCAGACGAACCGGCGTCCCACCGGTGGACCGCAGGTCGGCGAGGTCGGATGCGCGTCGCCGGTCGGTCCAGAACCAGCCTCGTGGCCGCCGGCGCAGCAGCCCGGCCCGCGCCAGGGCGGCGACGGCTTCGGGGGCGGTGGGTCCGAAGAGGTCCAGGTCCGCTTCGGTCAGGGGGATCTCCGCGGCGGCGGCGCACAGGTGCGGGCCCAGGACGTGGGGGTTGTCGGGGTCGAAGACGAACGACTCCACGGGACGCCCCACCAGCGCCTCGGGATGGTGCACCAGGTAGGTGTCGAGCGGGTCGTCGCGGGCGACCAGCACCCCGAGCGAGTCCTGTCCCTCGCGGCCCGCCCGGCCCAGCCGCTGCCAGAGCGCGGCCCGCGTGCCGGGGAAGCCCGCGAGGACGACGGCGTCCAGCCCACTGACGTCGACACCGAGCTCGAGAGCCTGGGTGGCGGCCAGGGCCAGCAGCTCCCCGCGCCGCAGGGCGCCCTCCAGCTCCCGCCGTTCCTCGGGGAGGTAGCCACCCCGGTACGCCGCGACCCGGCCGGGCAGCGTCGCGTCGACCTCGGCGAGCTGCCGGGAGGCGGACAGGGCCACCACCTCGGTGCCCTGGCGGGAGGGTACGAACGCGATCGTCCGCATCCCCTCGACCACCAGGTCCGCGACCAGGTCGGCGGTCTCGGCGGTGGCCGAGCGCCGTACCGGGGCGTGGTTCTCGCCGCCGGTTCCGGTCATCGGCGGTTCCCACAGCAGCAGCCGGAGCTCGCCGTGCGGGGACCCGTCGTCGGTCACCGCGGCGACGTCGAGCCCCGTCAGCCGCGACGCGGCCACGGCCGGGTCGGCGACCGTCGCGGAGGCCAGTACGAAGGTCGGGTGTGCGCCGTACGACGCGCACACCCGCCGGAGCCGGCGCAGGATCTGCGCGACGTGGGCACCGAAGATGCCCCGGTAGTGGTGGCACTCGTCGACGACCACGTACTGCAGCGAGCCGAGGAACCGGGACCAGCGCTCGTGGCCGGGCAGGAGGGAGTGGTGAAGCATGTCGGGGTTGCTGAGCAGGTACTCGCCGTGGTCACGGTTCCAGTCGCGCTGCTCCCGGCCGGCGTCCCCGTCGTGGGTGCCCAGGCGCAGCCCGGGCACGGCGAGCCGCTGCAGGTTCGCGGCCTGGTCGTGCGCCAGGGCCTTGGTCGGCGAGAGGTAGAGCACGCTGGCGCCGCGCTGCCCGCGCGGGCCCCGGCGGTCAGTGATCTCCGACAGCGCGGGCAGCAGGTAGGCCAGGGACTTGCCCGAGGCGGTTCCCGTGGCGACCACCACGTGGTGACCGGCGTACGCCGCCTCGGCCGCCTCGCGCTGGTGGGTCCACAGCCGGTCGATGCCGCTGCGCCGGTACGCCGCGACCACGTCCCGGTGCACCCACTCCGGCCACTCCGCCGTCCGCTCAGTGCGGCGGGGCACCACCTCGAGGTGCGCCAGGCTCCCTCGGCGTCCGGGCCGGGCGAGCAGGCGGTCGACCACCGGGGGCACGATGTCGCAGGACACCTCCCTGGGAACCACCCGTCCAGTCTCTCAGCACCGCCCGGGGGCGTTGCTGCGGTACGCGGGTCGAGAAACCCCTCCGACGTGGTTCAATGTTGGCATCCGGGGCACCCCGCCCGACCGTCTATCACGCGTGAGGAGGAGCGGTGGATCTGATGCTCTCGACCCACACCGCCGACGGCCGCACCGTCGTCGCGGTCGGTGGCGAGATCGACGTCTACACCGCTCCCCGGCTGCGCGACCGGATCACCGAGCTGGTGGCTGCTGGCGACCACGACCTGGTCATCAACCTGCAGAAGGTCGACTTCCTCGACTCGACCGGGCTCGGCGTGCTCGTGGGAGGGCTGAAGAAGGTCCGGGCCCACGACGGCTCCATGGAGCTGGTCTGCAGCCAGGACCGGCTGCTCAAGATCTTCCGGATCACCGGCCTGGCGAAGGTCTTCACCATCCACGCCTCGGAGAAGTCGCTCGGATCGTGACGGTGGCGTACGGCGCCGCGAGTGACCATCACCACCCCGAGTGGGTGAGGTGGCTCACCGCGACATTAGACTTCCTCGGCAGCTTGCGAATTCCCTGACTACCGAGGAGTACCCATGGCCGGGCTGACCCCCGAGATCACGCATCTCTCCGGCGGCAACCTCACGCTGGTCATCGTCATCGCGCTGGTCGCCCTGGGCGCCTTGGGTATGGCGGCGATGTTCCGCAACGAGGTGCTCGCCGCTGCCGAGGGCACCGACAACATGCGCAACATCGGGCGCGCGGTGCAGGAGGGCGCGAACGCCTTCCTCACCCGGCAGTTCCGGACCCTGGCCATCTTCGCCGTGGTCGCCTTCCTCATCCTGCTGGCCCTGCCCGCCGACGACACCCTGGTGCGGATCTTCCGGTCGGTGTTCTTCCTGCTCGGTGCCGGGTTCTCGGCCTCGGTCGGCTACCTGGGCATGTGGCTCGCCGTACGCGCGAACGTGCGGGTGGCCGCGGCCGCGAACAGCGAGGGACGCGAGCCGGCGATGAACATCGCGTTCCGCACCGGCGCCGTGGTCGGCATGGCGACGGTCGGGCTGGGCCTGCTCGGCGCCTCGATCGTGGTGCTCGCCTTCGGCGACGAGGCCCCGCACGTGCTGGAGGGCTTCGGCTTCGGGGCCGCACTGCTGGCCATGTTCATGCGGGTCGGCGGCGGCATCTTCACCAAGGCTGCGGACGTGGGCGCCGACCTGGTCGGCAAGGTCGAGCAGAACATCCCCGAGGACGACCCGCGCAACGCCGCGACCATCGCGGACAACGTCGGCGACACCGTCGGCGACTGCGCCGGGATGGCGGCCGACCTGTTCGAGTCGTACGCCGTGACGCTGGTCGCCGCGCTGATCCTCGGGTCGCAGGTCTTCGGCTTCAAGGGGCTGGTGTTCCCGCTGATCGTGCCGGCGATCGGCGCGGTGACCGCCGTCCTCGGCATCTACATGTGCAAGCCGAAGGCGGGTGAGGGCGGCCTGGTAACGATCAACCGGGCATTCTACATCTCCGCCGCGGTGTCCGCGGTGGCCTGCATCATCGCCGCGGTGCTGTTCCTGCCGGGCTCGTTCAACGACATCGCCGGCTCTCCGAGCGACGCTGTCGGCAGTCCGAAGGTGATCGCGTTCGTCGCGGTGCTGATCGGGATCGCGCTGGCCGCGGTCATCCTGGCCCTGACCGGCTACTTCACCGGCACCGAGCACCGCCCCGTCCAGGACGTCGGCAAGACCTCGCTGACCGGGTCGGCCACGGTGATCCTCTCCGGCCTCGGCGTCGGCTTCGAGTCCGCCGTCTACACCACGATCATCATCGGCGCCGCGGTGTTCGGGGCCTTCCTGCTCGGGTCCGGCAGCGTGCTGGTGGCACTGTTCGCGGTGGCCCTGGCCGGCTGCGGACTGCTGACCACGGTCGGCGTGATCGTGGCGATGGACACCTTCGGGCCGGTTTCCGACAACGCCCAGGGCATCGCGGAGATGTCCGGCGACGTGGAGGGTGAGGGCGCCCAGATCCTCACCGAGCTCGACGCGGTGGGCAACACCACCAAGGCGATCACCAAGGGCATCGCGATCGCCACCGCGGTGCTCGCCGCGACGGCGCTGTTCGGGTCCTACTCGACGTCCATCCAGCTCACCGGCAAACTGGTCGGCAACTTCGTGGCGAACCTGGTCGTGCCCAACACGCTGGTCGGCGTGATCATCGGTGGCGCGGTCGTGTTCCTGTTCTCCGGCCTGGCGATCAACGCGGTCGGCCGCGCCGCCGGCACGGTGGTCTTCGAGGTGCGCAGGCAGTTCCGCGAGATTCCCGGGATCATGGAGGGCACCGGCCGTCCGGAGTAC
>JBOHDO010000075.1:0-48936 GCA_050699415.1 Marmoricola sp.
CGGCGAGCGCGTGCTCGGTCTCGTCGACCGGGTGGTTGACGAACTCGCGCACCGCCGCGACGTGGTCGTAGAGCTGCTTGCCGCCCTCCATCGCCAGCGCACCGGCACCACAGGCCAGGTCCACACCGGGTACGGGCAAGACAACTCCAGCCGCAAACGCTGTCTCTACAGCGTCGTACGCCCCCCTGCCATAGTGCCCGCTGGTGAAATCGTGCACGGTCTCGAAGGTGCTCGTCGCGACCCCGAGGGGCCCCAACGTCTTGCCGACCGCCCCCACCACATCCGCGAGGCCGCTCACCGCCGGGCTCATCTCCTCGGCGGAGAGGCCACCACGGACCAGGGCATCGAGCCCCTCACCCTCGAACATCTGCTGCAGGCCGCGGTAGCCGTCACCGGACTCCGACCAGGCGCGCGCCTGCTCGAGGAAGCTGCCCGCTCCCCTCTCGTAGGCCCGGAGCAGCCCGATGGCGCCGAACCCGGTGGCCTGCAGGTCCCGGATGTCGAACAGGGTCAGCTTCAGCGCGTGGAAGACCTCCATCCCCTCCGACTCGTGCTCACCCGCGGGTCCCCCGGCCCGGCCGCCGGCCTTCTGCAGCACTGCCAGCACCGGGCTGGAGGCCGTCGCCCTGCGCATCTCGCCGGCCGCCCGGGTCGCGATCGCCGCCGCTCGCTCGCACTCGTGCTCGTACGCCGCCCACGCGGCCCGGGCGTCGTCCTCGGCCGCCTGGGCGTCCCGGTTGCACCGGTCCACCTCGAGCTGCGCCGCGTGCACCTGGGCCGGCGTGCGGTTCGGGTCGGAGTTCACCTCGCCCGCGATCCGGTCCGCCGAGGCGACCGCGGCCGCGTGCCGCTGTGCGGCGTCGTGGATCCTCCGCTGCGCGGTGTCCAGCGCGTCGGCGTAGGTGGTGGCCGCTCGCACCAGGTCGCCGAGCGGCGGTTCGGACGCACCGGCGAGCCGCTCCGTCCCCGCGGCGAACCGTCCGAACGCCTCCGAGGCGGGGCCGGACCAGGCCTCCCCGGCCAGGGAACCGCGTGCTCCACTGCCGGCGCGGCTCAGCGCGGCCAGCTCACCGGACTGCCCGGCCAGCCTGTGCGCCGCCGACCGCACCGCTCCCGGCTGCCCCGGCGGCGGGGTGAACACGCTGCCGCCGCCACCGGCGTCAGTGCGCACCGCCGGCCCCCCGCATCCGCTCGGCCACGCCGGAGTCGGTCTCGTCGTACGCCGCCGCGGAGTCGTGCAGCCCCGTGCCGGCGTACCCGAAGGCGGCGGTGACCAGCGCCAGCTGCTCGGTCAGCGCACCCAAGCCCTCCCCGATCGCCCCCGCGACTTCCCCGTCCTCGATCGCGGCGACGAGCTCGCGCCCGCGCGCACCTGCCTGCTGACCCGCCACGCGGGAACGCCGCGCCAGATCGGAGTACGCCGAGCCGGCGTCGCGCAGCGCACCGGAGCTGGCCGTGAACGCCTGCATGCGAGCTCACCTCCGGGTCTCGAGCCTCGAGCACGCCACGACGGTCGTCGTTCGGGCTCAGCGGCAGTATTCCCCGTCCGGACGCACCCAAACCACCTCTCCGGCGGCGATTCTCACGGCAGGGCGCGGACCAGGATGCTGGGCTCGAGCCCCCGGAGCCGGTCGACCACGTCGGCCGGCAGCGGCGCGTCGAGGTCGGTGACCACGTAGCCCTGGTCTCCGCGCGTGTCCAGCTGCTGACGCCTGAGGTTGGCACCGGCCTCGCCGAGGATCGCGTTGATGTCGGCGAGCACGCCGGGCACGTTGTCGTGCAGGTGCGCGACCCGCGGCGTACCGTCGTCAGGCACCTGCACGGCCGGCAGGTTCACCGACAGCTCGGTGCTCCCCGACCGCAGGTAGGAGACCAGCTTGCGGGAGACGAACCCGCCGATCTCCTCCTGGGCCTCCAGCGTGGAGCCACCGACGTGCGGGGTGAGGATCACGTTGTCCAGATCGCGCAGCACGGACTCGAACGGGTCGCCCTGCCGCTTCGGCTCGACCGGGAACACATCGAGCGCGGCCCCGGCGATGTGCCCGGCCAGGATCCGGTCACGCAGCGCCTCGTCGTCGACGACCATCCCCCGGGAGGCGTTGATGAACATCGACCGCGGCTTCATCGCGTCGAACTGCTCGGCACCGAACATCCCGGCGTTGCCCGGCCTGCCGTCGACGTGCAGGGTGACCACGTCGGCCTCGGCGAGCAGCTCCTCGAGGCTGCCCATCTTGCGGGCGTTGCCGTGCGCCAGCCGGTCGGCGGTGTCGTAGTAGATCACCCGCAGTCCGACGGCCTCGGCCACCACCGACAGCTGCGACCCGATGTTGCCGTAGCCGACGATGCCGAGCACCCGGCCGCGGATCTCGTGGCTGCCCTTGGCCGACTTGTCCCAGACGCCCTCGTGCATCCGCTGGCTCTTCTCGTGCAGCCGCCGGGCCAGCGCGATGATCTCCGCGATGACCAGCTCCACCACGCTGCGGGTGTTGGAGTACGGCGCGTTGAACGCGGCGATGCCGCGCCGGGCGACCGCGGGCAGGTCGAGCTGGTTGGTGCCGATGCAGAAGGCGCCCACCGCCATCAGGTCCGGGGCGTTGTCCACCACCTTCGCGGTGATGTTGGTGTTGGAGCGCGCACCGAGCAGGTGAACCCCCGACAAGGCCGCGACCAGCTCCTCCTCCGACAGCGAGTGGGTCAGCCGCTCGACCTCGACCCCCGCCTCCTCGAAGACCTCGACGGCGCGCGGGTGGATGTTCTCCAGGAGAAGTGCCTTCACTCCCCCGACCCTACCGAGGTGCGACGCGACCGCCCGGCCCGTTCCATGCGCCGGAACGTGCCCGCTCACCCCGGGCTACCCACCCGTGCGCGCAGCCGCCGGGCCTGCTCAGGCGCGGCGTACGAAGATGTGCTCGGCGGCCTCGGAGACGATCTCGGCCGTCTCGCCGGACGTGCCGACCATGACGCCCTCGGGGGTGGCGGCCACCGAGACCACCTCACCGGGCCGTGCGCCGGCCCGGCGAAGCGCGCCCATGAGCTCCTCGTCCTTCTGCATCTCCTCGCTGATCCGGCCCACGCGGACACGTACCGGGTCCTCGCTGGCCACCTCGCTGAGCGGCTCGACCCCGGACCGGAACTCCTCACCCTCGGCGCTCTCCCCGAGCTCGGCCAGTCCCGGGATCGGGTTGCCGTACGGCGACTCCGTGGGGTGTTCCAGCAGCTCGACCAGGCGGCGCTCGACCGTGTCGCTCATGACGTGCTCCCAGCGGCAGGCCTCGTCGTGCACCTGGGCCCAGTCCAGCCCGATCACGTCCACCAGCAACCGCTCGGCGAGCCGGTGCTTGCGCATCACCCGGGTGGCCGCGGACCGGCCGGACCCGGTGAGCTCGAGGTGCCGGTCCCCCTCCACGGTGACCAGGCCGTCACGCTCCATCCGGGCGACCGTCTGGCTCACCGTCGGCCCGCTCTGGTGCAGCCGCTCGGCGATCCGGGCGCGCAGCGGGACGATGCCCTCCTCGTCGAGCTCGTAGATCGTGCGGAGGTACATCTCGGTGGTGTCGATGAGGTCGCTCACGGTGTCCATTCTTGCCCACCCGCGGCGTGACCACAGGCGGGCGGGTGCTCAGTCGAAGGCGGCGTTGTAGCGGGCCAGCAGCTCGATGAGGCGGGCGAGGTCCTCGGTGGTCCAGTCGGCGAAACGCTGCTCGAACTCGGCCCGGCGTAGCCGGTCGACCTCGGCCAGCCGTTCGCGTGCCGGAGCGGTCACCTCCAGCCGTACGCCGCGCTCGTCGGTCGGGTCCGGGACCCGGTCGACCAGCCCGAGCCCGCGCAGGTGCTGCACCTGCCTGCTGACCGCCCCCTTGTCGATGGCGAACAGGTCGGCCAGGTCGGTCCCCCGCATCGGACCGGACTCGCTGATCGCCACCAGCATCGTGTACGTCGCCGCGGACAGCTCCGGGTGGGTCATGCGCGCGCGCTCAACGATGCTGTGCCGGATCCGGCGCACGAAGACGCCGATCTCGCGCTCGAGCTCACGCGCCGTCTCGAGGTGATTGCTGGAGCCGCTCATCGGTGTCCCCGGCGTGGCTGCGCGGGGCCGGCTGGTACCGACGGGGAAGTCATGGCGGTCATGGTACGCAGCGACCCGCAGGCGTCGACCGGGCCGGTTCTCACCGGCGGGCCGAACCCGGGGGACGTTCCCGGTGCGCCTGCGGGTCGGGTGACTGCGTTTGGATTCGCCGGCGACACGCATGCCGTCGGCATGGTGTGCTGCTAGCGCGCAGCCACCTCACGCGTCCTATGAAGATTCACTCCTGGACCACCTCCTTTCCCGTGTGCCTCCACGGTAGGGCCGAGCCGGCTGCCGCTCAACGGGTTTCCGCCACTGAGGCCGCCGTTTGGGCAGGAACCGCGGCCCGGCGCAGCGATGCTGCACCGTTTGGTCCCAAACCGCGGGCTCAGGCGACCACAGCAGCCGCGAACTGGGACTGGTAAAGGCGGGCGTAGGCGTCATCGGCGGCCAGCAGCGAGTCGTGCGTGCCCTGCTCGACGATCGCGCCGTGCTCCATCACCAGGATCAGGTCCGCGTCGCGGATCGTGGAGAGCCGGTGGGCGATCACGAACGAGGTGCGGTCGGTGCGCAGCGCGGCCATCGCGTGCTGGACGAGCAGCTCGGTGCGGGTGTCCACCGAGGACGTCGCCTCGTCGAGGATGAGCAGCTCGGGGTCGGACAGGAAGGCCCGCGCGATCGTGACCAGCTGGCGCTCGCCCGCGGCCAGGTTCGCCCCGTCCTCCTCGACGATGGTGTCGTAGCCGGCGGGCAGGGAGTGCACGAACCGGTCCACGAAGGTGGCCCGCGCCGCCGCGAAGACCTCCTCGTCGGTGGCGTCGGGTTTCCCGTAGGCGATGTTGTCGCGGATCGTCCCCTCGAACAGCCAGGTGTCCTGCAGCACCATGCCGATCTGCTCGCGCAGCACCGACCGCGGCATCGAGGTGATGTCCACCGCGTCCAGCGTGATCCGGCCGGAGCGTATGTCGTAGAACCGCATGACCAGGTTCACCAGGGTGGTCTTCCCGGCTCCGGTCGGGCCGACGATCGCGACGGTCTGGCCTGGTCGTGCGACCAGCGAGAGGTCCTCGATCAGCGGCTCGTCCGGGTCGTAGGAGAACCAGACGTGCTCGAAGCGCACCTCGCCGTGCCGCTCGGCCGCCGGGCTCCCGGTCGCGTCGGCCGACTCCTCCGGGGCGTCGAGCAGCTCGAAGACCCGCTCGGCCGAGGCGGCCCCGGACTGCAGCAGGTTCGCCATCGATGCGATCGAGGTCAGCGGCCGGGTGAACTGCCGGGAGTACTGGATGAAGGCCTGGAAGTCACCCAGCGAGATCGACCCGTGCGCGACCCGGAGGCCCCCGATCACCGCGATCACCACGTAGTTGAGGTTCCCCACGAACATCATCACCGGCATGATCAGCCCGCTGACGAACTGCGCCCCGAAGGACGACTTGTACAGGGCCTCGTTCTCGACCTCGAAGGTCTGCTCGGCCTCGCGCTGCTTGCCGAACACCTTCACCAGCGCGTGGCCGGTGAAGGTCTCCTCGATGTGGGAGTTGAGCCGACCGGTACGGCGCCACTGGTCGATGAACAGCGGCTGGGACCGGCCCATCACCTTGCGGGCGCAGAACATCGCGACCGGCACCGACACCAGCGCGACCAGTGCCAGCAGCCAGGAGATCCAGAACATCATCGCCATGACCGCCGCCACGGTGAGCAGGCTGGTGAGCAGCTGGCTCATGGTCTGCTGCAGGGTCTGGCCGATGTTGTCGATGTCGTTGGTGACGCGGCTGAGCAGCTCGCCGCGCGGCTGCCGGTCGAAGTAGCTCAGCGGCAGCCGGTTGACCTTGTCCTCGACGTCGCCACGCATCCGCTTGACGGTGCCCTGCACCACGTCGTTGAGCAGGTAGCCCTGGCCGAAGCTGAGCAGCGCCCCGCCGGCGTAGACCAGGAGCGCGAGCAGCAGCACCTTGCCCACGGCGCCGAAGTCCACCCCGAGGGTCAGGTGCATCGAGGAGAGCAGGTCGGCCTTGGTGTGGTTGCCCGCGGCGTCGAGATGGGCGATGACCTGCTGCTGGGTGCCGTGCGGCAGGACCCGCTTGCCGATCAGGCCGCCGAAGATCAGGTCGGTCGCGCGGCCGAGGACCTTCGGGCCGATGGCGATCAGTACGACGCTGCACACCGCGAGCGCGACCACGCCCAGTGCCTTCACCCGCTCGGGCCCCATCCGGCGCAGCAGGCGCTTGACCGTCGGCCCGAAGTTCGTGGCCTTCTGCCCCACCATGCCGCCGCCCCAGGGGCCGCCGCGTCCGGGCCCGCCGCCGGCCTGGACCCGCTCGGTCTCCTTGAGCCGGCCGGAGTCCCCGGTGGTCTGGCCGGTCGAGGCACCCGGCGCGCCGTCCGGCTCCGGTCGGGGGACGCCGTTGCTGGGCTGCTGGCTCATCAGGCAGCCTCCTCGGCGGTCATCTGGGACTCGACGATCTCCTGGTAGGTGCCGCAGGTCTCCAGCAGCTCGGTGTGGGTGCCGCTGCCGACCAGGGCGCCGTCCTCGAGCACCAGGATGCGATCTGCGTCGCGGATCGTGGAGACCCGCTGGGCCACGATGACCACCGTGGACTCACGGGTGACGGGCTTGAGCGCGGCCCGCAGCCGGGCGTCGGTGGCCAGGTCGAGGGCGGAGAAGGAGTCGTCGAACAGGTAGATCTCCGGGCGCCGGATCAGCGCACGAGCGATCGCGAGCCGCTGGCGCTGCCCGCCGGACAGGTTCGTGCCGCCCTGGGCGATCCGGGCCTCGAGCCCCTCCGGCATCGCCTCGACGAAGTCGCGGGCCTGGGCGATCTCCAGCGCCTCCCGCATCTCCTCCTCGGTGGCATCGTCCTTGCCGTACCGGAGGTTGGAGGCGACCGTCCCCGAGAACAGGAACGCCTTCTGCGGGATCAGGCCGAGCCTGGCCCACAGCACCTCCGGCTCCAGCCGTCGTACGTCGACCCCGTCGACATGAACCGCCCCTCCGGTGACGTCGAACAGCCGGGGCACCAGGTTGACCATCGTGGACTTGCCGGCACCGGTGGAGCCGATCACCGCGACGGTCTGCCCGGGCGAGGCCTCGAAGGAGACCTCGCGGAGCACCGGCACGTCCGCCCCCGGATAGCTGAACTGCACGTGCTCGAAGCGCAGCGTGCCGTGCTCGCCCGCCCGGGTCACCGGCTGCTCCGCGGGCACGACCGAGCTGTCGGTCTCCAGCACCTCGACGATCCGCTCGGCGCACACCGCCGCCCGCGGGATCATCATCATCATGAAGGTGCCCATCATCACCGACATCAGGATCTGCATGATGTAGGAGAGGTAGGCGGTCAGCTCGCCGACCTCCATGTGGCCGTTGTCGATGCGGTGACCGCCGAACCACAGCACCGCGACGGAGGCCAGGTTCGCGATCACCATCACCGTCGGGAACATCGCCGCCATCCACCGGCCCGCGTGGATCGCGACGTCGGTGAGGTCGGTGTTGGCGACGCGGAAGCGCTCGGTCTCCTGCGGCTCGCGCACGAACGCGCGCACCACCCGCACGCCGGTGATCTGCTCGCGCAGCAGCCGGTTGACCTCGTCGATGCGCACCTGCATCTTCCGGAAGTGCGGCACCATGTGGGTGATCACGAAGCCGATCGAGACTGCCAGGATCGGCACGCTCACCGCGATCAGCCAGGACAGCCCGAAGTTGACCCGCATCGCCATGATGATCCCGCCGACCATCATGATCGGGGCCATCACCATCAGCGTGAACGACATCAGCACGAGCATCTGCACCTGCTGGACGTCGTTGGTCTCGCGGGTGATCAGCGACGGCGGGCCGAAGTGCTGCACCTCGCGCGCCGAGAACGAGCCGACCCGGTGGAAGATCCCGGCACGGACGTCACGGCCGAAGGCCATCGACGTACGTGCGGCGCAGTAGACCGCACCGACCGAGCAGACGATCTGCAGGCAGGCGAACGCCAGCATGATCCCGCCGTAGCGCAGGATCGCGCCCATGTCCCCGGTGACCACGCCCTTGTCGATGATGTCGGCGTTGAGGCTGGGGAGGTAGAGCGCCGCCACCGTTCCCACGAACTGCAGCGCGACGATCCCCGCGATCCACTTCTTGTACGGCGCCAGGAACTGCTTGACCAGTCGCAGGAGCATCAGCTGCCGCCCTTCTTCAGCACGCCGTCGAGCACGACGGACACGATCTCCTCGGGGGCGAGCCGATGCCCCTCACTGATGTGGGGATGGGTGCCCGAGAAGGTCAGCATCCTCAGCACGTGCACCAGCTGCCCGGGGCGGCAGGAGATCCGGTCCGCGTCCGGCTCGACAATGGCGACCATCAGCTTCTCGGTCCGGCGCCGGTTCTCCGCGAGATGGCTGTGGTCGCGGCGCGGCGGGCCGACGATCCCCATCGCGGTCATCAGCGTGAAGATGCCCCGGAAGCGGATCTGCAGCAGGGTGGTCATGTCCAGGAGCCGTCCGCGCAGGTCCTGCTCGCCGTCGATGCGCTCCAGGTCGGCGAGGAACGGCTCGATGTCGAGGCCACGCTCCATCGCCTCGAGCACCAGGTCGTCCTTGGAGTCGAAGACCCGGAAGATGGTGCCCTCGGCGACCCCGGCCGCCTCGGCGATCTGCCGCGTGGTCACCGCCTGGCCGTGCTCGTAGAGCAGGGGCAGGGTCGCCTCGACGAGCGCGCTGCGGCGCTCGTCGGCGGACATCGGGGTGGCTCGTGGCATGGCCGGACCACTCTAACTGAGTGAGCACTCACTCACAAATGCTTTTTCCGGTCAGGGCAGGGCGGTGGCGAGGTCGCTGCCGGGCAGCACCGGGAAGCGCAGGACGCCGCCCTGGCGGCCGCCCACCACCACCGAGTCCAGCGCGGGGACGCCGGGCAGCGAGGCCGCCGAGGCCCCGACGATGTCCAGCCGGATCCGGTCGCCCGCCCTGAACCGGTTTCCCACCGGCCAGAGCTCGACGTGGTACTGGCGCGCCCGTCCCAGGGCGGCGTCGTCCCGGGTGCCGAAGTCGCCGTACGGCTGCACCAGCCGACCGCCGGAGTACAGCGACCTGTCGGCCACGACCCGCGGGAAGGAGGTGTTGAGCCGGCCGACCGTCAGCGGGTGGGCGTGGCCGTCGGGCGAGACGTCGGACAGCACGGCCCAGATGTGGGTCGACGGCGCGGTGCTGGACAGCCGCAGGTCGAGGTCCAGCGGGCCCGCGGCCAGCACGTGGTGGCGCAGGGTTGCGGTGGTGAAGCTGAGCCCGTCCGCCTCGGCGGTGTCCATCTCGGTGAGCCTGGGCAGCTGGCTGCTCAGCCGGTTCACTCCCGACGCCCCCACGATCGCGGCGTTGGGCACGTCGGTCGCGAACGGGTCCGAGGGCAGCGCCGGGTAGCGCTGGGTGACGATGCGTCCGGGTGTACCGAGGGTGAGCGACCCGTCGTTGAGCGAGTGGGCCGTCCCGCTGCGCGCAGGGCTCAGGTGCAGCGCTGTCCACCGGGTGCCCGGCACCGGCCAGTCGGGGGCGGCGTACCGGACGAAGTCTCCGGCCAGGTAGGACTCGCGCGCACCGTCGGACAGCAGCGCCTGGACCCGCGGCCTGCGCGTGACACCGTTGTCGACGCCGCGCACGTAGTGGTCCAGCCAGGCGTGCGCCTGTGCCACCCCGTCGTCGGTGCCCGCCGGAGCCCCGTCGTGGCCGCCGACCACGAGCAGGTGGGCGCCGTCGCCCTTCAGCGCCTGGTACGCCTGGAAGGCGCCGCGGGACTCGACGTCGAAGAAGCCGTCGACCATCAGGATCGGCAGGTGGTTGACGTCCCCGCGGAAGCCGCGCTGTCGCCACCAGGAGTCCTGGGTCGGGTGCTTCAGGTCGTCCAGGCCCGCGGTGAGCAGGCCGCCCGCGACGTCGAGGGCCGACGACGGGTTGCGCTGCAGCCGGTCGCCACCCTGCATCAGGGCCGGGGCGCCGATCAGGGCGAGCACACCGGCTCCGGGGAGGATGTTGTTGATCCCGCCGGGCACCAGCAGGTCCCGGTACAGCTCGAACGTGCCGGACTTCAGGATGGCCGCCTTCACGCAGGGCAGCCGCTCGTGCAGCGAGTTGTAGACGATGATCGCGCTGGCCGAGAAGCCGTTCAGCGCGAGGTCCCCGTTGCTCCACGGCTGGTGGCAGGCCCACTGCAGCACCTCGTGCACGTCCTGCTGGCTCCGCGGGCCCAGCGCGTCGAACCGGCCGTCGCTGTCCCCGGTGCCGCGGTCCTGGACCAGCAGGTAGTTGTACTCCGGGCCGACGGAGAGCGTCTGGCTGTTCCGGCCGTACGGGCTGAACTCCACCACCGTCGGCCGCGGCGCCATCGGAGCGCGGCCGGTCAGCGTGGTGGCCAGTGACACGCCGTCGGAGGCCGTGAACCGCTGGTCGACGCTCACCCCGGGGTCCCCGCGGCGTTGTGCGGAGGAGCGGAGCGGAGGAGCAGAACGCCGTGGGGTGGTCATCGGCCCCTCCGCCGCGGCTCCACCGGTGCCGAGCAACGGCAGCAGCGCGAGCGGCAGCAGGACGGCGAGCAGGACGCGCACCCGGTCTGCCCTCACGCGCCCTCCAACGAGCCGGTGTGCCGGTACGACACGCTCGAACCGGCAACAGCGGGACTTGCCAGCCGTTGAGGATTGTTCGATCCTGTGCAGATCAGGACCACGACAGGCGGACCCAACATGTTGGCACAGCAGCGACAACAGCGGATCCTCGCCGAGCTGCGGCGTACCGGCGCCGTGAAGGTGGCCGAGCTGACCGAGCTCCTGGGCGTCTCCGACATGACCATCCGGCGCGACCTCGAGCTGCTCAGCACCGAGGGCCTCGCCGAGAAGGTCCACGGCGGTGCGGTGATCGGCGGCACCGCGACCTTCGAGCCGGGCTTCGAGGCCAAGAGCCAGCTGGCCGAGCCCGCCAAGGTCGCCATCGCCACCCGCGCGGCATCGCTGATCCGGCCGGGGGCGGCCGTGGCCCTCTCCGCCGGGACGACCACCTGGTCGATGACCCGGTTGATCGCCGCGATGCCCGACCTGACCGTCATCACGAACTCTCCCGTGGTGGCCGACGCGATCGCCCGGGAGAACCACCAGCTGAGCGTGATCCTGACCGGTGGCGTGCGTACGCCGAGCGCCGCCCTCGTCGGCCCCGTCGCCGACCGGTCGATCGCCGGACTGCACGTGGACCAGCTCTTCCTCGGCGTGCACGGGGCCGACCGCGACGCCGGGTTCACCACCCCCAACCTGGCCGAGGCCAAGACCAACCAGGCGTTGATAGCGGCAGCGCGTGAGGTGATCGTGGTGACCGACTCCTCGAAGTGGGGGGTGGTCGGCTTCGCCGAGATCGCGCCGCTGTCGGCGGCCGACATCGTGGTGACCGACAGCGGGCTGTCCGCCCGGGCACAGGCGGAGCTGCGTGAGCAAGTGCCCGAGGTGGTCGTCGTCGAGGTCTGACCCTGGAGCGGAACCGTGACCGAAAGGTACCCGTCTGGTCGTTGACAGTGGCGTAGGTCACCCGCGAGACTGCCCGTGGGTATTTGATCGGAACCGTTCGAACCTGTTTGACCTCGTTTGCCCTAGGAGGAGTCGTGCCCGTGGAGACTTCGTCGCCGGAAGCCGGTTTCAGCCGCCGGTCCCTGCTCAAGGGGGGCCTCGCTGCGCTGGCGATCGCCGGGGTCCCGGAGGTGCTCACCGCCTGCGGCAGCTCCGGCCCGTCAGGGTCTGGGTCGGCCTCCAAGACCGTCTCGATCGGGTCGAACTACTCCGACCCCGGGGTGAAGCAGGCCTTCGCCTCGATGATCTCCGGCTTCGACAAGTCCAGCGGCCTGAAGGCCCAGGTCAACACCGTCGACCACAACACCTTCCAGAACAAGATCCAGAGCTACCTGCAGGGCACCCCGGACGACGTGTTCTCGTGGTTCGCCGGATACCGGATGCGGTTCTTCGCGGCCCAGGGCCTCGCCTCCCCCATCGACGACGTCTGGAAGAAGATCGGATCGCACTTCCCGGAGTCGATCAAGCAGGCGTCCAAGGGCGAGGATGGGCACTACTACTTCGTGCCGCTCTACAACTACCCGTGGGTGTTGAACTACCGCAAGAGCGTCTTCGACTCCCACGGGTACAAGGTCCCCAAGACGTGGGACGAGCTGGTCGCCCTGTGCAAGAAGATGAAGTCCGACGGCCTGACCCCGGTCTCCTTCACCGACAAGGACGGCTGGCCGGCCATGGGAACCTTCGACATCATCAACATGCGCATGAACGGCTACCAGTTCCACGTCGACCTGATGGCCCACAAGCACTCGTGGACCGACCCCAAGGTGGTCGCGGTCTTCGACAGGTGGAAGCAGCTGTTCCCCTACTACACCAGCGGGGCCAACGGGCTGACCTGGGAGGAGGGCGCACAGGCGCTGCAGAACAAGAAGGCCGGGATGATGTTCCTGGGTGCCGGTCAGGTCGGCCAGCAGTTCAGCAAGGCGAACCTCCCCGACCTGAAGTTCTTCCCGTTCCCCCAGATCGATCCGACGTACCCGGTGAACAGCGGGATCGACGCCCCCATCGACGGTTTCATGATGTCGAAGGACCCGAAGAACAAGGCCGGGGCGACCAAGCTCCTGGAGTACATCGGGACCGCGAAGGCGGAGTCGAAGTACCTCGCCTCCGACCCGACCGACGTCGGTACGGCCAGCGACTACGACAAGAGCAGCTACAACCAGCTGCAGAAGGACTCGGCGGCGATCATCTCCAGCACCAAGAACATCGCCCAGTTCCTCGATCGCGACACCCGTCCCGACTTCGCCTACCCGGTCGTGCAGGACGCGTTGCAGCAGTTCATCAACAGCCAGGACAGCAAGGCAGTGTGCAAGTCGCTGGAGTCTCAGGCCAAGACGATCTTCACGTGAGCCGGGGACACGACCCGACCCGATGAGCATCGCATCCGCCGCGGCGGGCGCCCCCCGGAAGGGCCGCGCCCGCCGTCGGCTTTCCCGGATGACGCGCCGCGACAAGGTCGTGGTCACGTTGATGATCGTGGTCCCGCTGGGGCTGGACCTGGTCTTCATCTGGGGGCCGGCCGTGGCCACGGTGCTGTTCTCCTTCACCGATGCCACCGGGGCGGCGCCGGTCAAGTGGATCGGGATGGAGAACTACAGCAACCTGGTCCACGTCGATCCGTCCTTCTGGCCGGCGGTGCGACACAACGTCATCTGGCTGCTGGTGTTCATCCTCATCGCCACCCCGCTGGGGATGCTGCTGGCCGTGCTGCTCGACCGCGGCCTGCGCGGCAGCCGCATCTACCAGAGCGTCTTCTTCCTTCCGGTGATGCTCTCGCTGGCCCTCATCGGCATCATCTGGCAGATCATCTACACCACCAACGGTGGCCTGCTGAACACCGTGATCGGGCACGGGTCCTCGGGCGGCGTCGACTTCCTCGGCAACCCGCACATCAATCTGTGGGCCGTGCTGGTGGAGGCCACCTGGCGCCAGGCCGGCTACGTCATGGTGCTCTACCTCTCCGGCCTCAAGGCGGTCGACCCGGCGCTGAAGGAGTCCGCAGCACTCGACGGAGCGAACGGATGGCAGACCTTCTGGCGGGTGGTGTTCCCGGTGATGCGTCCGGTCAACGCGATCATCGTCGTGGTGACCGTGATCGAGTCGCTGCGCGCTTTCGACCTGGTCTACATCACCAACCAGGGCGGCATCGGGCTGCAGCTGCTCTCGGCGATGATCACCACGCAGATCACCGGCCCGGGGAACCGGATCGGCTACGGCTCGGCGATCGGCGTGATCCTGCTGCTGGTCTCGATCATCCCGATCACGTTCTTCCTGGTCCAGCAGTTCCGGAAGGACGAGGACTGATGGCCACCACCACGCCCGCCCTGGGCTCCTCGGGCCTCACCCGGCGTCATACGTCGCGGGGCATGGCTGGCGGCAACCGCAGGTTCGCCAACATCGGCGCGCAGGTCTTCCTGTTCGTCGCCGCGGTGGGGTGGATCATCCCGGTGCTGTGGGCGATCTACCTGTCGTTGCGTCCCCTGCAGGAGACCAACAAGTACGGCTACGTCTCGCTGCCCCACTCGCTGACGTTCCAGAACTACAAGGACGCCTGGACCGAGGGCAGCGTGTTGCACTACTTCATCAACTCGCTGTGGATCACCGTGCCGGCGGTCCTGCTCACGCTGTTCCTGGCCTCGGCGCTCGCGTTCGTGATCTCGCGGCTCCACCTGCGGTTCGGGCTGCCCCTGCTGCTGCTGTTCACGGCCGGGAACCTGCTGCCGCAGCAGGTCTTCCTCGCGCCGCTGTTCAAGCTCTACAACGCGATCATGGTCCCGGCGTGGCTCAGCGACTCCGGCAAGCTCTACGACTCGATCGCGGGACTGGTCGTGATCAACGTGTCCTTCCAGCTGGGCTTCTGCGTCTTCGTGCTGAGCAACTACATGAAGTCGGTACCAACCAGCATCACCGAGGCGGCGCAGGTGGACGGGGCGTCGGTGTGGCGGCAGTACTGGAACATCACGCTGCCGCTGACCCGGCCCGCCCTCGCGGCCATGGCGACGCTGCTGACCACGTGGATCTACAACGACTTCTTCTGGGCGCTGGCGCTGATCTCGACCGGGTCGAAGTATCCGATCACGACCGCGCTGAACGACCTCAAGGGCACCTACGCCGTCGACAACAACCTGCTCGCCGCGGGGTCACTGATCGTGGCCGCTCCGACCCTGATCGTCTACCTGATCCTGCAGCGGCAGTTCATCGCAGGCCTCACCCTGGGCAGCACGAAGGGCTAGCGTCCGGCGTCCTCCCGGACGACCACGACGCCCCCGGCCACCACCGTGTGGGTCTCGGCCGACCTGCCCGAAAGCAGGTCGACGCCCGCGGCCGGCAGCGGCACGTCGGCGTCGGTGTGGTTGATGCAGAAGAGGTAGCTCGCCGATCCTCCGACCCGGCGGAGCGCCTCGACGCCCGCCGGCAGCCCGGCGACCACCGGCTCCACGCCGGCCTCGCCGAACACGGCGCCGGCGAGCTGCGTCAGGCCGGAGTCGGACAGCTCGGTGCCGACGTACCAGGCCGTGCCCGAGCCGACCCGGTGCCGGGTGACCGCCGGGCGGCCGCTGCAGTCCCCCGTCGCATAGCTGGCGAGCACCTCGGCGCCGGCGGCCCGACCGAACTCGCTCCACACCGTGCCGGAGCCGAAGTCGGTGAGCGGGACGCTGTCGTCCGCCGGCAGCGGGTGGAACTCCTCGATGCGCACCCCGAGCAGGTCCCGCAGCGCGCCGGGATAGCCGCCCGGGTGGATCCGGTCGTGCTCGTCCACGATCCCGGAGAAGTACGTCGTCACCAGCGTGCCGCCGTCCCGCACGTAGTCCGCCAACCGGTCCGCGGAGGCCGCGTCGAGCAGGTACTGGACCGGCACCACCACGACCTCGTAGGACTGCAACGGGTCGGTCACGCCGACGACGTCGACGCCGACGCTGCGCGACCAGCACTGCTCGTGCCACCGGCGGGCCGAGGCCAGCGGCGCCACGTCGACCGACGGGTGGGAGTCCAGCTCGGCAGCCCACCAGGACGGCCAGTCGAACACGATCGCGACCGGCGCGGGCGCCGTACGCGAGCCGGCGACCTCCGCGAGCGCCGCCAGGTCGGCGCCGAGGTCCACCACGTCGCGCCACAGCCGGCTGTCGGTGCCCGCGTGCGGGACCATCGCGGAGTGGAACTTCTCCGCGCCCGCCCGGGAGGCCCGCCACTGGAAGAACATCGCGCCGTCCGCGCCCCGGGCCACGTGCTGCAGGGAGTTCCGGCGCATCTGGCCCGCGGACTTGGCGAGGTTGCGCGGCTGCCAGTTCACCGCCGAGGTCGAGTGCTCCATCAGCAGCCAGGGCCGCCGGCCGGCGAGCGAACGCACCAGGTCGGCGGTCATCGCCAGCTGCTGGACCGGGTTCGGGTCGTCGCCGAGGAGGTAGTGGTCGTTGGAGACGACGTCCTCGTGGGCGACCCACGACCGGTAGTCCGCAGGCTTGTGGAACCCCATGAAGTTGCTGGTGACCGGCTGCCGTGCGACCACACGCACCGCGTCGGCCTCGGCCCGCATGCACTCCAGCATCGCGTCGGAGGAGAACCGCCACCAGTCCAGCTGCTGGGCGGGGTTCGCGAAGGTGCGGTAGGAGACCCGGCGGGGCGGCTCGACCTGGGTCCAGTCGGTGTAGTGCTGGCTCCAGAACGCCGTTCCCCAGTGGTCGTTGAGCGCCGCCAGGCTGCCGTGGCGGGCCAGCAGCCACTCCCGGAAGGCCGCCGCCGAGGTCGGGCAGAAACAGTGCCAGTTGTGGCAGCCGAACTCGTTGTTCAGGTGCCACAGCACCACCGCGGGATGGCCCGCGTAGTGCCGGGCCATGCGGTCGGCCAGCGCCACCGCGGCGTCGCGGTACGCCGGCGAGGAGGGGCAGTAGGCCTGCCGGGCTCCGAAGCAGCGCCGGTGGCCCAGCTCGTCGACCAGGGCCGCGTCCGGGTGGTCGACCAGGAACCACGGTGGCGGCGAGGCGGTCGCGGTGGCGAGGTCGACCGCGATGCCCCCGGCGTGCAGCCGGTCGAGCACCCGGTCCAGCCAGCCGAACTCGAACCGTCCCGGCGAGGGCTCGAGCAGCGCCCACGAGAAGATCCCGACGCTGACCAGGTTGACGCCGGCCTGCTGCGCCAGCGCGACGTCTTGGTCCTGGACGTCCTCCGGCCACTGCTCGGGGTTGTAGTCGGCGCCGAACGCCAGCCGGCCGCCGAGGGCAGCGGTCAGTGCCGCCATCCCGTCCCCGCGCCCCGGCCCGGTCACGGTGCCCGACGTTCGGTCGTCCACCCGGACGCTGCTCGGCGGTAGACCAGCCGGTCGTGCATCCGGCCGGCCCGGCCCTGCCAGAACTCGACCACGTCGGGGACCACCCGGTAGCCGCCCCAGAACGGCGGGCACGGGATGTCCTCCCCGGCGAAGCGCTGCTCGGTCTCGGCGTACGCCGCGTCGAGCTCGGCCCGTCCCGCGACCGCCGACGACTGCTCCGAGGCCCAGGCTCCCAGCTGCGACGGCCGGGGCCGGGTGGCGAAGTAGGCCTCGTCCTCGGTGCGCGACAGCGGCCGGGCCTCCCCTTCGACCCGCACCTGTCGCTGCAGCTCGAACCACCAGAACACCAGCGCGCACCGCGGCTCGTCGGCCAGCTCCCGGGCCTTGCGCGAGCCGCGGTTGGTGAAGAAGCAGAACCCGGCGTCGTCGTACCCCTTGAGCAGCACCGCCCGTGCGGACGGGTGGCCCTCGTGCGCCGTCGCGAGCACCATGGCGTTCGGCTCGTACACGCCGCCGTCGCGGGCGTCGGTGAACCAGCGGTCGAACATCGCCACCGGGTCCGCGGCCAGGTCGCCCTCGTCGAGCCCGCTGAGCTCGTACTCCCTGCGCATCCGCGCCGCGTCGGCGTCCATGACGCGACGATAGTGGTTGCTGGCACAATGCAGGCGACCTGACGTCCGCACGACAGGAGCGACATGACCGAGGTAGCAGAAGGGCTCGAGGGCGTGATCGCCTTCCGGACCGAGATCGCCGAGCCGGACAAGGACGGCGGCGCGCTGCGCTACCGCGGCGTCGACATCGAGGAGATCGTGGGCCGGATCCCGTTCGAGAAGGTCTGGGGCCTGCTGGTCGATGGTGCCTACGAGCCCGGGATGCCCCCGGCCGAGCCGTTCCCGCTCCCGGTGCACACCGGCGACATCCGGGTCGACATCCAGTCCGCGGTGGCCCAGCTCGCCCCGGTGTGGGGGTTGCAGCCGACCTACGACATCGACGATACGCAGGTCCGCGACGACCTGGCCCGCGCCGCGGTGATGGTGCTGTCCTACGTCGGCCAGGCCGCGCGGGGCATCGGCCAGCCGATGGTGCCCCAGGCCCGGGTGGACGAGGCCAGGACCATCACCGAGCGGTTCATGATCCGGTGGCGCGGCGAGCCCGACCCCAGGCACATCCGCGCGGTCGACGCCTACTGGAGCTCCGCGGCCGAGCACGGCATGAACGCCTCGACGTTCACCTCCCGGGTGATCACCTCCACCGGAGCCGACGTGGGTGCCGCCCTGTCCGGGGCGATCGGGGCGATGAGCGGCCCGCTGCACGGTGGCGCGCCGTCGCGGGTGCTGCACATGATCGAGGAGGTGGAGCGCACCGGGGACGCCCGCTCCTACGTCAGGCGGCTGCTGGACAACAAGGAGCGGCTGATGGGCTTCGGGCACCGGGTCTACCGGGCCGAGGACCCGCGCGCCCGGGTGCTGCGGCGTACCGCCCAGGAGCTGGGCGCCCCCCGCTACGAGGTCGCGGAGGCGCTGGAGAAGGCCGCGCTGGCCGAGCTGCGCGAGCGCCGCCCCGACCGCGTCCTCGAGACCAACGTGGAGTTCTGGGCCGCGATCGTGCTGGACTTCGCGCAGGTGCCGCCGCACATGTTCACCTCGATGTTCACCTGCGCGCGTACGGCGGGCTGGTCGGCACACATCCTGGAGCAGAAGCGCACCGGCCGGCTGGTCCGCCCCTCGGCGCTCTACGCCGGTCCCGCCTCCCGGCCCGCCTCCGACGTCGCGGGCTGGGACTCCGCCTGGGCCGGCTGAACACGCTCCCGGTGGCGTCTCACCTCGCCCTGCACGGGTAGTCCCTCACGTTCCTGCTCCTCCAGGGTCGGATCCGGCGCAGAAGCGTGAGGGACTACTGCCTCCTCGCGGTCCCGTAGGGGCGTAGTCGCGCCACCCTGCCATAGCCGATGGCTATGACTCTGGTTGCTGATGGGTGGCTACCGGAAGGCGCGGGCGCGGGAGAGCGTGGCAGCGTGATGTCGACTGCCATCTCGGGCGAGCGCCCGGCCACCGCTGCGGGGCCGGGGTCGGCGCTGCCCGGGCTGGTCGCGGCGGTCGCCATCGCCGTGGTCGCCACCGGCGTCGGATCCCTGCTGCCGCTGCTCGGTGCCCCGGTCGCCGGCATCGTGATCGGTGTCCTGCTCAGCGGGCTCGCGCACCGGCGGGCCGCGCTTGCGCCGGGCATCAGGGTCGCCTCGGGGCTGGTGCTGCAGCTCGCGGTGGTGGTGCTCGGTTCGCAGCTCTCCCTGGCCGAGGTTGCCCACGTCGGTGTCTCCTCGCTGCCGGTCATGCTCGGCACCCTGGGGGTCTGCCTGACCGCCGCCCACCTGCTCGGCAGGCGGCTGGGCATCGAGGCCGACCTGCGCACGCTGATCGGGGTCGGCACCGGCATCTGCGGTGCCTCCGCGATCGCGGCCGTTAGCCCGGTCATCCGCGCCCGCAGCAACGCCATCGCCTACGCGATATCGACGATCTTCTGCTTCAACATCATCGCGGTGCTGCTGTTCCCACCACTGGGCCACC
Source organism: Marmoricola sp. (assembly GCA_050699415.1). Lineage (GTDB taxonomy): Bacteria > Actinomycetota > Actinomycetes > Propionibacteriales > Nocardioidaceae > Marmoricola. Next base: position 19,465 of record JBOHDO010000075.1, read on the forward strand.
TGCTGGGGATGGGCCAGGACGCGTTCGGCCTGTTCGCGGGTACGGCGGTCAACGACACCTCCTCGGTCGTGGCCGCCGCCACGACGTACGGCGCCGAGGCCGGCAACCACGCGGTCGTGGTGAAGCTGACCCGCACCCTGATGATCGTCCCGGTCTGCGTCGGCCTGAGCGCCCTGGCGGCCCGCCGCGCCGGCAGAGGCGCGCCCGGGGAAGCCGCCGCGGTGGAGGGCGTGCTCGCCCGGGTGTGGCGGCTGGTGCCCTGGTTCCTGGTCGGGTTCGTGGTGGTCGCCGCCGGCAACAGCGCCGGCCTGGTGCCGGCGGCGGCACACCAGCCGCTGGAGCGGGCCTCGCTGTTCCTGGTCACGATGGCGCTGGCGGCGATCGGGCTGTCCACCGACGTACCGGCGCTGCGGCGGGCCGGCGCACGGCCACTGCTGCTGGGCGCCACGCTGTGGCTGCTGGTGTCGGTGACCAGCCTGCTGCTGCAGTGGGCCACCATGTGAGCATGTTGCCGCGCTGGACCCCCAACCTCGCCTCGCTGGACCTGCTGCTGTCCGTGGCCGAGCTCGGCAGCGTGGGCCGGGCGGCTGCGGCGCACGGGATCAGCCAGCCCAGCGCCAGCGCGCGACTGTCCCGGCTGGAGCGCCAGCTCGGCGTGGCGGTCCTGGTCCGCTCCTCCCGCGGCACCACGCTCACCCCCTCCGGCGAGGCCGTGGTCGCCTGGGCCGCCGGAGTAGTGGAGTCCGCCCGCACCCTCACCGATGGCGTGACCACGCTGCGCGAGACCCGGGACGTCCGGCTGCGGGTGGCAGCGAGCCTGACCGTGGCGGAGTACCTGATGCCACCCTGGCTGCTGGCGCTGCGCCGCCGTCACCCGGACCTTGACGTGGCCGCATCCGTCGCGAACAGCCACGGGGTGGCCGGGCAGGTGGCCTCGGGGGCGGCCGACGTCGGGTTCATCGAGGCGCCGGACCTGCCCCGCGGGATGACCGGGCAGCAGGTCGGCACCGACCGGCTGGCCCTGGTGGTCTCCGCGCGTTACCCGTTGGCCGCCCGGAGCGGCGAGCCGCTGCACCCGGCGGACCTGGTCGACCTTCCCCTGCTGCTGCGCGAGCCCGGCTCCGGCACCCGGGACACCTTCCTGCATGCGCTGGCCGCGGCGCTGCGCCGCGACGAGCCGCCAGCACTCCCCCACGCGACCGCGCTCGGGTCCACCGCCACGATCGTGGCCACCGTCCGGGCCGGGGGCGGGGTCGGCGTACTCAGCGCCCGGGCGGTCACCGCGGATCTGGCCACCGGCGACCTGGTCGAGCTGACCGTGCGTGGCCTGGTGGCCGAACGCCCCCTCACCGCGATCTGGCTGGGCCGTCGTCCGTCCCCGCTGGCCCAGGAGCTGATCGGGCTGGCCGCCGGCTCCGGGTAGTCCGGCTTGTCATCGCCTGCTCACCAGCAGGTAGCGCTCGTCGCAGACCGGCCCGCCCCACAGCACGTGCCTGGACAGCACCGCGTCAAAGCCACCCAGCAGCAACGGCGGCGTGGCGGCGTCGCCCACCACGAAGTCGCCGGTCGGGGCCTTCGCCCGGGCCCCGGCGACCATCGCGGGCGAGAAGTCGAGGCCGGTCACGGCGTACTCCTCCTCCAGCAGTGCTGCCGCGCTATCCCACTGCTCCCGGCAGGTCGCGACGACACTCTCCCAGCCAGCGCGTACCCGGACGACCACAACGGTCCGCGTACCGGCCAGACTGGATCGCGAACGCCATCGCCCGACTGAGTAGACTCCCCTCACTCCAGCCGGCACTCTCGCCCAGCAAGGGATCCCATGGCACAACGCACCTCCGGTCTGCACGCTGTCCTGTCCAACCCGCTGGTCTACAGCACCTTCCAGAAGGTGGTCGGCTCGGCCGGGGTGCGCGAGGAGCTGGTTGACAACCACGTGCGGCCGCGGCCCGGCCTCCGGGTCCTCGACGTCGGCTGCGGTCCCGGCGACCTGGTCACCTACCTGCCCGGCGTCGCCTACACCGGCTCGGACCTGAGCTCGGCGTACATCGCGGCCGCACAGCGCAACTACGGCCACCTGGGCCGCTACGAGGTCGGCGACGTGGTCGACCTCGTGGCCGACGGCCTGGGCGAGTTCGACGTGATCATCGCCAAGAGCCTGCTGCACCACATCGACGAGGACCAGGCACTGCACCTGTTCGACGTCGCCCGCAGCGCGCTGGCCGAGGGCGGCAGGATGGTGACGCTGGACGCGGCGTACACGCCCGACATGTCGCGAGCGTCCAGGTTCGTGGTCAGCCGCGACCGGGGGCAGAGCATCCTCTCACCCGAGGGCTACGAGCGGCTGGCGAGCAGCGCGTTCGGGGATGTCACCGTCTCGGTGCACCACGACCTGCTGCACATCCCCTACACGCACATCTTCATGGACTGCGCACGCCCGAAGGCGTGACCCGGGCGGCGGACCCCGGTTCGGCTACTCCCGGGCCTGCAGGCCCGACTGGATCGCGAACACCACCAGCTGGGCCCGGTCGCGGGCGGCCAGCTTGACCATGGCCCGGCTGACGTGGGTGCGCACCGTGTCGGGGCTGACCACCAGCAGCTCGGCGATCTCGGCGTTGGACCGGCCCGTCGCGACCCAGCCGACGATCTCTCGCTCGCGTTCGGTGAGCCGGTCGATCTCCGGGTGCGGGCTCGATGCGGAGTGGCTGCCGAACCGCTCGATCACCCGGCGGGTCACCGACGGTGACAGCAGCGAGCCGCCGTCGGCCACCACGCGTACGGCGTCGAGCAGCCGCTCGGGCTCGGTGTCCTTGAGCAGGAACCCGCTCGCCCCCGACCGCAGCGCCTCGAAGACGTACTCGTCGAGCTCGAACGTGGTCAGCATGACCACCCGCACCGGCTCGAGAGCTGGGTCCGCGGTGACCTCGGCGAGCAGGCCGAGGCCGTCCATCCCGGGCATCCGGATGTCGCACAGCACCACGTCGGGGCGGGCACGACGGACCAGCGCGAGCCCGGACCGCCCGTCGCTGGCCTCTCCTGCCAGCTCGAGGTCGGGCTCCGACTCGACCAGGGTGCGCAGCCCCATCCGGACCAGCGCCTGGTCGTCGACGACAGCGACCCGGATCATCGGCGACCCAGCGGGATCCGCGCCCACACCATGAAGCCCTCCGGGCTCGGGCCGACGGCGAGCGAGCCGCCCAGCGCCTCGACGCGGGCGCGCATCCCGGTCAGCCCCATGCCCTCGTGCACGGGTCCACCCTGCCCGTCGTCGGTCACCGTGGCCAGCACGGAGCGCTCGGCGTGCTCGTCGTACAGCCGCACCGCCGCCGAGCCGGCTCCGGAGTGGCGCAGCACGTTGGTCAGCGCCTCCTGGACCACCAGGTAGATCGTGCCGTCCACGGCCTCGGGCAGCCGGGAGATCCCTCCGGTGTCCAGGCTCAGCTCGAGCCCGCCCGCGCGCACGCGGTCGACCAGCGCGGGCAGGTCGTCGATCCCGTTGCGCGGCACCAGCGGCGCCGGGCCGCGTGCGGCCGGTGCGAGCCGGCCGATCTCTGCCCGCAGGGCGGCCAGGGACTCCCGGCTGGTGTCCCGGATCGCCTCCAGCGACTCCCGCGCCTTGTCGGGGTCGCGCTCCAGCACGTGCAGCGCCACCCCCGCCTGCATCGCGATCACCGCGAGCCCGTGGCCGACGCCGTCGTGCAGGTCCTGGGCCATCCGCAGCTGCTCCTCCGAGGCGGCCCGGCGGGCCCGGTCCGCCCGGGCCTCGTGGCGGGTGCGCTGGTTGTTGCCGAAGGCGGCCGCGGCGAACAGGACCGCGATCGTGACGATGCTCTGCCCGAGCGCCTGGCCGCCGGACCAGTCGCCCCACAGGGCGCTGCGCAGCGCCAGGCCCAGGATGCCCACGCCGATCTCGACCGCGACCCAGGGCACGGTCACTCGCGGCGGCCGGCTGCGCGCCATCAGGAACGTCGCGATCACCGGCGTGAAGAGGATCGGTCCGTTGTCCTGGCCGGTCGCGAAGTAGGCGCAGGTCAGGGCGGCGTTGCCCAGCAGGGCGGCAAGCGGCCAGCGGCGCCACGCGAGCAGCACCAGGGTGGCCAGGCCTGCCAGGACGCCGGCCAGGGCCAGGTGGAGGGCGGTCCGCTCGTGGTTGGCGCCGATGCTGCCGGCCACCTCGATCACCAGCAGCGGGGCCACCCACCAGTCGCGCGTCCAGGGCCACCAGGCGGAGGTGGGCTCTGTGGTCACCATGACCCGAACCCTAGGCACCGCGGACCGATCCGGTGTCACGGTCGGGACGTATCCGGCGTACGCAACCCTGCGTAGCCGGATGTCGCTGCGGGACGGACGACGCAGCAGCCCTCCGCGGCGAGGGTTGGGGCATGGACGAACCAGTAGTGCAGACCAAGGAGCTGACCAAGCGGTACGGCGACCGGCTCGCCGTCGACCGGGTCAGCATGACCGTGCGACGGGGCGAGGTGTACGGCTTCCTCGGCCCCAACGGAGCCGGCAAGACCACCACACTGAGGATGATGCTCGGCCTGGTCCGGCCGAGCGCGGGATCCGCCTCGGTGCTCGGCCAGCCGGCCGGCGTGCCCGCGGTGACCGCCCGGGTGGGCGCCCTGATCGAGGGCCCGGGCTTCTACCCCTACCTGTCCGGACGTGCCAACCTCCAGGTGCTGGCCCGCTACCGCGGCATCGAGGGCCCCGCCATCGACCAGGCCCTGGAGCGCGTCGACCTGACCTCCCGGGCGAAGGACAAGTTCAAGTCCTACTCGCTGGGCATGAAGCAGCGGCTCGGCGTCGCGGCCGCCCTGATGGGCGAGCCGGACCTGATCGTGCTCGACGAGCCCACCAACGGGCTGGACCCGGCCGGCATGGCAGACATTCGCCGGCTGGTGCTCGACCTGGCCGGGGGTGGCCAGACGGTGCTGCTGTCCAGCCACCTGCTTGCCGAGGTGGAGGAGATCTGCGACCGGGTCGGCATCATCGCCCGCGGCCGGCTGCTGCGCGAGGAGAGCGTCTCCGAGCTCCGGGGCGGCCGCCGGCTCCGGGTCCACGCCACCCCGGTGGACCGGGCCCTGGCGGTCGGCATGCGGCTGGCCGGGGAGGACGCGGTCGAGCTGGACGGCGAGGGGGTGCTGGTCGACGTACCCGCCGAGCGCACGCCGGAGCTGGTCCGCGCGCTGGTCGCCGAGGGCCTCGACGTGCACGAGGTTGCCGGCAGCGAACGAACTCTTGAGGAGGTCTTCTTCGAGATGACCACTACCCCGGCCGACCGGCCGGCCGAGACGATGGAGACGGTGAGATGACCACGACGACTGCGACGATCGGCACCCATACCAACCCGGTACTCGCCAGCATCCGAGCCGATCTCTTCCGGCTGCGCAGGTGGCCCGCGGTCTGGGTGATCGTGGGCGTGTGGCTCGGACTCAACGAAGTCTTCGGCTACGTGCTCAACTACGTCGCCTACAACAGCGGCAGCTCGAACTTCTCCACCGAGGGTCAGAGCAACGCCGCGCTGCTGGCTTCCATCATGCCCGCGGGCGTGCCGGACACCCTTGTCGGCGGGATGCCGATGTTCGGCGGCGCGCTGATGATGGTGCTGGGCGCGATCATCGCGGGCAGCGGCTTCGGCTGGGGCACCTGGAAGACGATCTTCACCCAGGGTCCCTCGCGCGTGGCCTCCGTGACCGGCTCGCTGGGCGCACTGGCGACCATCGTGACCGGGGTCGTGCTGGCCACGCTGGCCCTCGATCTGGGCAGCTCCCTGGTGGTCGCCGGGGTCACCTCCCAGCACGTGGTCTGGCCCGCCTTCGGCGCGGTCGGGCAGTCCTTCGGCGCGGCCCTGCTGATCATGGGGATGTGGGCGCTGGCCGGCTTCTTCCTCGGCGTCCTCGCCAGGGGCCCAGCGCTGTCGGTGGGCCTCGGCCTGGTCTGGCTGTTGGTCATCGAGAACCTGCTGCGCAGTGCCGGTTCCCTGCTGAGCTGGCTGGAGACGTTCACCCACTTCCTGCCGGGCACGGCGGTGGGCTCGTTGGCCGGTTCCCTCCTCGGATCCGGCGGGCCGGACTCTGCTCCAGGGGTGATCCAGGCGGTCTCGGGCTCCCAAGCGCTGTGGACCACGGTCGCCTACGTGGTGCTGCTTCCCCTGGTCAGCGTCTGGCTGGTACGCCGGCGCGACGTGGCCTGACGACGCGAGCCCGGCACCCGATCCCACGACGGGGCGGTGCCGGGCTTGCGGGTGCCACAATGGGCTTCCCGCCGGCGGCAGCACCAAGGAGACCACGCGTGACCGAGATCCGAATCCCCGAGCACCTGCTGCCCGCGGACGGCCGCTTCGGCGCCGGGCCGGCCAAGGTCCCGACCGCGGCACTCTCCGCGCTCGCCGACTCCGGCACCTCGCTGATGGGCACCTCGCACCGGCAGGCGCCGGTGCGCAACCTGGTCGGCCAGGTCCGTGAGCAGCTGCGCGCCCTGTTCTCGGTGCCCGACGACTACGAGATCGTGATGGGCAACGGCGGCTCGACCGCGTTCTGGGACATCGCGTCGTTCTGCCTGGTCCGGGAGCGCAGCCAGCACCTGACGTTCGGGGAGTTCTCCGCCAAGTTCGCCAAGGCGGTGGCCGCGGCACCCCACCTGGGTGAGCCGACGGTCGTGGCCGCAGAGCCCGGCGGCCTGAGCACGCCGTACGCCGAGTCCGGCGTGGACGCCTACGCCTGGCCGCACAACGAGACCTCCACCGCGGTGATGGCCCCGGTCAGCCGGGTGCCGGACAGCGGGGACGCGTTGGTGCTGGTCGACGCCACCTCCGGGGCCGGCGGACTGCCCGTGGACGTGCGGGAGGCCGACGCCTACTACTTCGCGCCGCAGAAGTGCTTCGCCTCCGACGGCGGGTTGTGGATCGCGCTGCTGTCCCCCGCGGCCCTGGACCGGGCGGCCGAGATCGCCGGCTCCGGCCGCTGGGTCCCGGCGTTCCTCGACCTGGGTCCCGCGATCGAGAACGCACGGAAGAACCAGACCTACAACACCCCCTCGATTGCCACGCTGTTCCTGATGAGCAGGCAGCTGGACTGGATGCTGGACGAGGGCGGCCTCACCGCGATGGTGGACCGGACCAGCCGGTCCGCGGACACGCTCTACGGCTGGGCGGAGCAGACCGACTACACCAGCCCGTTCGTGCCCGAGCCGGAGCACCGGTCCCGGGTGATTGCGACCATCGACTTCGACGAGGCGGTCAGCGCCGACGAGGTCGCGGCGACGCTGCGCGCCAACGGCGTGGTCGACACCGAGCCCTACCGCAAGCTCGGCCGCAACCAGCTGCGGATCGCCACCTACCCGGCGGTCGACCCCGACGACGTCGCGGCGCTCACGGCCTGCATCGACCACGTCGTGCAGGCAATGGCCTAGCGCTCGCGGTCCCGGCGCACCAGCCGGCGCCGCAGCCGGCGCAGCCCGTACGCCGCCGCGACCACCACCACGCCGAGGCCGATGAGGGGCCACGGGCTTCCGTGGGGCGCGGGTTTCCCCGGCTTGTCGGCCTGCCTCGACGGCGCCGTCCCCTTCGATGGTGACGCCCTCGGGTGGTCCGCCGTGGCGTGCGGCCGGAACGCAGCCCGCATCCGCGGCGGCGGGGCCACGCTGATCACGGCCGGGTGGGTCCCCTCGGAGGTGACCCGGACCCGGCCCTGCCGCCCGACCGAGACGGCCTCGCCCTGTCGCTCCCGGGGCAACGGGAACGAGCCGACCCGGCGCATTCCCGGGAAGGTCACCACGGTTGCCTCGGCGTAGTTCCGCAGCAACGCGTGGCGGTGGTCGGGGAGCAGGGCGGCGTCGGTGACGATCGGCGGCGCGTCCGCGACCCGCCGCATCCGGTTCGGGTGCGTCGTGGACAGCTGTCGGGGGGCGTTGTAGACCGCCGCGCCCAGGAACGCCTTGGTGACCACGAACAGCCGGCCACGGTCTGCGACCAGCGCCTCGGCGTCGTGGGACCCGTCGGGGTAGGTGAGGTCGAAGCGTGGCGCCCGCACCGTGCGGTGGCCGGGGCCGACCGGTGCCCGGTACACGGAGACGGCGGGACGGCTGCGGGTGTTGTCGCCGATGTCCCCGACCCAGACCTCCCGGTGTCCGGCGGGGGCGAGTGCCTCGACGTCGGTGACCGCGTCGGCGTATGTCGTGGTGCCGACCGTCCGGCCCGTCCGGGCGTCGAGCAGGTACAGCACCGGGCCGCTGCCGGAGTCGTCGGCGGTGACCATCCAGCGGCCGAGGTCGACCAGCGAGCTCGCCTCGGTGATCCGGGGGTCGTGGATGCGGCACACGATCCGGCCGGCCGGGTCGGCATGGTGGTTCGCGGCGGGGCCGGCCCCGACCAGCGCCAGCACCAGTGCGGCGGCGACCGTCAAGGCGTGGCCGCCGTGTCGAGCAGCTCACCGAGCCGGGGCCGGAGCTGCCAGGCGGCCACCAACTCATCGTACTCCGCGCCGGCGCTGCCGCCCCGTGCACCCGTGTGGACCGCCCGAATCAGCGTGTTGCGGGGGGTGTGCCGGCTGGGCACGAACTCCACCACCTCGACCCGGTAACCGACCCGCCGCAGCAGCGCGCCCCGCAGCGCGTCGGTCAGGGTGTCGGCGAACCGCTCCCGCAGGATGCCGTCCCGGGTGATCTGCCCGTACGCCGGCGGGGGGTTGCTGCCCCGCAGCTGCGCGGCGATGTCGTGGTGGCAGCACGGTGCGGCGAGCACGACCGGCGCCCGCCACGCCACCGCCCGGGCCAGCGCGTCGTCGGTGGCGGTGTCGCAGGCGTGCAGGGCGAGCACCACGTCGGGTGGCTCCGCAAGCTCAGCCGCGCCGATGGAGCCGGCCACGAACTGCATCCGGCCGGCCAGGCCGAGCCGTTCGGCGAGCTCCCGATTGTGCCGCCGGGACTGCTGCTTGACGTCGACCCCGGTGAATGCGGCGGGCACGCCGCGATCGGCCAGGTGGGCCTGCGCGGCAAAGGTGAGGTAGGCGTTGCCGCAGCCGAGGTCGACCACGTGCAGCGGCTCGGCCCCGGTGGGCCGCCGTAGCTGTCCCCCGGCCCAGGCGTCATCCAGGGTGGCGTCGAGGTCACGGAGGAACTCCTCGACCTGGTGGTACTTCGCCCGCCGGCTCGGCAGCACCTGCCCGCGGTCGTCGGCGATGCCGAGCTCGCGCAGCACCGGGTGGCCGGGTTCGAGCAGGCGTGGCTTCTGCCGGTCGTGGGAGCGGTCCGGCTCGGCGGTGGCGACCCGCTCCGCGCGGTGCACGAAGACCCGGCCCTTCTTGGAGACCCGTGCCTGCACGGTCTCGCGGGTGGTCTCCAGGTGCCAGTTGCCGAACGGCTGGGCGAGCAGGTCATCGACCGCCGCCTCGGGGTCGGCGTGGTTGCGGGTGAAGGCCTGGGTGTCGTCGTACGACGTCACCTGCAGCATCCGGCCCGCGGCGAGGTCGACGTACCGGAGCTCGACGCGGCGCCAGGGCGGCCGCTCGCCCCGGCGGCGTCCGGACGCGATCGCCCGCACCAGGGCGGCGTCGTCGAGCAGCAGGCCCCGGAGCTCGCCGAGGTCCGGCTCGGCGGTCTCAGACATGGCGGAGCACCGACGCGACCAGCACGACCAGCAACAGGGCCGCCAGCGCGCACGGGATCACCAGGCGCCGATACCGGGGGTGCACGAGATCAGTCTAGTGCCGCGGCCGCCAACGATTGCCGCGGCGAGCGTCGTCCAGGGCGTGCGACGGCAACGCAGCCAGCGTGCGTCATGGGCGGCGCGCAGCGGGCAACGGCTGGTGGTCGGGGCACTAGGTTCAGGCAGCCATGGCGGTGTCGGTGCACTCGGCGGTCGACTCGCGCCCGCGCCAGCCGAGCCGCGGGCCGGGCCGCAGGCCCCCGAAGACCGCGACCGCCACCAGGATGCCGAACAGCGACATCAGCCCACCGCCGATCAGCGTCCAGCGGGCTCCGAGGGTGGCGCCGACCCATCCCACCAGCGGCGCGCCCAGCGGGGTGCCTCCCATCACCAGCATCATGTACAGCGCCATCACCCGGCCGCGCATGGCCGGGCTGACGCTGAGCTGGACGGTGGTGTTGGCGGCGTTGAGCATGGTCAGCTGGGCCAGGCCGAGCACCGGGGTGACCATCGCGAAGGCGGCGTAGGACGGCATCGTCCCGAGGCCGACCTCGACCACGGCGAACGCGGTGGCAGCCAGCAGCACCAGGCGCAGCCGGGGACGGCCGATGCGCCGCGCACCGAGCAGGGCGCCGGCGAGGGAGCCGATCGCCACGGTGGTGCCGAGCAGGCCGTACTCCCCCGAGCCCTTGCCGAACACCTGGGTCGCCATCAGCGCAGAGGTCATCTGGAAGTTCATCCCGAAGGTGCCCACGAAGAACACCGTGGTCAGGATCAGCATCAGGTCCGAGCGTCCGCGAACGTACCGGACACCGTCCCGGACCATGCCCTTCCCGCGCGCCGCGCGGGGGCTGACAACCAGGTCCTCCTCCCGCATCAACTGCAGCGCACCGATCACGGCGAGGTAGCTGACCGCGTTGAGCAGGATCACCAGCCCGGTGGCCAGGATGTCGTTGCCGAACGCAGCGATCAGTGCACCGGACAGGGCCGGGCCGATGACGCGAGCCAGGTTGAACGACGCGGAGTTGAGGCCCACCGCATTGGTGAGGTCATCCGGACCGACCATCTCGCTGACGAACGCCTGCCGGGCCGGCGCGTCGAACGCGGAGCCTGCCCCGAAGAAGAACGCGATGGCGAACACCATCCACGGCGCCACCACCCCGGTCAGCGCCAGCACCGCGAGCGCCGCCGAGCACAACGTCATCCAGCTCTTGGTCAGCTGCAGCAGTCGCCGCTTGGCCAGCCGGTCGGCGACCAGGCCGGCGTACGGCGAGAACAGCAGGATCGGGAGGAACTGCAGCCCCGTGGTGACGCCCAGCGCGGTGCTCGCTGCTGCCGGGCTGCCGTGGAACAGCAGCAGCACCAACCAGTCCTGCGCGATGCGCTGCACCCACGTCCCCGTGTTGGAGACCACGCCGCCGATGGCGTAGAGGCGGTAGTTGCGCACGCGCAGCGACCGGAACGTGGAGTTGCCACGCCCCGAGGGGGGGCGTGGCCGGCTGGGGCGGTTGGTGAGGATGGTCAATCGGTGTTGGCAAGCCTTTCCAGGATCGGTGCCGCCGCGCGGAGGGCGGCGCGTTCGTCGCTCGTGAGCCCGCTGAGGCGCTGGGCCAGCCAGGCGTCCCGCCGCGCACGGTCGGCCTTGAGTACCTGGCGGCCCAGGTCTGACAGGCACACCAGCACCACGCGACCGTCGTCGTCGTGCGGGCGGCGTACGACGTACCCGCCCCGCTCGAGGCAGTTCACGGTCCGGGTCATGCTCGGCGGCTGCACCCGCTCGAGTTGGGCGAGCGCACCGACGGTGAGCTGGCCGCCGTTGCGGCGGAGCGACCCGAGCACCGCCATCGCGGCGATGCTCAGCGGGTTGCCGGGGTCGCGCTCACCGGCCAGCCGGCGACGCAACCGCATCACCGAGAACCGGAGCTCCGACGCGAGGCCCGCGTTCGTCCGGGCAGCCTTCTCCATCGTGGGCATATCGTTAGCGTAACTCATTACCCTTGCTAAGGATTCCCTGGGCCACATGTCCCACAACCGACGTCGTGGAACCGTCAGGTGAGCCAGCCGGTGATCGGGTGGATCGCGAAGTAGACCACGAACAGCGCCGACACCACCCACAGCAGCGGGTGCACCTGCCGCACCTTGCCGCGCGCGAGCTTGATCACCGCGTAGGCGATGAAGCCGGCGCCGATCCCGACCGTGATCGAGTAGGTGAACGGCATCAGGATGATCGTGAGGAACGCGGGGATGGCGATCTCCATGTCATCCCAGGCGATCTTGCGGACCTGCTGCATCATCAGGAAGCCGACCAGCACCAGTGCCGGGACCGCCGCCTCACTGGGGATCACCTTGACCAGTGGCGCCAGGACCATGGAGAGCAGGAAGAGGACGCCGGTCACCACGGAGGCAAGGCCGGTCCGCGCCCCTTCCCCGACCCCGGACGCCGACTCGATGAAGGCGGTGTTCGAGGAGACCCCACCGGCGCCACCGGCGGCCGCGGCGAGGCCGTCCACGGCCAGGATCGCCCGCGTCTTGGGCGGCGTTCCCTCCTCGTCCAGCAGGCCCGCCTCGGCACCGATCGCGGTCATCGTGCCCATCAGGTCGAAGAAGTCGGCGAGGACGAGCGTGAACGCCAGCAGGAGCGCGCTGATCACACCGACCCGCTGGAAGGAGCCCAGCAGGCTGAAGTGCCAGACGGTGTCGAAGTGCGGGGATCCGAGCACCTGGTGCGGGATCGAGGGCACATTGAGCCCCCAGCCGGTGGGGTTCTTCGCGCTGGCAGGACCGAAGTGCCCGAGCTCCTGCACGATGATCGCGATGATGGTCGTGGCGATGATCGAGAGCAGGATCGCGCCGCGCACCTTGCGCACCCACAGGACGACCACGATCGCCATGCCGATCACGAAGACCAGGGTCGGCCAGCCGGCCAGCTGCCCGTCGGGCCCGAGCTGGACGGGGACGGTGGTGTGCGCCAGATCGGGGACGCGGCGTACGAACCCGGAGTCGACCAGCCCCACCAGTGCGATGAACAGGCCGATGCCGACCGAGATCGCTGTCTTCAGCTGGGTGGGTACGGCGCGGAAGATCGCCTGACGGAACCCGGTGAGGACCAGCACGAAGATCACCAGGCCCTCGATGACGATCAGGCCCATCGCATCGGCCCAGGTCATCTGGCTGGCAACGGCGACCGCGACGAAGGCGTTGAGCCCGAGCCCGGCGGCGATGCCCAGCGGGTAGTTCGCCACCACGCCCATCGCGATGGTCATGACGCCGGCCACCAGCGACGTGCCGGCGGCGATCGCGGCGAGGTGCGGCGAGGTCCCGCCCCCGAGGAAGTGACCGTCGGCGTCCTTGGCGAAGCCGAGGATCAGCGGGTTGAGCACGATGATGTAGGCCATCGTGAAGAACGTGACGACCCCACCGCGGATCTCGCGTGCGAGCGTCGAGCCGCGCTCGGTGATCTTGAAGAAGCGGTCCACGGGGCCGCATCCTCGCAGCATCCGGGGCTGGGCCGGCGGTGCCCCGCCGGATAGGTTCGCTTCGTGGACCCCGACCGCGCGCGCGACGACGGACACGGCGGGCCCGGTTCCCCCCAGCTGGAGGACCCGGGTCCCGGCCTGGTGCCCCTCGACGTCGACGGGATCCGCACCGTGCAGGTAGGGACGGCGCTGTGGGGGGTGGCCTTCCTGGTGCTGCTGGCGTTCGTCGACCGGCTGCGGGCGGACGGTCACCTGTGGTGGCTGTGGGCGTGCGCGGCCGGCTTCGGGCTCGGCCTGGCCGGCTGGGCCGACTGCCGACGCCGCCGCAGGACCGCGCGGGGCGACACCGACATCAGGTAGGTGGGTCCGCTTCAGCCCCCGGCGGGACCGTGCCGCGGGTGAGTCGGCCGGCCAGCCGGTCAGAACTGCTCGAGGTCGTCCGGGGTCAGGGTGTCGAAGACCGGGTCCGGCAGCGGCGGCGGCAGCTGCTTGCGCCGCAGCTGGGCCTGCGAGTGGGCACCGCAACCGTGGTCCAGCGAGACCACCGAGCCGTCGTCGTTGGCGAACGCGTTGGCGCACACCCCGAACATCGCGGACAGGGGCCCGGCGATCCGGACCAGGAAGCCGCAGTCACCGCAGCGGCCCGGGGCCGACTGGGCCAGCGGTACGTCGGGGCCGCGCTCACCGCCGTACCAGCGCTGCATGGCCTCGTCACGCCCCTCGACCGAGAGCACCCGGGCACGGCCCAGGCCGACCTCGTCGGCCACGGCCCGCGCCTGCCGCGGGTCGACGCCGGGCTCGGGGTCGCCGGCGAAGTACCCGGGCACCAGCCGCGCGTCGTCCTCGTCGGTGGGCAAGATGTCGCCCGGCGACAGGTCACCGGGCTTGATCCGCTCTCGCCAGGGCACCCACGAGGGCGCGGTGATCGACCCGTCACCGGGTAGCAGCACGATCTCGTCGACCGTGGCAGCATCGTCACCGAGCCGGGTCCCGGTCACGGCCCACCGCCACCCCCGGTAGCCCCACTGGACGGCGGCGAAGTAGTGGGTCACGGTGTGCTCGCCCTCGGTCCGCGCCGCGAGGTACTCACCGACCAGCGGCTCGCCGACCTCCTCGACGAGGGCGGACCGGGCGGAGGCCACGGCGTCGTCGGTGCGTGTCACGGCCACGATTGTCCCGCATCGGCGGTCACGGCGCCTCCCCGGGCCGCGAATTCCCCCGTCGCAACCGGTTCGCGGAGCTTCCGCACGGCCATGATCCGACAGGAGTCCGGACCGCTTGGCAGGATAGAGCCATGGAGGAGCCGACCGTGACCCAGCCGCGCGGGTCCGGCGGGCGCCGCGCCGTCGCGGCGACCGGCCGCGGGGTCAAGGCCGCCGGGCGCGGACTCCGCTCGGCCGCGACCGCGACCGGCCACGGCGCCTCGTTCACCTTCCACCAGGCCCGGCGGGCCTCGCACGCGGAGGGCGCGGGTGACACCGGCCTGTACCGGCTGATCGAGCTGCACGCTTTCAACAGCGGCGGGGACGCGGCCCTGGCGATCGCGCTGGCCGGCACGATCTTCTTCGCCCAGCCCGGTGAGGCACGGGGCCACGTGGCGTTGTTCCTCGGCCTGACCATGGTCCCGTTCGCGGTGGTGGCACCGCTGCTCGGGCCGTTCCTGGACCGGTTCAGCCACGGCCGGCGTTGGGCGATCGGCATCACCATGGGTCTCCGCGCCGTGCTCTGCCTGCTGCTCGCCGGCGCGGTGGGCTCCAGCTCCGTCGCCCTGTACCCCCTGGCACTCGGCTGCCTGGTCGCGTCCAAGGCGTACGGCGTCACCCGCGCCGCCGCAGTGCCGCGGCTGTTGCCCGAGCGGCTCACGCTGGTCAAGGCCAACGGCCGGATCTCGCTGGCCGGCGTGGTCGGAGGCGGGATCTCCGCGCCACTGGCCGCCGGGGCGACCCTGCTGGGCACCCCGTGGGCGCTGCGCTACGCGTGCCTGGTCTTCGTCGGTGGCACCGTCCTGGCGGTTCTGCTGCCGTCCCGGGCCGACTCGACCTCCGGGGAGCATCCGGGGTCGATGCGGCTCCTGGCCAAGCGACGCCCGGCACCTCGCGACGTGGTGTTCGCGCTGCGCTGCAACACCGGGCTGCGGCTGCTCTCGGGCTTCCTGACCATGTACATGGCGTTCCTGCTGCGCCAGCGTCCCTTCAGCGGCTGGGAGAACCACGTCACGATCCTGATGGCCCTGGTGATCGGAGCGGCGGGCCTGGGCAACGCGGTGGGCATCGGTGCGGGTTCGTTGCTGCGTCGCATCAACCCCCGGCTGAGCCTGGTCGCCGTCCTGCTCGCCGACGCCGGCATGGCGGTGCTCGCGGCGGTGTTCTACGACCTGGTGACCGCCGTACTGCTCGGTCTCGCCGCCGGCGTGTGCCAGGCGATCGGCAAGCTCGCGCTGGATTCGACCATCCAGCGCGACGTGCCCGAGCAGCACCGCACCTCGGCGTTCGCCCGGAGCGAGACCCTGTTGCAGCTCTCCTGGGTGATCGGCGGCTTCATCGGCATCGCGCTGCCGCTGATCCCGCAGCTGGGCCTGGGCGTACTGGCCGGCCTGATGGTGTCGTGGACCGCGTTCGTACTGGTCAGTCGCCGCGCGGAGCCGTCCCGGACCGAGCGGCCGGGCTGAGCCGACCGCGCGCTCAGAGCTCCAGCTGGTCCGCCAGCGCCCGCAGCAGCTTCGCCGTCGGGCCGGCCGTCTTCGGGTCGGGGTGGTGGCCGGAGCGGTAGGCGCCCTGGACCCCCTCGAGCAGCCGGATCAGGTCCTCCACGATCCCGACCATGTCCTCGGGCTTCTTCCGCATCGCCCGGGTCACCGAGGGGCGGGAGTCGAGGATGTTCAGCTGGTGTGCCTGGTCGCCCCGGCGACCGGACAGGATGCCGAACTCGACCCGGGTCCCGGCCTTGAGCGTGCTGACCCCCTCGGGCAGGGCGGACGCCCGGACGTAGACGTCGTCGCCGTCCTCGCGGGAGAGGAAGCCGAAGCCCTTCTCCGCGTCGTACCACTTGACCTTTCCGGTGGGCACCTGCCTGGCCTTTCTCGTACGGCGAGTCACCAGTGCTGACTCGGGGAAGTCACCACCCTACGTGTCCGACCGCGCGACGCCGAACCCGTTTCGACCCGCGTGACCGATCACCCGAGCCGGGCGCGCACGACCTCGTCGAGCACGTCCAGCGGGAGCGAGCCGGAATCCAGGACCGCGGAGTGGAACCGCTTGAGGTCGAACCCGGTGCGGGCCTCGGCCTCGCGCCGCATCCGCTCGATCTCGAGCCGGCCGACCATGTACGACGTCGCCTGTCCGGGAGCCACGACGTAGCGGTCGACCTCGGGCCGGACCACGGACTCGGTGAGCGGCGAGTTGGACACCATGTACTGCACCCCCTGCTCCCGGCTCCACCCGAACGCGTGGATGCCGGTGTCGACCACCAGCCGGCACGCGCGCATGGAGTCGGCGGAGAGCATGCCCATCCGGTCGACCGGCGTGGTGTAGAGACCCATCTCTTCCGCGAGCCGCTCGGAGTAGAGCCCCCAGCCCTCGGCGTAGGCGGAGTTGTGCACGTGCTTGCGGAAGTCCGGGATCGAGTCCGGCAGCTCCGCGGCGATCGAGAGCTGCAGGTGGTGGCCGGGAATGCCCTCGTGGTAGGCCATCGCCTCCAGCTCGAAGGTGCCCCAGCCCTCCGGCTCGGTGGTGTTGATGAAGAACGTGCCACCGCGGCTGCCGTCCGCCGCCGGCGGGAAGTAGAAGGCCTTCGCCCCGGTCGTGGTGCCCTCGACCTCGCACGGCGCCTTGGGCAGCACGTCGAACCAGTCCCGCATCGCCGCGTGCGCCTTGGCCATCGCCTTGACCGACGCGTCGACCAGCTGCCCGGAGGTCTCGAAGTGCAGCGCCGGGTCGGTGCGCATCGCCTCGAAGATCGTGTCGAGGTCGCCGCTGCCCACCACCTCGGGGCCCAGTGCGCGGTACTCCTCGGCGAGCGACTCCACCTGCCGCAGGCCGGTCTCGTGGATGTCGCGGGCGGTACGGCTGGTGGTGGTGAAGTAGCGCAGCATCCGCGTGTACGCGTCCTCGCCGCCGTCCAGCCACGACAGGCCGCAGCGGTCGTCCGGCCGCGCCTGCAAACGTACGTCGGCCCGCAGCACGTCGCGGTACGCCGCCATGGCGGGCCGCACGTGCTGCTCCACCGCCTGCGCCATCCGGGCCCGCCAGTCCTGTTCGTCGATGCCGTCCGGGGCCGCGGACGCGGTGACCAGCGCGTCCTCGGCGGGGGCGACCGCGAGTGCCTCCTCGAGCTGGTCGACGGTCTGGTCCACGGCGAACCGGGCCGAGACCCGGCCGTGCGCGAGGCCCTCACGCTGGCGTTCGACCAGCTGCTCGTAGTGCCGGCCGATGCCGGCGAGCTTGGACACCATGGCATCCGCGACGTCGGCGGTCGGGACGTTGAGCATGCCGAGCACCAGCGGCATCTCGACCTGGACCCCGAAGATCGGGTCGGCACCGAGCTCGGACAGCCGCGCCTCCAGCCGGTCGGCCTCGGTGCGGGCGGTCGAGGACAGCACGGCCCGGGTGATCCGCTGCTGGTCGTCGAGTGTCTCGGCGTCGATCGCCTCGGCACGATCGGCGAACCCGCGCAGCACTGCGATGTCGCGGTCCTCGGCCTCGCGCGAGCACTCCTCGAACGAGCCGGCGAACCGGTAGTCCCCGAGCATGTGTGCCCAGGTCGGCTGCGCCTGCATCAGCGCCTCGAAGAACTCGGTGGACAGCTGCCCGATCTGGTCGGTCACCCCGGACCCCTCTCGCTCACGGTCGATTGCGGGCCCAACCTACCCAGCGGACCGTGGTCCCGCCCGGATTATCCGGCTCGTCTGCCGCCGTCGACCTCCAGCACGACACCGGTGACGAACGACGCCGCCGGGGAGGCGAGCCAGGTCACGGCTCGAGCGACCTCCTCGGGACGCCCGATCCGTCCCATCGGGACGAACCGCCCGATGTGGTCGCGCACGTCCTCGGGCTGGTCGGCGGTGCCGCCTGACTCGATCGGGCCCGGAGCCACCGCGTTCACCCGCACGTCACGGTCGGCGTGGTCCAGCGCGGCCGAGCGGGTCAGCCCGACCACGCCGTGCTTCGCCGCGACGTACGCGGACATCCCGCGCACGCCCTGCAGCCCGGCCGAGGATGCGACGTTGACCACGCATCCCCCGTCAGGTAGCGCGGCCAGCTCGTGCTTCATCGCGACCGCGACCCCGCGCAGGCTCACGGCCAGGACCCGGTCGAGGTCGTCGAGGTCCATCCGGTCCAGCGGTGTGGGCCGGTGGGAGACACCGACGTTGTTGACCGCGACGGTCAGCCCCTCGGCCCCGGTCACCGCCGCGGCCACCGCCGCGTCGTCGCGCACGTCGAGGGGGACCGTCTCGACCGCGGCCCCCCGGGCATTCAGCCGGGTCGCCAGTCGCTCCAGGCGCGCACCGTCCCGGGCGGCCAGGGTCAGCGCCAGGCCGTCGTCCGCGAGGCCCGCGGCAATGGCGGCGCCGATGTGGCCGTTGGCGCCGAGGACCAGCGCCCGCCCGGTCATGCCGGGTTCCCGGTGCGCCGCGGGCGCTGCCGGGGCAGCGCGAACCCGGCCACGATCAGCCACAGTCCGCCCAGGTACCGGGCGACCGGGATCAGGTACTGCATCGGCCCGGCCAGCATGCCGAACCAGGTCAGCTCGCCGAGGATCGCGAGCACCAGGCCGACCACGGCGAGCCAGCGGGGCAGGAGGCGCAGGATGAGCGCAGGGACAGCGATGCCGGCGAAGAGCAGCCCGAGCCCCACGGCGTACCCGGGCCCGCCCGCAACGAACGCGAAGATCGCCAGGGCCTGGGTCAGGCTTGCGTCTGCGGTGACCTCAGGCCGGCTCGCGACGTACGACGCGAACGCGGAGGTCAGCAGTGAGCCGACCGCGATCACCCCGCCCATGAACCCGATCACCGGGCCCGGGACGCGAATGCCGAGTCGCAGCTGGCGCGCGTAGACGGCTGCGGCGAAGATCGCCAGCGGGATCGCCGAGCCGAGCTGGAAGAAGGCCAGGACCCGGAACGCCTCGTGATGGTCCTGGATCCGGGCGGCCACCTCGGCGGTGGCGCCGAACGGGGAGACCTGGGTGTCCCCGCCGGACATCGCCGCGCTGGCCACCTGCCCGGCGATCATCAGCGAGAGGCTGACCAGGGCCAGCCAGCCGGGGTGCGGACCGTGTTCGCGTCGCGCACGGCCCGAGGTGTCGCCGGTGCGGGGCCCCGTCGTCGCCATTTCCGTCATGACATGAATCATTCATTAAACGAATCATTCAGTCAAGACATTAGAGTGTCGGTGTGAAGGACACCGCACCCCCTCGCCGACTCGCCTACCTGCTCTCCCAGCTCGGCACCGTCGCCGCCGGGCGGTTCAACGGCCTTGTCTCGGAGCTGGGGCTCACCGCGCCCGAGGCGGGGACGCTGCGGCTCCTCGCCGTGCGACCGGGGATGAGCCAGCGCGCCCTTGCCGAGAAGCTGGGAGCCGTCCCGAGCCGGGTGGTGGTGCTGCTGGACTCCCTGGAGAAGCAGGGGCTGGTGTCCCGGCAGCGCAGTGCCGCCGACCGTCGCAACCACGAGCTCGTGCTCACCCCGGCCGGCAAGAGGATGATGGGCCGGCTGCGCGAGGTCTCGCTGACCCATGAGCGCGTCACGGTCGGCATGCTGTCCGAGGCCGAGCGGGACCAGCTGGCCCGGCTGCTGGGCAAGCTGGCCGAGGCACACGACCTCGACCCCGAGGTGCACCCGGGCTACCGGCACCGGGGCTGAACCCCGTCGGCATCGACCCGCGCACGCGTGGTCTCCTCGAGCGGCGTACCGGCGACGGCGCAGTGGTAGTGGCAGGGCAGCGCCGGGCGCTCGGGCTCCGCGGGCCCGAGGACGTCGTTGCGGATCGTGAACGCGGCGGCCAGTCCGCCCGCGGCCGCGAGGACGGCCGCGACCGCCATCGCGATCGGGAAGCCGTGCTGCATGGCCACGGGGTCGGAGAAGTCCGCGCCCGAGATTCCGGCCGCCACCGGCAGGCCCGCCACGGCGGCGAGCCCGGCGACGCGCGAGACCGCGTTGTTCACCCCGGAGGCGACCCCGGCATGCCGCTCGTCCACGGCCGCGAGCGCGGTGGAGGTGACCGGTGCGACCAGCGTCGCCAGGCCGAGGCCGAAGACGATGACCGCGGGCAGCACCGTACCCGCGTAGGAGTCGCCGGGCCCGATCCGCGCCGTGAGCAGGGTCCCGATGGCAAGCACGAAGGGGCCCGCCACGAGCTGCAGCCGCGGCCCCCGCCGCTGGGCCAGCAACCCCGAGCGCGACGAGAGCAGCAGCATGATCACGGTGACCGGCAGCGTGGCCGCGCCGGCGGCGAGCGGTGAGTAGCCCAGCGTGGTCTGCAGGTGGATCACCAGCAGGAACTGCACGCCGGCCAGGGCGGCGTACACCGCGAACGTGACCAGGTTGGCACCGGTGAACGTCCGTGAGGAGAACACCGCCAGCGGCAGCATCGGGTGTGTCCGGCGCCGCTCCACCATCACGAACGCGAGCAGGGCCACCAGCCCGGAAGCCACCGCCGCCGCCGCGACGCCCGGGCCGATCTGTCCACCGGGCCCCTCGATGAGGGCGAAGCTGAGCCCGCCGAGACCGACCAGGACGAGCCCGGAGCCGGGCAGGTCGGGCCGCCCGGACACGGTCGGGTCGTGGCTCTCCGGGACGTGACGGAGGGCTGCCAGCACGACGAGCACCCCGATCGGGACGTTGAGCAGGAACACGGCCCGCCACGAGATCGCCTCCACCAGGTAGCCGCCGACGACCGGGCCGAGGGCCGCGCCGACCCCGGACAGTGCCGACCACAGCCCGATCGCCCGCGAACGCTCCGCCCTCGGGAAGCTGGCCTGGATCAGCGCGAGGCTGCCGGGCGTGAGCAGCGCCGCTCCGACACCCTGCAGTAGCCGTGCCCCGACCAGCAGCCCGCTGGACGGCGCGGCCGCACACAGCACGGAGGCCACCACGAACCAGGCGATGCCGACGAGGAAGACCCGGCGACGGCCATAGCGATCACCGAGCGCGCCGCCCAGCAGCAGCACGGACCCCAGGGTGAGCGTGTAGCCGGACACCACCCACTGCAGGCCCGCAACGCCGGCGTCGAGGTCCCTCCCGATGTCGGGAAGCGCGACGTTGACGACGGTCGCGTCGAGGAACCCGGCTGCCGAGCCCAGCACCGTCGCAGCCAGCACCCAGCGTCCCCGCGCGGTGCCCAGCCGGACCGGCGCGCCGGCCGGCTCAGCCGACGTGGCCCCTGCCCAGCACGCTCATGCCAGCCCGAGCTTCTCGGCGGTCTCCTCGCGCATCTGCACCTTGCGGATCTTCCCGGTCACGGTCATCGGGAACTCGTCGACGACCAGGACGTAACGCGGGATCTTGAAGTGTGCGAGCCTGCCGGTCGCGAACGCCTGGACCTTGTCCGCGTCGAGGGGCTCGGTGCCGGGCCGCATCCTGACCCACGCGGCCAGCTCCTCGCCGTACTTCTCGTCGGGTACGCCGATCACCTGCACGTCCTCGATGTCGGGATGGGTGTAGAGGAACTCCTCGATCTCGCGCGGGTACACGTTCTCCCCGCCCCGGATGACCATGTCCTTGATGCGTCCGACGATCTGTGCGTACCCGTCCTCGCGCATCTCGGCCAGGTCGCCGGTGTGCATCCAGCCGTCGGCGTCGATGGCCTCGCGGGTCTTCTGGTCGCCCTCCTCGTCGTGCAGCGGCCAGTAC
Source organism: Marmoricola sp. (assembly GCA_050699415.1). Taxonomy (GTDB): domain Bacteria; phylum Actinomycetota; class Actinomycetes; order Propionibacteriales; family Nocardioidaceae; genus Marmoricola. The sequence goes on from JBOHDO010000075.1 coordinate 41,426, forward strand.
CCGAGCATCACCGAGTAGCCGCGGGTGCAGAACTCGCCGGGCTGCCCGCGCTCGACGGTCTCGCCCGTGACCGGGTCGACCACCTTGATCTCCACGTGCGGGTGCACCCGGCCGATCGTCGCGGTACGCCGGTCCAGGTCGTCGTCGGTGCGGGTCTGCGTGGAGACCGGGGAGGTCTCGGTCATGCCGTAGGCGATGCACACCTCACCCATGTGCATGTCGTGGATGCAGCGCTTCATCACCTCCACCGGGCAGATCGAGCCGGCCATGCACCCGGTGCGCAGCGAGGACAGGTCGAAGGAGGCGAAGTCGGGGTGGTTCTGCATCGCGATGAACATGGTCGGGACGCCGTACACCCCGGTGCACCTCTCGTCCTGGATCGTGCGCAGGGTGACCTCCGGGTCGAAGCCGGGCGCGGGGATCACCATGGTGGCGCCCCGACTGGTGCAGCCGAGGTTGCCCATCACCATCCCGAAGCAGTGGTAGAAGGGCACCGGGATGGCCAGCCGGTCGGCCTCGGTGAAGTCCATCAGCCCGGTGACGAAGTACCCGTTGTTGAGGATGTTCCGGTGGGACAGCGTCGCGCCCTTGGGGTAGCCCGTGGTGCCGGAGGTGTACTGGATGTTGATCGGCTCGCCGGGGTCGAGGCCGGCCATCCGCTCGGCCACGGCGTCCGCCGGCACCCCTTCGCCTTCGGCGACCAACGCGTCCCAGTCCTTGGTGCCGATGAACACGGTCCGCTCCAGGCCGGGGCACTCCCCGGCGGTGTCGGCGACCATCTGGCGGTAGTCGCTGGTCTTGAACTCCGTGGCCGAGACCAGCATCCGCAGGCCCGACTGGTTCACGGCGTAGGCGAGCTCGTGGGTGCGGTACGACGGGTTGACGTTGACCAGGATGGCGCCGATCTTCGCGGTGGCGTACTGCACCAGCGTCCACTCGGCACAGTTGGGCGCCCAGATCCCGACCCGGTCCCCCTTCTCGATGCCGGCGCCGACCAGCCCGCGAGCGAGGGTGTCGACGTCGCGGTCCAGCTCGGCGTAGGTCCAGCGTCTCCCGCTGGCGACCTCCACCAGCGCCTCGTGGTCGCCGTGGGCGGCCACGACCGCCTCGAGGTTGGCCCCGATGGTCTGCTCGACCAGCGGGGTGTCGGTCTCACCGGCTGCGTAGGACTCCATATCCGGAAACTAACCCTGTCGGCGGGTCGACACCAGCCGTGCTGCGACTCGCCGTCACCGCCTGGCGGGCGCCGTGACCACCGTCTGCGAGATCTGCTGCCGCCGGATCTGTGCCGGCGTGAACGGGAAGTGCACCCACTCCTTCTTGCCGAACATCCGGGTCTGGTCGGCGGACCAGGGCGACCTCGGGTTGTCGGACTGCCCGTAGGTCAGGATCGTGTGGGCGTCGACCCTGCCGTTGGGCAGGAACGCGACCGCCTGGATGTGGGAGGAGCCGAAGTCGACGGCCTTGTAGTGATCGGTGTTGGCGACCGGGTCCACCGAGGCAAGGGCGTTCGCGTTCCCTGCCTGGTCACCCAGCCCACCGCCGAGGGGGATCGGCGGGGCACCGCGGTCACCGGCCACCTGCAGGGACCCCCAGGTGGCGTCCATGGGGATGTGGTGGTCGCGCAGGTAGGCCAACGCGCCCCTCATCGCCTTCTTGGCCGCGGAGTTGTTCGGGTTGAGCTCGCGTGGGGTGTTGACCGGGTCCGCGGGGTCGAACGGCACCTTCCAGATGCTCGGCGCGGGCAGCAGCCCGAGCAGCCCCGAGGTGGGCAGCCGCTTGACGAACTCCTCGAAGATCTGGTTGCCGCGGCTGTCGATGTTCGAGTGCTTGTCCCACGTCCCGAGCGCATCGCAGGCCGTGGTGCCGCCGGCGTTGCGGCACAGCTGCACCAGCGCGCCGCCCCGGCTCATCAGCTCTGCGCCGTAGACACGGTTGGCGTACTCGGTGCCGCGCAGGCTCCTCGGGGTCACCTTCCGGCCCGATGCCAGTCGGTCGAGCACGTAGTGGTCGACCACCCGGGTGCGCAGGGTGCGCACGCACGCCTCGCAGCCGATGATGCGGTCGTAGCCGGTCAGCGGCTGCTTCGGGTTGGGCAGCCAGTAGGAGTCGTTGGAGTTCATCACCCAGTCGGTGCGCAGCTCCAGCGGCAGGTTGTGGGGGCCGAGGATGCCCGGCCGCTGCGCGTCAGCGTCGCTCCCCCAGGCACAGGCGCCCTCGGCCCGGGTGCCGTCGAGCACCGGCAGCCCGGAGACGTGGTGGATGACCCGCCCGACCGGGGTCATGCACTTCGCCGCCTGCGCGTCGGTCACATGCGGCACCACCGAGTGGTCGGCGTAGAGCACCCGTCCCGCACGGTCCGCGGCGATCGTGTTCACCCACGGCATCCCGCTACCCGCATCCTGCTTGTGGATCAGGTCGGTGACACTGCGTGCGCCGCCCATGTTCAGGAACGTGTCGATGGTGCGCAACTGCTCCGCGTTGGCGTCGCGGATCGCGAAGAAGCTCAGCGGCGTCCAGCCCATCAGCTCACCCGGGTCGTCGATCACGTAGCCCTGCGGGGTGCGGTACATGCCCTCGGTCATGGTGCCGACCGAGCCGTCGGCCTTGCGCACCTTGACGTGCACGACGTCGTGCTTCAGGTGCCGGATGCCCTTGCTGGTCAGGTACGTGGTGGGGCTGACCAGGGTGGGGTACTCGTACGGCGTGAACCGGTACGCCGTGGACACGGTGTGGCTCCATGCGACGTCGTGGTTCCAGCCGATGTTGACCACCGGCGAGCCGATGAGGCTCGCCCCGGCCACGTCGTAGTGGCCGGGGATGGTCAGCTGCTGCTGGGTGAACCGGTACCGGCCGACCCACGGGAAGTGCGGGTTGCCGAGCAGCATGCCGCGGTGGGTGGAGGTGATGTCCCGCCCGACCGCGGTCGCGTTGGAGCCGAAGTGCGCGCCCTGGCCGAGTCCCTTCAGGAGCCGTGCGCGCGGAGGAACCTTCTTCGGCACCGCCGCGAGCCTCGCCTGCGCCTTCGTCAGGGGCAGGCCGGGGTCGGTCAGGCTCGGCGGGGTGGCGCCGACGATCTGGGGCAGGAAGTGGCCCGTGGAGGCGATGAGGTTGGCCAGGTAGATCCCGTACCACAGGTCGATCGGCTTGACGTCCGGCCTGATCCAGGCGCCTCCCCGGCAGGCGGGGTCGGTGATGTGGTCCGCGCCGCCGATGCTGCGCAGGTAGTGGTTGATGCCGGCGACGTACCCGCGGACCATCGCGCGTGCCCGCGGTCCCGGCCCGCGGACCGGGTCCCGCAACAGCTTCTCGACCACCCTGCGCTGGCGCAGGTCCAGGGTCAGCGCGTCCACCTGCACGTTGGTGGCCCTGGGGATGACGCGGTCGTCGTAGGTGCCGTGCGGGCCGAGGTACAGGCTACGTTCGCCGCGGGCGGTCAGCAGGGTGTCGGCGAGCGTGCAGGTGTCCGTCGTCGCCGCGGCGTACCCGGAACCGAAGCCGAGCGAGCCCCAGTCGCCGGCGGTGACGTGCGGGATGCCGTGGTCGGTGCGGGTGACCTTCGCGTCGTAGACCCCGTCCCCGGGCCGCAGCGGCACGCCGGGGCTGGTGGCCGTGTGCGCCTGCCGGACCTGCGGGGCCCGCCGGGCCTGGGCACCCGGCGCGACCACCAGCAACGCGGGGACCAGGACGGAGGCCGAGGCAGCAGCCAGCAGACGAGTACGCACCATGATCGGCTAACGGCACCGGCTGTGACGTGGTTACGCTGCGCGGCAGGCCCTCGTCAGGCGTCGCGCCGGCCGAACAGCAGCCGCGAGGCGATCATCAGCACCGCCGTGATCCCGCCGAAGACCACGGCGCCGCCGAGGGCGGTCAGCGGCTGGCCGAACGTGGAGCTGCCGGGGCTGAGTACGTTGAGCAGCTGGTAACCGGCCCGGAAGGGCAGGAACCGGGTGAGGTCGGAGTAGTCGTTGAGTCCGGGGACCACCGTGAACACCAGCGTGATCAGCCCCTCGACCAGCAGCGGCCACAGGAACAGCATCACCAGGGCGAACGCCTGCGACCGGGTGACCGCCGTGAACGCCATCCCGAGCCAGGTCAGGATCACCACGTAGATCTCGGTGCGACCGATCTCCGCCCAGGTCTGGCCCGAGAACACGTGCACGTAGTCGCCCAGGAAGGCGGAGGCGACCAGGCCCGCGACCAGCATCGTGACCACGGTGACCACGGCCGCCCACATCGCGCAGACGACGTACTTCGCGACCCAGAGCGAGGCGCGCGAGCGCAGTGCGGTGAGCGAGGCACGGATCATGCCGTGGCGGTACTCGTGGCCCCAGGCGAAGATGCCCACGATCGCCATGAGGAACGCGACCAGGCTGGGCACCCGGCCCGTCGCCGCCAGCTGGGTCACCACGATCGGCCCCAGGCCGCCGAGCTCGCCGGGCCGTACGCCGTGCTCGCCGAACTGGTGGGCGGCCGCCCAGGAGACCAGGAGCGTGATCAGGACGCCGAGCACGAACGCGAGACCGGTGAGCAACCAGGTCGACCGGATGGTCCGGATCCGGGTGAGCTCGTAGCGCAGCGCGGCGAGCATCGAGGCCGTCATGGCTGCTCCTCGATCCCCTGCAGTGCCTGGAACTCCTCGTCGCCGGCCGTCGCGTCGAGGAACGCCTCCTCCAGCGTGGCCGTCTGGGTCGCCAGCTGGTGCAACCGGATGCCGTGCTCGAAGGCGAGGTCGCCGACCTGGTCGCTGGTGATCCCGGTGACCCGCAGCTCCCCCGCTGCCCCGTCGACCTGGACCCCCTCACGGCCGCGCAACAGGCCCGCGAGCTGCTCGGCCTGCGGCGTGCGGACCACCACCGCGGCGCCGCGGGCGTCCCGGACGAAGTCGGCGACCTGACCGCTCGTGATCAGCCGACCGCGCCCGATCACGACCAGCTCGTCGGCCATCAGGGCCATCTCCGAGAGCAGGTGGCTGGACACGAACACCGAGCGTCCCTGCCCGGCCAGGTGCTTGAGGAGCTGGCGGAGCCACTGGATCCCCCGGGGGTCGAGCCCGTTGCCGGGCTCGTCGAGGATGAGCGTGTCGGGGTCTCCCAGCATCGCCGCCGCCAGGCCGAGCCGCTGCCCCATCCCCAGCGAGTACGTCTTCGGCTGCTTCCGGGCCACCTCGGTCAGCCCGAGCTGCGCGAGCACCTCGTCGACCCGGCGCATCGGGATCCCGTTGGCCGCCGCCAGCATCCGCAGGTGGTCACGGGCCCTGCGCGTGGGGTGGAACGGCTTGGCCTCCAGCAGCGCCCCCACCCGGCGCATCGGGTACTGCAGGTCGGTGAAGGGCCGGCCGTCGAAGGTGGTGCTGCCCGGGCCGTGGTCCAGGCCCAGCATCAGCCGCATGGTGGTGGACTTGCCCGCGCCGTTGGGCCCCAGGAACCCGGTCACGGTGCCGGGACGTACGTCGAAGCTCAGGTCGGTGACCGCGGGCTTGCCGGCGTACGACTTCGCCAGGCCACGCGCCTCGATCAGTGCCATGGCGCCATCCAAGCAGAGCGACCTGACCGGGCCACCCCCGTAGAATTGCCCGGATGTCCCAGTCGAGCCCAGCGGAGACCGCCTCGTCCGCGCCGCGGACGGTCGCCGAGGTGCTCCGGGGCTGGTCCGCCGAGCAGCTCGCGGCCCTCCTGGAGGCCCGGCCGGACCTGGCCGTTCCAGCGCCGACGGACTCCGCCCAACTGGCGGCGCGGACCGCGACCCGGTCCTCGGTGGTGCGCGCCCTGGAGCTGCTGGACCGACAGCACCTGGCCGTGCTGGAGGCGGTGGCCAGCGAGACCGGGGCCACCCCCGAGCGCATCGACACCCTGGTCGCGGCCGACGACGTGGCGGCGGTGCTGGGCAGGCTGCAGGACCTCCTGCTGGTGTGGGACGACGGCCGGGGGCTGCGGGCCCTGACGGTGGTTCGCGACCTGGTCGGAGTGCCGGCCGGCCCGGCCGCGGGCGGCGTACCGGTGCTGCTGCAGCAGCTGGACGAGCCGTCCCGGCGACTGCTCGACCACCTCGACCACACCGGCGCGGACGGCCGCACCGACGCCATGCCGGCACGGCCGACTGTGCGGGCCGCGACCACGCCCACCGAGCACCTGCTCGCGCGTGGCCTGCTCGTCGCCCGGGACGCGCATCACGTGACCATCCCCTGGTCGGTCCGGCTCCACCTGCGGGACGGCCGGTCCACCCGGGACCGGGTCGACCGGCCCCCGGAGCTGCTCACCACCTCGCAGGACCCGGCCCTGGTCGACCGCCTCGCGGCCGGCACCGCCTTCGAGGCGCTGCGACGCGTCGAGGTGCTGCTGGACCGCTGGGGCAGCAACCCGCCGGGGGCGCTGCGCTCCGGCGGCCTCGGCGTCCGGGACCTCAAGGCGATCGCCGAGCTGTGGCACGTCGACCTCACCGAGGCCGGCCTGCTCGTCGAGACGATGGCCGCGGCGGGTCTGCTCGCGATGGGAACCACGGCCGAGCACGACCAGGCCTGGCTGCCCACCGACGGGTACGACGCGTGGCTGTCGATGGAGCCCGCGGACCGGTGGGTCCGGCTGGTGCTCGCCTGGCTGGACAACCCGCGCCGGATCGGGCTGGCCGGTGGCCGCGAGGCCGGGAAGCCGGTCAACGCGCTCAGCCCCGGGCTGGAGCGCGGCTGGCTGCCCGCGCTGCGTCGCGACGTACTGGCCGAGCTGGCGCTCGCCGACCCGGGCGAGGCGCTGGCACCCGAGACCGGTGAGGCGTCGCTGCTGGAGCGGCTGCGCTGGCTGCGCCCCCGCCGCCCGGCCGGACGGGACGCCGCGGTGGCCGAGGCGCTGCGCGAGGCCGCCGTGCTGGGCCTGACCGGCCGGGACGCGCTGGCCGCACCCGGACGCGCCGTGCTCGAGGGGGACAACGCCGCCGCGGTCCTGGCGGAGCTGCTGCCCGAGCCGGTGGACCACGTGCTGGTGCAGGCCGACCTGACCGCGGTCGCGCCCGGTCCACTCGAGCCCGAGCTCGCCCGCGATCTCGGCCTGGTCGCCGACGTGGAGTCCCGCGGCGGCGCCACCGTCTACCGTTTCACCGGGGACTCGGTACGCCGCGCCTTCGACGCCGGGTGGTCGGCTTCGGAGGTGCATGCGTTCATCACCTCGGCGTCCCGAACTCCGGTCCCGCAGGCGCTGGACTACCTGGTCGACGACGTGTCACGGCGGTTCGGGGTGCTCCGTGCCGGCCGGGCCGACTCGTTCCTGCGCAGCGACGACGAGACCGCGCTGACCGCGTTGCTGCACGAGCCGGGGGCGGCCACGCTGCGGCTGCGCCGGATCGCGCCGACGGTGCTGGTCTCCGACGTCCCACTGGAGACCCTGCTCCCCCGCGTCCGCGACCTCGGCCTGGCCCCGGTGGTGGAGGCCCCCGACGGGACCGTGCGGGTCGCGCACGCCGAGAAGCTGCGTGCGCGGATGCCCCGCCGGCGGGGCGGCTCCCCCGCGGGGGCCCGGGCG
>JBOHDO010000076.1:0-7717 GCA_050699415.1 Marmoricola sp.
TCGACCAGACCGGGCTGCAGGCCCGCGTCGGCGCCTCGACGCTCACGCTCGGCGCCCTGCTCAAGCACCTCGCCTTCGTCGAGGACTACTACTTCGCGCTCAAGCTCAGCGGGGAGTCGCCGGGCCCACCGTGGGAGACCGTCGACTGGGACACCCACCCCGACTGGCCGTTCACCTCCGCCTCCGCGGACACCCCGGAGCAGCTCTACACGCTCTACGACGCGGCGGTCGCACGCTCCCGGGAGCGGCTCGCCACCGCCCTTGCCGACGGCGGCCTCGGCCAGCCGCTGCGCGACTCCGACGACGAGGGCAACCATCCCAGCCTGCGACGCATGGTCTGCGACCTCGTCGAGGAGTACGGCCGGCACACCGGCCACGCCGACCTGCTCCGCGAAGCCGTCGACGGCCTGGTCGGCGAGGACCCGCCCCCGGGCTGGCATCCGTGACGACCGGAGCTGGCCCGCGGCGCGCCCGCTACGAGCTGCTCTGATCGGCCGCCCCGGGCGAGGTCTCCCAGGAGTGCGCGAACAGTCGGTGCCGCCGGTCGGGGTCGCCGAACATGTCACGGGCGAGCTCGTCGAGCCGCTGCGCGAGCCGGGCGTCGTCCTCGTCCGCCCAGCCGCCCAGCCGCTCCCGCAGCCGGTCCCGGCGCGCCGCGACCAGCCGCTCGATGGCGGCGTGCCCGGCCGGCGTCACCGCGGCGGTCGCGTCCGGGTCGAGCGTGGCCAGGCCCCGCTCGACCAGCGGCGCACCGAGGTGGGCGATCTCCTGGGGGCTGAGGGCGAGGTTGTGCGCCAGCGTGGCGGTCTGCACGCTGCGACGCCGGTCGAGCCGGTAGAGGACCCAGGTCGAGCGCGGGTCGAGGTCCAGGCCGGCGGCCCCGGCCAGCTCGGCGTACAGCCGGCGCGGGTCCTCGTGCCCGATCACCAGGGACAGCGCCCGGGCCACCTCGTCGGCGGAGTCGTCGCTCGCGGGGACCGAGGTCGGGGCCAGCGACTGGGACTGGGCGGGCGCGCCCGCGGTCTGCCGCAGCGGCACCTCCCGGAGCAGCCAGGTGAACAGGAACGCGAACGCCGCGATCGGTACCCCGGCGAGGAAGACCGGCTGCAGTGACGCGGCGTACGCGTGGATGAAGCCGGCGTGCACATCGGGCGGGAGCTTCGCCAGGGCCGCCGGGCTCGCGCCGGCCTCGGCGCTGAACCCGGGCGGGACACGGGTCCCGGCGAGGTAGTGCGTCAGGTTGCCGGTGAGGTGGTTGGCGAAGATCGCGCCGAACACGGCGGTGCCGAACGACCCGCCGATCGAGCGGAAGAACGTCGCGCCGGAGGTCGCCACCCCGAGGTCGCGGTACGGGACCACGTTCTGCACCGCGATGACCAGCACCTGCATCACGCCGCCGATGCCCACGCCGAGGACGAACATGTACAGGGTGTAGTGCAGCGGGCTGGTGCCGACGTCGAGCAGGGAGAGCAGGTACATGCCCAGCGTCATCACCGCGGTGCCCAGGATCGGGAAGATCTTGTAGCGGCCCCAGCGCGTGATGAGGAACCCGGAGAGCATCGAGGTCAGCAGCAGGCCCGCCATCAGCGGCAGCAGCTGCAGGCCGGACCCGGTCGGGCTCTGTCCCCGGACCACCTGCATGTACTGCGGCAGGTAGGTGATCGCGCCGAACATCGCGAACCCGACGACGAACCCGATCAGGCTGGCCACGGTGAACACCCGGTTGGTGAACAGCCGCAGCGGCAGCACCGGCTCGCTCGCGCGCCGCTCCACCAGTACGAACAGCCCGATGAGCACCACGCCGAGCACCCCGAGGATGTAGATGGGCGCCGAGGACCACGGGTACGTCGTGCCGCCCAGCGTGGTCAGCAGCACCAGCGACGTGGCGGCGCCGGCGAGCAGCACGGTGCCGAGGTAGTCGATGACGTGGTTGATGCGCTCGGGTGGGTTGGGCAGCACGACCGCGGTCACCAGGAGTGCGACCGCGCCGATGGGGAGGTTGATGTAGAACACCCAGCGCCACGACAGGTTGTCGACGAAGAAGCCGCCGAGCAGCGGTCCCAGCACGCTGCTGATCCCGAACACCGCACCGAAGATGCCCTGGTACCGGCCGCGCTCGCGTGGCGAGACCACGTCGCCGACGATCGCCTGGGCGGTGATCATCAGCCCGCCACCGCCGATGCCCTGCAGCGCACGGAACCCGATCAGCTCGACCATGGACTGGCTGATCCCGGACAGCACCGAGCCGACCAGGAAGATCACGATGGCGGCCTGGAAGAAGGTCTTGCGGCCGTACAGGTCGCCGAGCTTGCCCCACAGCGGTGTCGAGGCGGTGGAGGCGAGGATGTACGCCGTCACCACCCACGACAGCTCCGAGAGGCCGTGCAGGTCACCGGCGATGGTGGGCAGCGCGGTCGCCACGATCGTCTGGTCCAGGGCCGCGAGCAGCATGCCGAGCAGCAACGCCCCGATGATGACCAGGATGCGACGCTGGGTGAGCTCGACGGCCGGCGCCGCGGTCGTGGTTCCCTCGCTCACCGCCGATCTCCTCCCGTCGGTCCCGGCTCGACGATATCGGCACGACGGCGAGCTGCGGCAAGGGTAGGTTGCGGCGGGTGAGCGACAGATGGAGCGACCCTGCCGATGACCCGCGTAGCTACGGCAACCCGGTGGGTGAGAAGGCGACGCTGCGGGAGTACCTCGACAACTACCGGCTGACCCTGCAGCTGAAGTGCGACGACCTCGACGCCGGGCAGCTGGCCCGGCGTTCGGTGCCGCCGAGCACGCTGAGCCTGCTCGGGCTGGTCCGGCACCTGGCCCAGGTGGAGAACCACTGGTTCCAGCGGGTGTTGCAGGGCAGGACCGACGGCCCGCGCCTGTTCAAGCGTGCGGACGACAACGACTGGGACTTCAACGGCGCGGTCGCCGACCAGGCCACGGTCGAGGAGGCGTTCACGGCCTGGAAGCAGGAGATCGCGACGGCCGACGAGTGGCTCGGGACCCTGGCCGAGGGCGACCTCGGTCGCACCGTGGAGCACCACGGTGAGCCGGTGAGCGTGCGCGACGTCCTGGTGCACGTGGTCGAGGAGTACGCCCGCCACGCCGGCCACGCCGACCTGCTGCGGGAGTGCATCGACGGTCGCACCGGCCAGTGAGCACGATTCGAGGCTGACCGCCGCGGCCGGGTTCACCGGTGGCCGTCGACCGGCGGTCGCATGGCGGCGGGCAGCGGCAGGCGCAGGCCGGGTGGGAGCCGGTACTCGCCGTCGGCCATCCGGATCGCCAACAGCACCGCGGTGACGGCACCACAGCCGGCCAGCACCACGGCCAGCCCGATCGCGACCGGCCCCAGCACCTCCAGCGCGTTGCCCGGGGCCCCCAGCAGCGCCACCACCGGCACCGCCACGATGCACACCAGGGCCACCGCGAGCGAGAGCAGCGCGTCCAGCCACATCACCACCCGGATGGTGCGGTCGAACCGTGGGCCTGCTCCCGTGCCCGGCATGGGACCAGCCAACCAGCACCGTCCGGGGCGGGCCACTCGATTTCCGTGGCCGCTCGCGGGGTGGCCGGGGCAGACTGGGGCGATGCCCCTCGAGGTCGAGGAACCGCCGTTCGTGGACGAGCACCGGATCCGCATCCGGGAGCCGCGCGAGCGCGTCTGGCCGGTCCTGCGGGCGTACGGCGACACGCTCGCCACGGCCCGGCACCGCCTCCTGGCCCCGGTCCTGGGGACCGATCCGGCCTCGGGCTTCGTGGTCGACCAGGAGGTGCCCGGCAGCCTGGTGTGCCTGTCCGGGCGCCACCGGTTCTCGGTCTACAGGCTGGCGTTCGAGCTCGCCGGGACCGAGGACGGCAGCACGCTGCTCAGCGCCCGGACCCGTGCCGCGTTCCCCGGAGCTGCGGGCCGGGCCTACCGGGCCCTGGTCATCGGCAGCGGTGGCCACGCCGTCGCCGTACGCTGGATGCTCGTGGTCATCCGCCGCGCCGTCGCAACCGAACAGCAGCGGTGAGCCGCATCGGAGGAACCGCCTCCCGACCAACGGTGGCCCCCGGTGCGGATCGGTTCTAGCGTGGGCAACATCGAAGTCCTCCGACGCGAAGGGACCACTGCCATGACCGAACCGCAGCAGACCGCGGAACCCGCGCAGCAGGACGAGGAGCCGGTGGCGGACGACCTGGTCGAGGAGATCTCGATCGACGGCATGTGCGGCGTCTACTGATGCCCGCGCGCATGCTCGGCGAGGCGTGGCGGCTGCGTGGCAGCGTGGCGTTGCGGCCGGAGCCCTTCGGCGCACTGGCCTACGACTACGACACCCGTCGGCTCAGCTTCTTGAAGTCGGCCCGGCTTGTCGAGGTGGTACGCCGTCTCGACGGCGAGCACACCGTGGCCGACGCCCTGGACCAGGCCGGCGTGGCCGCCGACGAGCGCACCCGTTACCTGCACGCGCTGGAGTCGCTGGCCGAGCGCGGCATGCTGGTGACCGCCGCCGTGGGTGCGGGCCGATGACGGACACCGCGCAACGACCGGCCGGCCGGCGGCTGGTCGACCGGCTCGAGCACGGGCTGGACGCGCCGATCTGCCTCACGTGGGAGCTCACCTACGCCTGCAACCTCGCCTGCCGGCACTGCCTGAGCTCCTCCGGCCGGCGCGACCCCGGCGAGCTGTCCACGCGGGAGTGCTGCGCGCTGATCGACGAGTTCGCGCGGATGCAGGTCTTCTACGTCAACATCGGCGGCGGGGAGCCGACCATCCGCCCGGACTTCTGGGATCTGGTCGACTACGCCGTCGAGCACCGGGTGGGCGTGAAGTTCTCCACGAACGGCTTCCGGATCACCCGCGAACGGGCGCGCAGGATCGCCGCGTCCGGCTACGTCGACGTGCAGGTCTCGCTCGACGGCGCCACCGCGGAGGTCAACGACTCGGTCCGCGGCGCGGGCAGCTTCGACGCGGCGCTGCGCGCGCTGGCCAACCTGTGCGAGGCCGGCACGCGGGCGAAGATCTCGGTGGTGTGTACTCGGCACAACCTCGCCCAGCTCGAGGCATTCAAGGCGATCGCCGACCGCTACGAAGCGCAGCTGCGGCTGACCCGGCTGCGGCCGTCCGGCCGCGGCGCGGACGTCTGGGACGAGCTGCACCCGCTGCCCGAGCAGCAGGAGCGGCTCTACCACTGGCTGCAGGCGCACGGTGACGAGGTGCTCACCGGCGACTCCTTCTTCCACCTCTCCGGGTACGGCCAGCCGCTTCCCGGGCTGAACCTGTGCGGCGCCGGCCGAGTGGTCTGCCTGGTCGACCCGGTCGGTGACGTGTACGCCTGCCCGTTCGCGATCCACGACCGGTTCCGGGCCGGCAACGTCCGCGCCGACGGTGGCTTCGAGCAGGTGTGGCGCGACGCCCCGCTGTTCGCCGAGCTGCGAGGCCCGCAGGCCGGTGGCGCGTGCACTCGCTGCTCGGCGTACGACGCCTGCCGCGGCGGCTGCATGGCGGCGAAGTTCTTCACCGGACTGCCGCTGGACGGCCCCGACCCCGAGTGCGTGCGTGGCAACGCGGCCGCCGTCCCGGAGCGTCGGCTCCGGCCGGCGTCGTCGGGGGACCACTCCCACCACCGCCCGGTGCGACACCAGCCGGTGCCCCTGACGCTGCAGCGTCGTCCGCCCGACCGCGCCTGCGACCAGAGCCCGCTGGCATGACCGGGGTCCCGTCGGGGGGCAGGACCGCGAAGGCTCCCTCGCTCGCCGTCCTGCGCTGGCCGATGGTCGAGGACGCCCGCCCGCTGGTGCTGGTCCCGGTCGGGTCGCTGGAGCAGCACGGCCCCCACCTCCCGCTGGGCACCGACGCCATGATCGCCCGTGCCGCCACCCGGGCCGCGGCGGCCCGGCTGACCGGGGAGGGAACCAACCTGTGCGTGGCGCCCACGGTCGGGTACGGCGCCAGTGGAGAGCACGAGGGCTTCCCGGGCACCGTCTCGATCGGCCAGGAGGCGCTGTTCACCCTGCTGGTCGAGCTGGCCCGGTCGGCCTGCCGGTGGGCTCACGGGGTGGTGCTGGTCAACGGCCACGGCGGCAACCTGGAGCCGCTCCGGCGTGCCGTCGGGCTGCTGCGCGAGGAGGGCCAGCCGGTGGGATGGACCACCTGCGAGACCCCGGCGGCCGACGCGCACGCGGGTCGCACCGAGACCTCGTTGCTGATGCACCTCGCGCCCCGGTCGGTGCGCATCGACCTGGCCCGTCCGGGCGCGACCGCACCGCTCGCCGAACTGATGCCGCGGCTGCGCGCCGAGGGGGTGCGCCCGGTCTCCGACAACGGCGTGCTCGGGGATCCCACCGCCAGCCACGCCGAGCTGGGCAGCTCGCTGTTCGCCGCTCTGGTCGACCGGCTGGTGGCCGAGCTGCGGCTGCTGGAGGTGGGTGGCGACGGTCGCCTGGCCGCCGAGGCCGGCCGGCAGGCGGTGCCGGGATGATGACTCCCCCCACGAACCCTCCTCATCCAGCCCACCCCAGGCGGGCGCGCTGTGCCTGTAGGTGCGCGGGGACCCCGGGGTGAGTGCGCGGGCGCAGGCTCCGGTGGCACTGGTGACCGGCGCGGCCCGGGGCATCGGCGCCGCCGTGGTCCGGCGGCTGTGCGCGTCGGGCCACCACGTGTACGCGCTCGACGCCTGCCTGGGCGACGACCCGGGCATGCCCTACCCGCTGGCGAGCCGGGAGGACCTGGCCCGGGTGGCCGGCGAGCACCCGGACCGGGTCAGCGACGTGGTGGCCGACGTCCGCGAGCCGGAGGCGCTGCGCCGTACCGTCGCACGCATCGTGGCCGAGCAGGGTCGGCTCGACCGCGTGGTGGCGGCCGCCGCCGTGATCGACGGCGGCGCCCCGCTGTGGCAGACCGACGTCGCGGTCCTGGAGCGGTTGTGGGCCGTCGATGTGCTCGGCGTCTGGCACACCGCGGCGGCGAGCGTTCCGGAGCTGCTGCACCGAAGCCCGGAGGACCGGCCCGGCTTCGTCGCGATCGCGTCGTCGGCCGCCGACTCAGGCCTGTGGCACCTGGCCGCCTACGGGATGGTCAAGCACGCGGTGGCCGGCCTGGTGCGGGGCCTGGCCGCGGACCTGCGCGACACCCAGGTGAGCGTCGCGGGGGTCTCGCCGGGCTCGACCGACACCGCGATGCTGGCCGCCACTGCCAGGATCTACGGGCTCGCCGACGCCTCCGGGCTGGCGGACCGGCAACGCGCGGGCCGGCTGTTGACCGCCGACGAGGTCGCCGCCGTGGTGGAGCTCGCCGCGACCGCCGGGCCGGTGGTGCACGGGTCGGTGCTGGCGGCCGGAGGCTTCGTCACGTGACCGCGAGGCTGCCGGACGGGTACGTCGTCGCACTCGCGGCCGACACCGTCAGCCACGATGGCGGCCGCACCCTGCTGGGCGGGGCGGGTGGCCGGGTGGTCCGGCTCCGCCCGCACGTGCGTCCGCTGCTGGTCGACGGCCGGGTCACCGTCGCCGGCCGGAGCTCGGCGGCCCTGGCTCGGCTGCTGCTCGACCGGGACCTTGCCGTGCCGTGGTGGCCCGGGCCGGGCCCCGGCGCCGCGGACGACGCCCTGGCCGGTGCGGAGACGACCGTCGTCGTACCGGTGCGCGACCGGCCCCTGCCGCTGGCCCGGCTGCTCGCCGCGCTGCCGCCGACGGTGGCGCTGGTCGTGGTCGACGACGGCTCGGCGGACCCGGGCGA
>JBOHDO010000077.1:0-57456 GCA_050699415.1 Marmoricola sp.
CGGGCCGACCGGCTCGCGGAGGGGCTCGCGGCGCTGCTGGCTGCTCCGCAGCCCGACCCGTTCGCCCGCGAGCTCGTGATCGTGCCGGCCCGGGGCGTGGAGCGGTGGCTGAGCCAGCGGCTCTCCCACCGGCTGGGCCCGGCGACGGGTCGCGACGACGGGGTGTGTGCGGCGGTCGACTTCCGGTCCCCGGGCAGCCTGGTCGCGGAGGTCCTGGGCGCCTCGGAGGTGGACCCGTGGGCCGCCGATGCGCTGGTCTGGCCGCTGTTGGACGTCGTCGACGCGGCCGTCGGGGAGCCCTGGTGCGACACCCTTGCCCGGCACCTCGGCCACGGCCTCCGGGGTGAGGAGCTCGAGCTGCGGCAGGGGCGTCGCTACTCGGTGGCCCGGCGGCTGGCCCGGCTGTTCGCGTCGTACGCCGCCCAGCGGCCGGCCCTGCTCGCCGGCTGGGAGCGCGGGGACGACGGGGATGGCGCCGGTGCCGACCTGGCCGACGACCTGTGCTGGCAGGCCGAGCTGTGGCGCCGGCTGGTGGACCGGGTGGGCCAGCCCTCGCCGGGGCAGCGGCAGGCCGAGGTCGTGCGACGGCTGCACGAGCAGCCCGGGCAGCTGCCCCTGCCGCCGAGGCTGTCGCTGTTCGGGCACACCCGGATCGCCGCCTCGGAGGTCGAGCTGCTGCAAGCCCTCGCCGAGCACCGCGACGTCCACCTCTGGCTGCCGCACCCGTCACCGGCGATGTGGCGCGAGCTGGCCGGCCTGCACGGCAGCGTGATACGCCGCGACGACGACTCCCGCCTCCGGGTCGGCCACCCGCTGCTCGCCTCGCTGGGCCGTGACCTGCGCGAGCTGCAGCGGGCGCTCCCCAAGGACCCCGACGGACCCGACCCCCAGCCGGAGGCGGCGCCCTGCGCTGACAACCTGCTGGCCCGGCTGCAGGCCGACATCGCCGCCGACCGGCTCCCCGACCAGCCCCGGCCGCTCGGTCCCGGCGACCGCAGCATCGGGGTCTACTCCTGCCACGGGCCGGCCCGGCAGGTCGAGGTGCTGCGCGAGGCCCTGGTGGGCATGCTCGCCGACGACCCGACCCTCGAGCCACGCGACATCCTGGTGATGTGCCCCGACATCGAGGCCTACGCCCCCCTGGTCTCGGCGGCGTTCGGGCTCGGTGACGTGCTGGTCGACGGACACCCCGGCCAGCACCTGCGGGTGCGGCTCGCCGACCGGGCGCTGACCCAGACCAACCCCTTGCTGGGAGTCGCGGTGGCGGTGCTCGACCTCGCGTCGGGGCGCACCGAGGCGAGCCGGGTGCTCGACCTGCTCGGGCTCGGCCCGGTGCGACGCCGGTTCGGCCTCACCGACGAGCACCTCGACCGGGTTGCGCACTGGGTCGAGCTCGCCGGGGTCCGGTGGGGCTTCGACGCCGCACATCGCGACGTCTACGAGCTCTCCGGCGTGGTGCAGAACACCTGGCGGTTCGGCCTGGACCGGATCCTCGCGGGGGTCGCGGTCTCGGCCGACGCCGGGGCGTGGTTCGGGCCGACGCTGCCGCTCGACGACGTCTCCAGCACCGACATCGACCTGGCCGGCCGGCTCGCGGAGTGCCTGGACCGGTTGCAGCGCGTGGCCGACGCGATGACCGGCGCACACCCGGTGGAGCACTGGGTCACGACGCTCACGCAGGCCATCGAGGGGCTAACCCGGGTGGCCCGGGGCGAGGAGTGGCAGCTCGGCCAGGTGCAGCGCGAGCTCGCCGCGATCGGCGGGGCCGCGGGGGCCGGGGTCGAGCTGCGGCTGTCCGACCTACGAGCGCTGCTGGAGCAGCGCTTCGCCGGCCGCCCCACCCGGGCCAACTTCCGGACCGGCACGCTGACGGTCTCGACGATGACGCCGATGCGGTCGGTGCCGCACCGCGTGGTCGCGCTGCTCGGGCTCGACGACGGCGTGTTCCCGCGGACTCCCACGGTCGACGGCGACGACGTGCTCTCGCGGCGTCCGATGACCGGTGAGCGCGACCCGCGCAGCGAGGACCGCCAGATGCTGCTCGACGCGGTGTGCGCGGCCACCGAGCGGCTGGTGGTCACCTACACCGGGGCCGACCAGTCCACCGGCCAGCGTCGGCCGCCCGCCGTACCGCTGAAGGAGCTGCTCGACACCCTCGACCGGACCGCCGAGGGCGCCGCGGAGGCCGTGGTCCACGTGCAGCCGCTGCAGTCCTTCGACGGCCGCAACTTCGACCCGGCCGCGCCGTTCTCCTTCGACGGCGCCGCCCTCGCCGGCGCCCGGGCCGCGGCGGGGGACCGGACCGAGCCTCGCTCGGTCGCCGGGGTACGGCTGTCGCCGCCGTCGGGAGACCTCGAGCTGGAGCAGCTGACCGGGCTGCTGTGCCGGCCGGTGCAGCACTTCCTGCGCCACCGGCTCGGCATCGCGCTGCTCGACGAGTCCGAGCCCGAGCCCGACGCCATCCCGGTCGAGCTCGATGCCCTGCAGGAGTGGGCGGTGGGCGACCAGCTGCTCTCCGACCTGCTCGCCGGTCGTGACCGCGACGACGCCCTGGCGATGGCCTGGCGCCGGGGCCGGCTGCCCCCGGGTCGGCTGGGTTGGCGGCTGGCGCAGCGGCTGGTCGACCGGGCCGCCCCGGTCGCCGAGCTCACCCACGCGCTGACCGCTGGTGCGCCGGTCCACGCGGTCGACGTCGACGTCGACCTCGGCGACGGACGCCGGCTCACCGGGACCGTCTCCGACATCCACGACCGGCGGGTGGTCCGCGCCGGGTACTCCCGGCTCGGACCGAAGCAGGAGCTCGAGGCCTGGCTCGCCGTGCTCGCCCTGGAGGCCGCCATGCCCGGCCGCGGCTGGAGCGCAGGTGCCGTGGGGCGCGGACGCCGGGACGAGCCCCCCGTGCGGGTGGCCTTCGCCGCGCCGGCCGAGGCGACCCGCCTGCTGCGGTCCCTGGTCGAGCTCTACGACGCGGCCATGAGCGGCCCGCTGCCGCTGCCGCTGAAGACCGGCCGTGCCTGGGCGCAGCAACGCGGCAAGGGCGGCAACGACATCGCCTGCCGCAAGGCCGCCGAGGCGGAGTGGCGGCCCTACCGGTCGAGCTTCCCGGGCGAGAACGCGGACGCGACACACGTCTTCGTCTGGGGCGCCGGCTCGGGCTTCGACGTCCTGATGGAGGATCCGCCGCGCCCCGGCGAGGAGTACGACGGCGAGGACACCCGCCTGGGCGCCCTGGCCATGCGGCTGTGGCAGCCGCTGCTGGCAGCGAGGCACGTCCAGTGAACACCCCCGCCTCCCCGGCCCGCGCCTTCCAGCCCTTCGACCTGCTCGAGGAGCTGCCCACCGGGACCACCGTCCTCGAGGCCAGCGCGGGCACCGGCAAGACCTACGCGATCGGGGCCCTGGTGACCCGGTACGTCGCCGAGGGAACCGCGAGGCTCGAGGAGATGCTGGTGCTCACCTTCGGCCGCGCGGCGACCCGGGAGCTGCGGGACCGGGTGCGCGACCAGCTGGTCGAGGCCGAGCGGGCGCTGGCCGACCCCGCGGCCGCCCGTGCCCGCGGCGGGCTCGCCGGCCACCTCGCCTCGCTGCCCGACCCGGACACTGTCCGCCGGCGCGTCGCCGACGCGGTCGCGTCGTACGACGCCGCGACGATCGCGACGATCCACCAGTTCTGCCACGTGGTGCTGCGCTCCCTCGGCGTGGCCGGCGACACCGACTCCGGCCACGAGCTGGTCGAGGACCTCGCACCGCTGGTCACCGAGGTCGTCGACGACCGCTACCTCGCCCGGTTCGCCGGCGAGCCGCAGCCGCCCTTCTCCCGGGCGGTGGCGCTGCAGATCGGCCTGGCCGCCGTCGGCGACCCGCAGTCGCGCCGGGTGGCCACCGACGACTCCCCGGTGGCGCAGCAGCGGCTGGAGTTCGCCGACGACGTGGTTGCCGAGGTCGAGCGACGCAAGCGGCGCCACGGCATCCTCAGCTACGACGACCTGCTCGGCCGGCTGCGCGACGACCTGCGCCACGACGACTCGCCGGCGCGGCAGCGGATGCGGTCGCGCTGGCGCGTGGTGCTGGTCGACGAGTTCCAGGACACCGACCCGGTGCAGTGGGAGGTGCTGCACACCGCCTTCGGCGGGCACACCACCATGGTGTTGGTCGGCGACCCCAAGCAGGCGGTCTACGCGTTCCGCGGCGGCGACGTGCACAGCTACCTTGACGCGCGCGACGAGGCCGGCTCGATCCGCACGCTGACCACCAACTGGCGCAGCGACGCCCCGCTGGTCGACGCGCTGCAGGTGCTCACCCGGGACGTGGCGCTGGGCGACCCGCGCATCGTGGTCCACGACGTGACCGCCCACCATGGGGACAGCCGGCTCGCCGGGGCGCCGCGCGCGGATGCGGTGCGGCTGCGCCGGGTCGACGGCGAGTCCCTCGGCACCAACGCCGACGGGGAGGTCGGCATCGGCCGGCTGCGCCGGCACATCGCTGCCGACCTGGCCGCCGACGTCGCCGCGCTGCTCGACTCCGGGGCGACGTACGAGGGGCGCCCGGTGCAGGCGGCCGACGTGGCGATCCTGATGTCCAGCGTGCGACCGACACAGGTGCAGCCGTTCCGGGACGAGCTCTCCGGGCTGGGCATCCCCTCGGTCATCACCAGCGGCAGCAGCCTGCTGCTCAGCCAGGCAGCCGCGGAGTGGCAGTGCCTGCTCGAGGCCATGGAGCAGCCGTCGAACGTACGCCGGATCCGTGCGGTCGGGCTGACCGCCTTCGGTGGTCTCGCCCCGGAGGACCTCGACGAGGGTGCCGACGGTGCTCACGGGGCCGACAACGAGGCGACCGACCGGCTCGCCGACCAGGTGCGCGGCTGGCTCGAGCTGTTTCGCAGCCGGGGCATCGCCGCCGTGCACGAGTCGGTGGTCGCTGCCGGGCTCGACGCCCGGGTGCTCGCGTTCACCGACGGCGCGCGGCTGCTCACCGACCTCGACCACCTCGCCCAGGTGCTGCACGACCGGATGCGCCGCGAACGGCTCGGCCTGCCTGCGCTGCTCGCGTGGCTCCGTGCCGAACGTGTCGCCGCCGGCCGCGGCGACGAGCGCACCCGGCGGCTCGACACCGACGCCGCCGCGGTCCAGATCCTGACGATCCACGGCAGCAAGGGCCTGCAGTACCCCCTGGTCTACCTGCCCACCTCCTTCGACCGCTGGGTCCCGGAGACCGGCACGAGCGTCCGGTTCCACGACGACACCGGCCACCGGTGCCTCGACGTCGGGGGCAACCCCGCTGCCGAGACGCTGCGCCGCTCCCGTGAGGAGGACGCCGACGAGGAGCTGCGGCTGTGCTACGTCGCGATGACCCGTGCCGAGGCCCAGCTGGTGTGCTGGTGGGCCCCGAGCCGGGGGGCCCGGGCCGCCGGCCTGACCCGGTTGCTGCTGGGACGGTCGGCGGGGGAGGCCGACGTACCCCGCAGCGTGGCGCTGCCGTCCGCCGACACGGTCGACGAGCGGCTGTCCGCATGGGCGGCTGCCGGGGCGTTCGCGCTGGAGGACGCGGTCCCGGTGCGGGCGGCGCCCCGGCCGGCCGGTCCGGCCGCGCGCCTGGCGGTGCGCCGCTTCGACCGGACGATCGACGAGGGTTGGCGGCGCACGTCGTACTCCGGGCTGGTGCGCGTGGAGGAGCAGGCCGCGGCGCTCGGTGGCGAGAGCGAGCCCGAGGTCGAGGGCACCGTCGACGAGGTCGAGCCGGAGGGGGCGAGCAGCCTCCCGGACACGGCACCGGTCCGGCTCGACCTGCCGAGCCCGATGGCCGAGCTGCCCGCGGGCGCCGCCTTCGGCTCGCTGGTGCATGCGGTGCTCGAGCACGCCGACCCGCAGGCCGACGACCTCGCCGCCGAGCTGCTGGCCACGGTCGGTGAGCAGCAGCGCTGGTGGGGTGCCCCCGTTCCGGCCGAGCAGCTGGCCATCGCGCTGGAGCCGATGCACACCACGTCGCTCGGCCCGCTGGCGGACGGGCTGCGGCTGGTCGACGTGGGCCGGCACGACCGGCTCTGCGAGCTCGACTTCGAGATGCCGCTGGACGGCGGCGACGCCCGGCCCTCGCCGCCCGACGTACCGCTGTCCGGTCTGGCCGACCTGCTGCGACGCCACCTCCCCGACTCCGACCCGGTGCGGCCGTACGCCGACCGGCTGGAAACCCCCGGCCTGGGCGGCCAGAGCCTCCGCGGCTACCTGAGCGGGTCGCTCGACCTGGTGCTGCGGGTGCCCGATGACGCGGTACCGGGCGGCTGGCGCTACCTCGTGGCCGACTACAAGACCAACCTGCTGGGCGACCGGGACCGACCACTGACCGCCGGCGACTACCGGCCCGGGGCGCTGGCGGCCGCGATGCTGCACTCCCACTACCCGCTGCAGGCGATGCTCTACACCGTGGTGCTGCACCGGTTCCTGCGCTGGCGGCTGCCCGGCTACCGTCCCGGGCAGCACCTCGGAGGGGTGCTCTACCTCTATGTCCGCGGCATGTGCGGCCCGGAGACCCCCGAGATCGACGGCAACCCGTGCGGGGTGTTCTCCTGGCGCCCGCCGGGGACGCTGGTCGAGGCCATCTCCCGGATGCTCGACGGCCTCCCGGCCGAGGAGGCGCGATGACGACCGACGTGCCCGACGGGGTCGGCCTGCTCGACCCGTTCGACCGGCGCCGTGCGGCGGCGGCCACGGGCGTACTGCGCACCTTCAACGAGGCCGCGGTGCTCGAGGCCGCCGACGTCCACGTCGCGCGCACCGTGGCCGGCCTGGTGGGGGAGACCCGCGACGAGGTGCTTCTCGCGGTCGCCCTGACCGTGCGCGCGGTTCGGCAGGGCTCGACCTGCCTGCACCTGCGCACCGTCGCGGAGCAGCCGCTGGTCGAGACGGCCGAGACCGCGGACGACCAGGTGGAGCAGCCCGATCTGCCGTGGCCGGAGCCGCAGGCCTGGCTCGCCGCCGTGCGGGCCAGCGCCCTGGTCGAGCAGCGGGTCCTCCGGGTCGACCACGACCTGGTCTACCTCGACCGCTACTGGCGCGAGGAGGTGCAGGTCTGTGAAGACCTGCGCCACCGGCTCGGGCAGCGACCTCCCGACGTGGACGAGGAGCTGCTCGAGGCGGGGCTCGCGCGGGTCTTCCCCGGTGAGCCGTACGAGGAGCAGCGTGACGCGGCGAGGGCCGCCGCCCGGCGGTGGACGACGGTCCTCACCGGAGGCCCGGGGACCGGGAAGACCACCACGGTGGCCGGGTTGCTGGCGCTGGTCGCCGAGCACCACGAGCGCGAGCACGGGGAGCTGCCACGCATCGCCCTGTGCGCACCCACCGGGAAGGCCGCAGCACGGCTGCAGCAGGCCGTGCACGAGCAGGTCGCCCGGTTCCCCGCCGCCGACCGGGAGCGGCTGGGCGCCCTGCAGGCGGTCACCGTGCACAGCCTGCTCGGCTCCCGGATGCCCCGCACCAGCGTGCGTTTCCGCCACGACCGCAGCCACCGGCTTCCCCACGACGTCGTGGTCGTCGACGAGAGCTCGATGCTGGCGCTGTCCATGGCGGCCCGGCTGCTCGAGGCGCTGCGGCCCGAGGCTCGGCTGCTGCTCGTGGGTGATGCCGACCAGCTCTCCTCGGTCGACGCCGGAGCGGTGCTCGCCGACCTCGTCGCCGGGGTGTCGCAGCGGTCCGACGAGCCGGTGACCCGGCTGGTCACGACCCACCGGTACGGCGCCGGCATCGGTGCACTCGCCCAGGCGTTGCGGGATGCCGACCCCGACCGGGTCGTCGACGTGCTCCGGACCGGGCAGGAGGGGGTGAGCTGGATCGACCCGGACGACGCGGGGGCGATGGCCGGCTTCCGGGCCGACGTCCACGCCCGCGCGGTCCGGCTGCTCGACACGGCGCGGCGCCGTACCCCCGGGGAGGCGATCGGGGCGCTGGAGGACCACCGGTTGCTGTGCGCCCACCGCGAGGGCCCGTACGGCGTGGCCGGCTGGAACCGTGAGGTCGAGCGCATGCTTGCCGAGGGCGGCGAGGGCTACGTCTACCAGGACTGGTACGCGGGCCGGCCCGTGCTGGTGACTTCGAACGACCGGCTGTTACGGCTCAACAACGGCGATCTCGGCATCACCGTCTTCTCCGAGACCCCTTCGCGCGACCGCGCTGCCGCGCGGCTGCGGGTCGTGCTGCCCGGGCCCGCCGGCACCGTGTCGCTGCCGACCTCCCGGATGCCAGCGGTGCAGACCGTCTACGCGATGACGATCCACAAGAGCCAGGGCAGCCAGGCAGACACCGTGAGCGTGGTGCTGCCGCCGGAGGACTCCCCGCTGCTGACCCGGGAGCTGTTCTACACCGCGGTCACCCGCGCCCGTCGCCAGGTCCGGGTGGTCGGCACCGAGGCCGCCGTGCGGGCCGCGGTGGAGCGGAAGGTGCAGCGCGCCAGCGGGCTGGCAGCGCGGCTGCAGCAGGCCGGCGGCTCGTAGTCCCCCCGGCATCGAGGCAGAGCCACGGCCCGTCCTCAGTGCCGGGCCGGCACCTGGCGGGCGAGGTCCTCCGGCATCGGCTCGTAGTTGGCGAACGACCGGGTGAAGCTGCCCGCACCGTGGGTGGAGGACCGCAGGTCGATGGCGTAGCGGAGCAGCTCGCGCTGGGGCACCAGGGCGCGCACGACGGTGCGGTCCTCGCCGGACTTGTCGGTGCCGAGCAGCCGGCCGCGGCGGGAGGAGAGGTCGCTCATGACCGACCCGACGTCGTCGTCGGGGATGAGGACGGCCACTTCGTCGTACGGCTCCAGGAGGGACACGCTCGCGTCCTCGGCGGCGGCTCGCAGCGCCAGCGCGCCGGCGCTCTGGAAGGCCATGTCGGAGGAGTCGACGCTGTGGGCCTTCCCATCCATCAGGGTCACCCGGAGGTCGACCATGGGGTAGCCGGCGCGGACACCCTGTTGCATCTGCGCCCGGATCCCCTTCTCGACGCTGGTGATGAACTGCCGGGGCACGGCTCCGCCGACGACCTTGTCGACGAACTCGAAGCCGCTGCCCTCCGGAAGCGGCTCGACCTCGATGTCGCACAGCGCGTACTGGCCGTGCCCGCCCGACTGCTTGACGTGCCGGCCGTGGCCCTTCGAGGTCCCGGCGAAGCTCTCCCGGAGCGGCACCACCAGGTCGCGCTGCTCCACCTCGACGCCGTACCGATGGTGCAGCCGGGCCAGTGACACCTCGGCGTGCGCCTCTCCCATCACCCAGATGACCATCTGGCCGGTCTCGGCGTTGTGCTCGACGCGCAGGCTGGGGTCCTCGGCGGCGAGCCGCCCGAGCGCCGAGGAGAACTTGTCCTCGTCCGAGCGTGAGGCGGCCTCGACCGCGACCGGCAGCAGCGGCTCCGGCATGCTCCACGGCCGCAGCACCAGGGGCTTGTCGGTGCCGGACAGGGTGTCGCCGGTCTCGGCCCGGGAGAGCCGGCCGATGGTGGCGACGTCGCCGGCGAGCACCCGGCGGGCCGGGACCTGCTGGGCGCCGAACGGGTGCCCGAGGGCGCCGATGCGCTCGTCCTCGTCGTGGTCCTCGTGTCCGGAGCCCTCGCCGAAGAACTCCGAGAAGTGCCCGGACACGTGCAGCGGTACGTCGGGGTCGAGCGTCCCGGAGAAGACCCGGACCAAGCTGACCCGGCCGAGGTAGGGATCGCTGGAGGTCTTCACCACCTCCGCCACCAGCGGGCCGTCAGGGTCGCAGGACACCGTGCCCGCCTCGGCGCCGGCGGGAGTGAACACCTCCGGCAGCGCGTGCTCGGGGGGTGAGGGGAAGGCGCGGACACACAGGTCCAGCAGCTCGGCCAGCCCCACGCCGGACCCGGCGCACACCGGAACGACCGGGTGCAGACTCGCCCGCGCGACCGCTTTCTCCAGGTCGTCGACGAGGAGACCCTCGTCGATCTGCTCCCCGCCGAGGTAGCGGTCCATCAGCGACTCGTCCTCGGACTCCTCGATCACGCCCTCGATCAGGGAACCGCGACGCGGGTCGTCCGTGCCGCCGGTGATCAGGCCGACCAACGCGTCGCCCTCGAGCACGTAGACCGGCAGCACCTTGTCCCCGAACGCCTCCTGGGCGCCCCGCACCACCCCGTCGACGTCGGCGCGGGCGTGGTCGAGCTTGGTCACCACCACCGCGCGTGGCATCCCGACCCGGCTGCACTCCCGCCACAGCTGCCGGGTGGCGTCGTCGACGCCCTCGTTGGCCGCGACCACGAACAGGGCGCAGTCGGCCGCGCGCAGGCCGGCGCGCAGCTCGCCGACGAAGTCCGCGTACCCGGGAGTGTCCAGGACGTTGACCTTGACGCCCCGGTGGTTCAGGGACACCGCGGCCAGCGAGATCGAGCGTCCGTGCGCCTGCTCGTGCTCCTCGAAGTCGCACACGGTGGTGCCCCCGGTGACCGAACCCGCCCGGGCGATCGCCCCGGCGTGGGCGAGCAGTGCATCGACCAGAGTCGTCTTCCCGGACTGTGACGGCCCGACCAGTGCCACGTTGCGGATCCGGTCGGGCCCCGGCTCCGCAGGGTCGTCGGAGGTCACCTTCGCAGCCTGCTTCTCGGTCATGCTCCCAACCAACTCCGGTTGGGCCGGGAGCACAAGGGGTTCGGCCGTTCCTCCTGCCCCGCGTGCTGCGCCGAGTCCCGCGGGGTGGCGGCCCGGGCGACCGGGGTGCACGACGTCGTACGTCCGGCGGGCCTCAGCCCTGGGCGGCCACGCCCTTCTTCGCGTTGCGCAGCTCCAGCACGATGGAACGCGTCGGCTTGGCGAAGTCGAGCTTGTCGACCAGACGGGAGACCTTCGGGGACACGTCGAAGACCAGGGAACCCGCGGCGCGCCCGTGGCTGTCCAGCGTGGTGGGGAACTGCTGCGACCGGGGCAGGCAGAGCATGGTGCGGGAGTAGTCCGCAGGGAGCTTGTGGCCGGCGGCGTCGCGCGCGGACCAGTTGCCGACCAGCACCGGGGACCGTGCCGAGGGCTTGGCCTTGTGCGCGGTGACGGTCAGCCGGACGACCACGTAGCGGCCGTTGCGCGGCGGCAGGTTCATCACCGGGCAGTGCACGTCGGCGGTCACGTTGTCGACCTTGTAGGTGAAGTGGGTGAAGCCGTCGAGCGAGCCCAGGTGGACCGAGCCCGACGGGCTCTTGCCACCCGACGGCTGGTCGGAGGAGCCGCACCCCGCGAGGGCCAGCCCACCCACCAGCAGTGCGGCCACGAGCGGGACCAGCCGTCGCCATGCGTGCATGGGCCGAACTCTTCCACAGCATCCCAAGTGCTCCCTGAGGGAGGTCTGCGTGTCAGAAGTCCTGTGGCTGGGTGAACAGGCCGTGGGGGTCGTACTGCCGGCGGACCCGTCCGAGCCGCGGGGCGTTGGCGCCGAAGTACGCCCGCCGGTAGTTCCGCACCGCCGCGTCGGCGTAGTTGACGTAGGCGTGGTCGCCCCACGACGGGACCATCGCGTCGCGGAACGCGCGTACGTAGTGGGTGGCCTGCTTTCCGAGGTCCCCGGCGTACGTCGCGGTGTACTGCACCGTCATCAGGGCGTGCCGGTGCACGAACGCGGTTTCCCCGGGTGCGAGGTCGCGGACCCTGCCGCCGAGTGCGTCCATCGAGATCCCTGCCTCCCGCAACCGGGTGGACTGGGCGTGCTCCACGTGGTCGAGCAGCCGGGTCAGGCCGGCGCTGCCGAGCTCGCGGTAGCCCACGTGGGAGGTGGCGGCGAACGCCTCGCGCTGCAGTGACCCGCCGGGTCCGGTGTGGCAGCGCGAGACCGGGATGGCCGAGCAGCCGGCGTAGGCCAGCATCTGGTCGCGGTAGGAGTGGGTGTGCACCGAGCGCACGTCCGGAGGGGGGCAGTGGTCCAGCAGTCCGGCCAGCCGGCGGTCGAGGCCCGCCGCGGGCCCGGTCCAGGTCCCGTCGACCAGGATGGTGGGCCCCTGCGGGTGCTTCTGACCGCCGAGCAGCTTGCACGTCGACCACAGCCGGTGGTCGGCGGCAGGCGCCCAGCCCTGCCAGGCCCGGACCACCGCGCGGGCGTCTGCCAGTGGCCAGCTGAGGTAGAACGTGTGCACCGTGGGCGCCGCGGCGGTCTGCAGGTCGAACGACGTCACCACCCCGAGATGGCCCCCGCCGCCGCCGCGCAGCGCCCAGAACAGGTCCGGGTCGTGGTGCGCGTCGACCCGTCGCACCCGGGAGTCGGCGGTCACCACCTGCAGGGATCGCACCGCGTCACAGGTCAGTCCCATCGCGCGGGTGAGCACGCCGACGCCGCCGCCCAGGGTGAGGCCGCCGATGCCCACGGTCGCACACGACCCGCCCGCGATCGCCCGGCCGCGGCCGCCCACGGCGGCGTACACCGGGGCGAGCGCGGCACCGGCCCCGATCCGTGCGGTGCCGTCGCCGTGGAGCCGCACCCCGTGGAGGGCGCGGCAGTCGATCACCAGCGACGGCGGTACGCCGGTCCCGGCAGCGCCGCCGGCCGACCAGCCCGGGTAGCTATGTCCGCCCGACCGGAGCGACACGGGGACGTCGTGGTCCCGGGCGAACGAGAGTGCGGTCGCGACGTCCCCGGGGTCGGCAACCGTGAGGACGGCGAGCGGGTGGTTGTCGTCGTACCGCGGGTTCTGCACCAACCGGACCCGGTCGTAGCCGCGGTCGCCGGGCCGGCGCAACGGCCCGGTGACGTGCCGCGCGAGCCGGTCCCAGTCGCCGGGCCGTGGCGGCCTCGGCGCCCGTCGGGACGAGGGCTGCGCGGGGCTCGGGGTGCCGGAGGCGGAGCCGGCCGGTGAGCTGGCGTGGCCGGACGGCGACGTCGAGCTGCAGCCTGCGAGCAGGCCGGCCGCCCCGGCGAGCAACAGGCCACGACGGCCGAGGAGTGCCTCGGGCTCGGACCGGCTGCCTCCCACCCGGTCAGTGTGCCAGTCCCGCGGGCACAATGACCTGATGCGGATGTTCGTGGCGATGACGCCCTCGACACGGGCGATCGACCACCTGGAGGGCTTCCTCGAGCCGCGTCGTGAGACGGCCTCCTTCCGCTGGACGGTGCCGGAGCAGTGGCACCTGACGCTGGCCTTCGCCGCGCACGTGCCCGAGCGCAAGCTCGACGAGCTCGTCGAGCGGCTGGGCCGGGCCGCCGCGAAGCGCACACCGACGACCGCGGCCGTGGCCGGCGGCGGCGCCTTCCCCAACGTGGGCAGGGCGAAGGTGATCTGGGCGGGGCTGGACATCGCCGACCCGACCGAGATGCAGCGGCTCGCGACCGGCTGCCGGGCCGCGATGTCCAAGGCGGGCGCCGAGGTCGACGGGCAGCGCTTCCGGGCCCACCTCACGCTCGCGCGAACGGGCCAGCCGGTGGAGGCGACCAGCTGGGTGCGGCTGCTGGGCTCGTACCGTGGCCCGGAGTGGCCCGTCGCGGAGGTGGCGCTGGTCGCGTCGTACCTCGGGGAGGGCCCGCGCAACCGTGCCCGGCACCAGGTGGTCGAGACGTTCCGGCTGGGTCGGCGGTGAGGCGGTGACCGCGGTCGCACGTGCCGGCCTCTCCCTGGTGAAGGGGTTGCGCCACGAGACGCTCGACGAGGTGGAGCTGGGCGCCTCGGGCCCGGTCGGTGACCGGCGCTTCTGCCTCGTCGACCCCGAGCAGCGAGCGGTGCTGCGCACGGTCCGGCACCCGGAGCTGGTGCAGGTCCGGGCCCGGCGGGTCGGCGTCGCACTGGCCCTGGACCTTCCCGGCGGCACCGTTGCCGACACCCCGGCCGCCACCGGGGAGCTGGTCGAGTGCGACTACTGGGGGCGCAGCCCCGAGCTGGAGCTGTTGCGGTACCCGCCGGCGGCGATGCTCGGCGAGCTCACCGGCCGGTCGGTCGCGCTGGCCGCCGTACGCCGGACCGGTGACGTCGTCTACGGCGCGCCGGTCACCGTGGTGACCACCACCGAGCTGGACCGGTTGGCGGCCCGGGCCGGGTGGCCGGGGCTGGTCGAGGACTCCGCCCGCTTCCGTGCCACGCTGACCGTCGACGACCGGGACCAGCCCTGGCCGCAGGATCCCACCGGTGGGCGGCTCCGGGTCGGCGAGGCCGAGGTCCGGATCAACGGCCCCATACCGCGGTGCCGCGTGGTCGACGCGCACCCGTCCACGGGACGGATGGATCGGCACCTGCTGGCCGCCCTGGCGGGCTATCGTCGAGCTGCTGGTGCGGTCCACTTCGGCTGGTATGCCGAGGTGCTCGTTCCGGGCCGGGTCCACCCCGGCGATGACGTCTGCTGGAGAGCCTGACCCGACATGTCCTACCTGCTGCGGGTGCAGCTGCCCGACGTACCCGGTTCCCTGGGCCGGCTGGCCACGGCCGTGGGTTCGGCCGGCGGCAACATCGACGCCATCGAGATCGTCTCGCGCTCCGACGGCCTCGCCGTCGACGACGTGTTCCTGGCCGCTGACGGCGTGGTGATGCCCGACAGCATCGTCTCGGCCTGCCACCAGCTCGAGCACGTGGAGGTGCTGTGGATCTCGCGGTACGCCGCCGGCACCAACCTGTTCCTCGACCTGGAGGCGGTCGAGGCCATGACCGCCGAGCCCACCCGCGCCGCCGACCGGCTGGTCGAGGTGGTGCCGGAGGTGTTCCGGGTCGACTGGGGCGTGCGGGTACGCCGCTCCGGCGGCCGGATCACGGTGCTGCACGGAACCTCCGCGGCCCCGTCCGAGGTCCCCGAGGGCATCACCTGGCCGGACGAGCCGACCCGGCGCTTCACGATCGGGGACGACCTGCTGGTGGCCGGCTCACCGCTGGGCGAGAACGAGGCGATCGTGCTGGCCCGGCGCGGGGGACCGGAGTTCATGGACTCCGAGATCGCGCGGCTGGACCACCTGGTGGCG
This sequence comes from Marmoricola sp., assembly GCA_050699415.1. Taxonomy (GTDB): domain Bacteria; phylum Actinomycetota; class Actinomycetes; order Propionibacteriales; family Nocardioidaceae; genus Marmoricola. Next base: position 14,894 of record JBOHDO010000077.1, read on the forward strand.
CTGGCCTCCTCGATCCGGGAGCGCCCCTAGTCAGGAGACCGGCGGGCAGCCGCCGAGGTGCGCGACGTCAGGGTCGACCAGCAGCCGCGAGCCGCTGTGGAAGTGCCACGCCGAGCAGTAGTAGAAGCTCAGCCGCCGGTTGCGGTGCAGCGTGACCGGTGACCAGCGGCCGTGTCCGAGCGGCTCGAGGTAGCGGAGCGTGGTCCCGGTGAGCTGCCGGGTGTTGTGGGCGTGCTTGAGGTAGTGCTGCAGCCAGGCCTGGGTGTAGTGGCTGGCCACGTCCTGGCCGTAGCGGCTCGCGGGCAGCACGAACGGGATGTCGGTGTACTCCAGGTGCGTGGAGGCCCGCGGCACGACCAGCATCGAGTCGATGCCACGGCGCGCCCAGGCGTCGTACCCGGTCCGGCGCTCGCGCATCGGGTCGGGGCCCTTCTGCGAGGGCTCCGGCACCAGCGACGAACCGCCGGACATGAACCACGGCGTCACCGTGAAGCCGTACTCCGACTGCACCGCCAGCGCGGGCACCGTGGGCCGGTTCCCGGGCCCCGCGATCGGTGGGAGTCCACGCGGTCCGACCAGCTTGTCCAGGGCCACCACCGCGGCGACCCGCCGGTCGATGCCCTGCACCTTCGATACCGCCGCCGCGCCCAGCGAGTGCCCGATGATCGCGATCCGGGTGGTGCGGCCCGGCGTGAACGGGTGCGGGTCCGGCGAGCGGTCGAACAGGCGCCAGTAGGGGTTGTAGGCGTTCACCTCGGTCCCGGCCGACGCTGGGTCGGCGTAGTGGTGGCGCGGCGTGGAGGTGAAGAAGCTGAGCGCGTCCCGGGTGCCGACCACGAAGTTGGCCAGCTGCTGGGAGGGCACACCCGGGCAGCCGGTCTCCTCTCCCGTCCGGGGCAAGGCGAACGGGTTGCAGAACGGGAAGGCCTTGCCGGTGGTGTGGGGCAGGGTCTCGCTGGTGCCCTGGCCCTGCACGTCGTAGGTGAGCACGACGTACCCCCGCTCGGCAAGGTCCTCGGCCAGCCAGCGGTACATCCCCTCGCTGGCCTGTACCGACCCCTCGGTGATCACCACGCCCGGGTACGGCGGTCGCAGCCTGCGGTGGGTGTAGGGGTCGCGGGCTCCCGGCTCGGGCCGGTAGACCGTGCCGCGCAGCAGCGCGCCGTAGCGGTTGGTGAAGGACACCGCGCGCATTCGGCCACGGGTGCCGTTCCAGCCCGCGCGCAGCGGGTTGCCGAGGTTCCAGCCCGGCACGACCGCGCCGGGGGTGAGTGAGGGCCGCTCCGGTGTGGCCGCCTGCTCAAGCAGCTGGTGCACCTCGGTCGCGTTGCCGGCCCGGACCAGCGCCGGCAGGTACGCCGGGTTGCGCAGCTGTCCGCCCGGGCCGGTGATCCGGCCGTAGGCGGCGGCCATGTTCTTCGTGTCCCGCAGCGTGTATGCCGGCGAACCCGGCTGGGGGTCACCTCCGCCGGCAGCGGCAGCGGCTTGCGTGCAGCCCACGGCGATCAGGGCGCTCGTCAGGATGGTGACCAGCCTGCGCATGCACCGTCAACGACGTCCAGCGGCCGGGGTGACGCCGGCGGCTCGTGGACCCGGGCTCAGGCGACCGGTTCGAGCAGGAATACCGGGATCTGCCGGTCGGTCCTCTTCTGGTACTCGCCGTACGTCGGCCAGGTGTCGACGGCCAGCTGCCACCACTCGTCGCGCTCACGGCCGTCCAGCAGCCGGGGATGGTAGGTCTTCTTCACCGGCCCGTCCTGCAGCTCGACCTCCGGGTGGGCGACGAGGTTGTGGTACCACTCCGGGTTCTGCGGCGCCCCACCCAGGGAGGCGACCGCGACGTAGCTACCGTCCTTCTCCACCCGCATCACCGGGTTCTTGCGGACCTTGCCGGACTTTGCTCCCAGCGAGGTGATCACCACGATCGGGTCGCCGGTGTCGCGCAGCGTGTTCGCCTCGGCACCGTCGGAGGTCTCGAACGCCTCGACCTGGTCCCGGACCCACTGCGCCTTGCTGGGGGCATAGTTGCCTTTGATGCTCATATCTCGTGCAACAGCGAGCCGGTGGTTCGGGATTCCCGGTGCCGCGGTTCCACAACGGAGGTTGTGAACATGTGGCTCCCTGCGCGGGACTAGCCTGACCGGTCATGAGCGCGATCGACGGAGTCTCGGAGATCTTCGACCCGGCCGCCTGGGACGACGTCCCCGGCTTCGAGGACCTCACCGACCTGACCTACCACCGGGCCCGGGAGCACGGCACCGTCCGGATCGCGTTCGACCGGCCCGACGTGCTCAACGCGTTCCGGCCGCACACCGTCGACGAGCTGCTGCGGGTGCTCGAGCACGCCCGTACGTCGGCCGACGTCGGTTGCGTACTGCTGACCGGCAACGGGCCGAGCGCGAAGAGCGGCAAGCGGTCGTTCTGCACCGGCGGCGACCAGCGCATCCGGGGCAGGGCCGGCTACCAGTACGAGACCTCGGGCCACGACGACGCCGGTGCCGCCCCGAACCCCATCGACAAGGCGAAGCTGGCCCGGCTGCACATCCTGGAGTGCCAGCGGCTGATCCGGTTCATGCCCAAGGTCGTCATCTGCCTGGTGCCGGGCTGGGCCGCCGGCGGTGGGCACTCGCTGCACGTGGTGTGCGACCTGACCCTGGCCAGCGCCGAGCACGCCCGGTTCAAGCAGACCGACGCCGACGTGGGCAGCTTCGACGGTGGCTTCGGGTCGGCGTACCTCGCCCGTCAGGTCGGCCAGAAGTACGCCCGGGAGATCTTCTTCCTCGGCGCCGAGTACTCCGCCGAGGACGGAACCCGGATGGGCGCCGTCAACCGGGCCGTGCCGCACGAGGAGCTCGAGCAGACCGGCCTGGAGTGGGGCCGGCTGGTCAACGGCAAGTCCCCGACGGCGCAGCGGATGCTGAAGTATGCGTTCAACCTCATCGACGACGGACTGGTCGGCCAGCAGATGTTCGCCGGCGAGACCACGCGGCTGGCCTACATGACCGACGAGGCCCAGGAGGGCCGCGACCAGTTCCTCGAGAAGCGCGACCCGGACTGGTCGCCGTACCCCTGGTACTACTGAGACGGGGCGTCTGCGCAGGTCGCAGGGGTGGGGCGTCCGTCAGTGCGCAGGCAGGGCGTCGAGCCTCGTACCACCGTTGCTCGTGAACGCCGCGTAGCCTGTCCGCTTCGTCCCGAACGCCACGGTGCCGACCGACGTGCCCGCCCAGACGCGTGCCCGGGTCGCCCGCGAGACCGTGCCCGGTCCCCAGACCCGGTCGCCGCTGACCCGGGTCGCCAGGAGCGGACTGGAACGGCCGGACTCGGGCCAGGCCCGCCACAGGACCGCCCCGGCGCCGGCGCTACCGGTCGCCACTGCGAAGTCGTAGGAGCCCTCGAACTCGTCGGTGTTCTGGTCGAAGGTCATGGGTTCCCGCGCGAGTGTCCGGGCGGCGTGCCCCACCGCTTGGGTCTGCAGCGCGACGCGGTGCGGCACGCCCTTGTTGTCGGGGCGCTGCCACTGCTGCCAGGCGAGCCGGAGCTGGCGGCCCGCCCGGGCAAACCGCAGGGTGCGGGCACCGTTGCGGTCCCAGACCTTCCGCAGGGGCGCTCCCGGGCGTGCCTGCCGGTAGACCTTGTGCGCGGTGGACCAGTAGAGGTCGGTGTCGAAGGTGGACTTCCAGCCCTTGCCGACGTACCCCACCCCGATCGTTTCGGCTCCCGACGGACTTACCGCGAATTGGGTGTCCTCGACCATCAGGGTGCCGGCCCGGAACCTGCGCGGCTTGCTCCAGCGGCCGCCGGGAGCGAGGTGGGTGCGATGGATCCGGCCAACGCCTCCGTGCTCGGCCTCGTACTCGAGCCCGTGCACGACACCGTGGTCGTCCAGTCCGATCTGCAGCTGGACCGCATAGCCGGCCGGACTGGTCACCCGCCACCGGTGGTGCGGAATGTGCACCACGACGTGGAAAGTGGCGTTCCCGTCGTCCATGTACTCCACCGCCACCTTGTGGTGCCGGTTGACCGCGAGGCCGACCAGCTCGTCGTACCGACCCACGTGGATCGCGTGCGCCGCGGTCCAGCTGCCGTTGTCGCGGCGGGTACGGACCAGCAGCGCCTTCCGGTGGTGCCAGGCCACGGCGGTGAACCCGTTGGAGCCCATCGCCACCCGCGGCGCACCGTTGTGCTCCCGCCTGCCGGAGAGGTTGCGTGTCCGCTGCCAGGCGTGGCCGGCGCGGCGGTAGGAGACCAGGACGTGCGAACCCGCACCCCTGGCCACCAGCGCGACGTCACCGTGCCCATCGGTGGCCAGCGCTGGATGTTGGGCCTGCCGGAAAGCGCTACTCAGCCGCACCGGTTGCACCGGCGTACGTGCCGGGCTGGCCACCGCCGCACCGACCAGCGGCCCGGTGACCACCACGGACAGCGCCAGTGTCGACGCCGCACTCCAACTTCGTGTCCTCAAGAGCTTTCCCCCTCGCCTGCATCCCGCGCCCTTTGAGATCGCCCGGATCGGGCGGCCGTCTCGCTCCTGGGCGACGGCAGCACCTTTCCGCGCGGTGGCTCTGTGGCCTTTCCGACAGCAATCCGTATCCACGGAATCACCGAGGCGACCCGGCGCTTCCGACCTGTGTCAGCACTGACGTCCATGCGACCCGAGAGGTTTACCGGTGTGCCCTTGCCGGTGCAGTCCGCGACTGCCCGGCCGGCGAGGCTCGGGGCCTACTCAGCGGCGGCCACCACCGAACCGAGCACGCCGGGGTAGGCCGCCTCGACCTCCCTGGCGCGCAGCTGCTGGTGGGTCTGGCCGTCGGTGACGACCTTCTCGATCACCCCGGCCTCCCGCAGCACCTTGAAGTGGTGGCTCGCGGTGGACTTGCCGATGCCGTTGTAGAGCAGCCCGCAGCGGATCGGCTCGCCGGACCGCGCGAGCCGACGCACCATCTCCAGGCGGACCGGGTCGGCCAGGGCGGCCAGCACCTCCTGCAGGCTGCCGACCGACTCGTCGGCAGGGCTCGTGGTCCGCGCTGACATCTCATGCCCCCGATCGGAAATAAGTTCGACGTCTATCGAACTTATGCCTACCGTCATCTTGTTCGATCCACATCGAACCTACCACGGGAGGCGCCACGATGAGCATCGGTCTGCAAGCCGGTCGGATCCGCAGCGCGCGTGCACCGCGGGTCCCGGCGTACCCGCTGTTGCTGACGCTGCTGGCGGTGGCGCTGGGCGTTTCCGGAGCCCCGGCACCGCTGTACGGAATCTACGAGCGGGAGTGGCACCTCGCACCGATCACCACCACGCTGGTGTTCGCGGTCTACGCGTTCGGGGCGCTGGGCGCGGTGCTGGTGGCGGGCGTGGTCTCCGACCGGGTGGGCCGCAAGCCCCTGCTGGTGGGAGCGCTGCTGGCGATGGTCGCGGGCCTGGTGCTGTTCATGGCCGCGCACGGCGTGGCCGCGCTGTACGTCGCTCGCGCGCTGCACGGCGCGGCGGTGGGCACGGTCGTCGTCGTGGGCAGCGCCGCGATGCTCGACCTGCGGCCGAGCCACGGGGCCCGGACCGGCCACCTGAGCGGGGTGATCATCAACGTCGGCATGGCGGTGACCGTGCTGGCGGCGTCGCTGATGGCCCAGTTCGCGCCCGACCCGCTGGTCACGCCGTACGGCCTGGTCGGGGTGGTGGTGCTGCTGATGCTGCTCGGCGTGCTGCCGATGCAGGAGACCAACCGGCAGCGCCCGGCCGTGCCGGTCCGGCTGCATCGGCCGGGGGTGCCCGCGGCGATCCGGACCGACTTCCGGTTCGCGGTGCTCGGGGTGATGGCCGCGTGGTCGGTGCTCGGGGTCTACCTGTCGCTGTTCCCGGCGTACGCCGGGCAGTCGACCGGGATCCACAGCCTGGTCTTCGGCGGGCTGGTCGTCGCCGCGATGGCCGGGGCGGGCGCGGTCAGCCAGGCCGTCGGCGGCCGGCTGCAGGCCCGCCGGGCCGCCGTGGCCGGAGACTTCGGGACGGCGGTGGCCCTGTTGCTCGGCCTGCTGGCGCTGCACAGCCACCGGCCGGTGCTGGTCGTGCTGGCCGCCGTCCTGCTCGGCCTGGCGTTCGGACTCGCCTTCGGGGGGTCGTTGCGCCACCTCGGCAGCGTGGTCCCGTCCGGGCGGCGCGGGGAGGTCATGTCGGCGTACTACCTGCTGGCCTACAGCGCGATGGCGGTCCCCACGATCGTGGCCGGCTGGGCAGCCACCCGGTGGAGCCTGCCCCAGGTGTTCCCCTGGTTCACCGCGGCCGTGGCCCTGGCCTGCCTGGCCGCGGGCGTGCTCGGGACACGGACGCGCAAGCCCCGTCATGGGATGGGCGACTAGCCTGCAACCGTGCTCCTCGCTCCGCTCGTCAGCGCGACCTCGGCCAGTCGGTCACGGGCAGCAAGCTGCTCGCACACTCGGTAACCTCGTCGCGTGGCCATGGTCGTCGTGCTCACCGGTGCGGGCATCTCCGCGGAGTCGGGCCTGTCCACCTTCCGCGGCGACGACGGCCTGTGGGAGGGCCACCGGCCCGAGGACGTCGCCACCCCCGAGGCGTTCGAGGCCGACCCGGTGACCGTGCAGCGGTTCTACGACGAGCGCCGGGCGTCGCTCGCGGACGTGGAGCCCAACGCCGCACACCGGGCCCTGGCCCGGCTGGAGCTGGCCCTGGGCGACGACTTCCTGCTGGTCACCCAGAACATCGACGACCTGCACGAGCGCGCCGGCTCGAAGCGGGTGATCCACATGCACGGGCGGCTGGACGCGGCCCGATGCACCGAGTGCGGCATGGCCAGCCACTGGACCGGCACCCTGGTGGACGACCCGCCCTGTCCGTTCTGCGCGAAGCGCGAGCTGCGTCCCGACGTGGTGTGGTTCGGCGAGGTCCCCCATGGGCTCGTCGAGATCGACCGGTCGCTGCGGCGTGCCCGGCTGTTCTGCTCGGTCGGCACCTCCGGCATGGTCTACCCGGCCGCGGGCTTCGCGGTCTTCGCCGACGCGGTGGGGGCCCACACGGTGGAGCTCAACCTGGAGCCCAACGAGGGCGGCACCCGGTTCAGCGAGCACCACCATGGCCCCGCCACCCAGGTGGTGCCGGCCTGGGTCGAGGAGCAGCTCACCGTCCGCTGACAGCCAGCGTTGGGACGCCGGTCTCGCGACACGACGGGCGCCCGGTCTCGAGGACGCGTTCTGAGCGCAGGCTCACCTTCGTTGTCTCCGGACCCCCTGACGGCGACGATGAAGGGGTGGACAGAGACGTCGTCGACGACGTACCCGAGGCGGAGCCGCGGGACATCGGGCCGCACCGGGAGGAGCCCCACGGCGGCAGCGTCGGCGCGACGCTGAACTGGCTGCGGGCCGCCGTGCTCGGAGCCAACGACGGCATCGTGTCGGTCGCGGGCCTGGTGATGGGGATCGCCGGCGCCACCGCCGACCAGCACACCATCCTCGTCGGCGGCCTCGCCGGGCTGGTCGCCGGCGCGCTGAGCATGGCGGCCGGGGAGTACGTCTCGGTGAGCACCCAGCGGGACACCGAGCAGGCGCTGCTGGCCAAGGAGCGGGCCGAGCTCGCCGAGGACCCCGAGGCCGAGCTCGCCGAGCTCGCCGGCATCTACCGCGACAAGGGGCTCAGCGACGATCTCGCCGTGCGGGTGGCCCGCGAGCTGACCCGGCGCGACGCGCTGGCGGCACACGCCGAGGCCGAGCTGGGGCTGGATCCCGAGGAGCTGACCAACCCGTGGCAGGCCGCGGGAGCCTCGATGTTCTCCTTCGTCATCGGGGCACTGCTGCCCCTGCTCACCATCACGCTGCTGCCCGATGTGGCGCGGATCGGCGGCACCGTGGTTGCCGTGCTGGTGGCCCTGGTGCTGACCGGCTGGCTGTCCGCGGCGGCCGGGGAGGCCGGCCGGCTGCGGGCGATCCTGCGCAATGCCGTCGGTGGCCTGCTCGCGATGGGCATCACGTACCTGATCGGCGACCTGGTCGGCACCCGGATCGGGTGAGTCTGCTCACGTCGCGACCCGGCGCGCAATCTCCCAATCCCTGAGACTCGCGTCTCGATCACCGGACCTGGTGGCCGCCGTGCAATACCTTGCACGGGTGAAGATCGCAGTAGCCAGGGAGACGCGTGCGGGCGAGACCCGGGTCGCACTGGTCCCGGACCTGGTGGCCAAGGTCACCGGGCTGGGCCATGAGGTCCTCGTCGAGCCCGGCGCCGGTGAGGGCGCCGAGTTCGGGGACGAGGAGTACGCCGACGCCGGCGCGGTCGTGACCGAGGACGCCGTGGACGAGGCCGACGTGGTGATCTCGGTGCAACCGCTGGACGAGCACCGCATCCGCCACCTGCGGCCGGACCTCAGCCTGATCTCGTTCCTGCCGGTCAACCAGTCGCTCGACCTGGTCGCGAAGCTGCGCGACCAGGAGATCACCGCCTTCGCCATGGAGCTGGTGCCGCGGATCTCCCGTGCCCAGTCGATGGACGCACTGTCGTCCCAGGCGCTGGTCGCGGGCTACCGCTGCGCCGTGGTGGCCGCGGGCCTGCTACGACGGTTCTTCCCGCTGAACATGACCGCCGCCGGCACGGTCCAGCCCGCCGAGGTGGTCGTGATCGGCGCCGGCGTCGCCGGGCTGCAGGCGATCGCGACCGCGAAGCGCCTCGGCGCCGTGGTCTCGGCGTACGACGTGCGGGCGGCCGCGGCCGAGGAGATCCGCTCCGTGGGCGCGAAGGCGATCGACCTGGACCTGGAGACCCTGGAGGGGACCGGCGGCTATGCCCGCGAGATGACCGAGGACCGGGCCGCACGGCAGAAGGAGATGCTGGCGCCCTACATCGCCGGTGCGGACGCGCTGATCACCACCGCGGCCGTGCCCGGCCGGCAGGCGCCGCTGCTGGTCACCCGCCCGATGGTCGAGCAGATGAAGCCGGGCTCGGTGGTGGTCGACCTCGCGGCCGAGAGCGGCGGCAACGTCGAGGGTTCCGAGCCGGGCAAGGTGGTCCGGGTCGGCCAGGCCCAGGTGTGGGGTGGCGCGAACGTGCCCGCCTCGATGCCGGTGCCCGCGTCGCGGCTGTACGCGCAGAACGTGGTCAACCTGCTCACCCTGATGACCCGGCCCGGCGAGGAGGGCGAGCCTGCGGCCTTCGAGCCGGACTTCGACGACGAGATCGTCGCCGGCTGCTGCGTCACCCGCGCCGGCCGGATCCTGCACCAGCCGACCCGGGAGGCGATCGAGGGCCCGGACGAAGAGCCCGGGGATCCGGCCGATGCCGAGGCCGCCTTCGCGCAGCAGCAGCCCGAGGAGTCGGGGCTTGCGTCCGAGGAGGACCCCTACGCCCCCGGTACGGCGCCGGACGTCGAGACCGACTACCAGCCCGGGGCGCCGCCCCGGGAGTCGTCGTACTCCGAGGACTCCGGCGACCTGCCGTTCGACCAGGAGGCCGACCGTGAGTGACCCCCACGAAGTCGCTCGCTCCGCAACCGATTCCGAGGGAACCCGCCATGAGTGAGGCCGTTGTCTGGCTGACCATCTTCGTGCTCAGCATCTTCGTCGGTATCGAGGTGATCTCGAAGGTCTCCTCGACCCTGCACACGCCGCTGATGTCGGGCGCCAACGCCATCCACGGCGTGATCCTGCTCGGCGCCGTGCTGGTGACCGGTACGTCGACGAACACCATCGCGGTGGCCGTGGGGCTGGTCGCGATCGTGCTCGCGTCGGTGAACATGGTCGGCGGCTTCGTGGTGACGGACCGGATGCTGGGGATGTTCTCCCGGAGGAAGAAGCCCGCAGCCAAGCCGACCGCCGAGTCGAACGGGGGACCGCAGTGACCCCCACCTGGGCCCAGGTCGTCAGCCTCGCCTGCGCGGTCTGCTTCATCCTGGCCCTGAAGGGCCTGTCCGGACCGCGGACCGCGCGCCGCGGCAACATCATCGGCGCCATCGGCGCGGTGGTCGCGGTCGCGCTGCCGTTCATCTACCTCGACCTGAAGCACGTCGCGCTGATCATTGCCGCCATGGTGGTCGGCGCGATCGGGGGCGTGTTCGGCGCCCGCAAGGTCAAGATGACCCAGATGCCGCAGATGGTGGCGCTGTTCAACGGCGTCGGCGGCGGCGCCGCGTCGCTGGTGGCGCTGCTCGAGCTGCACGAGAAGGTCGGCACCGACGAGGGCTGGTTCGTGCTCGCCGCGACGGCCTTCACGATCCTGGTCGGCGCGGCCTCCTTCGCCGGCTCGGCGGTCACCTTCGCCAAGCTGCAGGAGCTGATGACCACCCGCCCCGTCGTGTTCCCGGGGATCCAGGTTCCGTTCGGTCTCGCCCTCGGCGGCGGGATCGGGTTCGGCGTCTACCTGGTGCTCGCCCCGGCGGAGTGGATCGGGATCGTGGTCGCCCTGCTGGGGCTGGCCTTCGGCGTGTTCCTGGTGCTGCCGGTGGGCGGGGCCGACGTACCGATCGTGATCTCGCTGCTGAACGCGTTCACCGGTCTCACGGTCGCCGCCGGCGGCTACGTGCTGGGCAACACCGTGCTGCTGGTCGGCGGCACCCTGGTCGGCGCGTCCGGAACGTTCCTGACCATCCTGATGGCCCGGGGGATGGGCCGATCGGTGACCAACACGCTGTTCGGTGCCCTCAAGGGCGGCTCGACGCTCGGCTCCGGCGCGGCATCGGACCGCCCGGTCCGCTCCGCCGGGCCCAACGACGCCGCGATCATGCTGGGGTACGCCGACCGGGTGATCATCGTCCCGGGGTACGGCCTGGCCGTGGCGCAGGCGCAGCACACGCTGCGTGAGCTGGTCGACGTCCTCGGCGAGCGGGGGGCGACGGTCGACTACGCGATCCACCCGGTCGCGGGCCGGATGCCCGGCCACATGAACGTCCTGCTGGCCGAGGCCAACGTGCCGTACGAGCAGCTGCGCGAGATGGACGACATCAACGGCGACTTCAAGGACGCCGACGTGGTGCTCGTGGTCGGCGCGAACGACGTGGTCAACCCGGCAGCGAAGACCACCCCCGGAGCCCCGATCTACGGCATGCCGATCCTCGACGCCGGCGAGGCCAAGCAGATCATCTTCATGAAGCGCTCGATGCGGCCCGGATTCGCCGGCATCGAGAACGAGCTGCTCTTCGACGAGAAGACCAGCCTGCTGTTCGGCGACGCCAAGGAGACCATGAGCAAGCTGCTCAGTGCCGTGAAGGCGCTGTGACCCCCTGAGCCACGGATTTCGTCCGCGAACCCCGTGGACCCCTTTCGCGCGCCACGCATCAGCGGTGTGATGGAGGCCCCGCCGGAGAGGAGCGCCCCATGACCCAGACCGCCGAACCCACCGGGACCGCGACCGCACCCCAGCAGCGCGTGGACGACTGGCTCGCCGCCTTCGAGCAGGCGCTGGTCGCGCGCGACGTGGACGCCGCGGCCGCGATGTTCGCCACCCAGAGCTACTGGCGCGACCTGGTCGCGTTCTCGTGGAACATCACCACCGTCGAGCACCGTGAGGGCGTGGCCGGCCTGTTGCGCAACACACTCGAGCACACCGACCCGTCGGGCTTCCACACCGAGGAGCCGCCCACGGAGGAGGACGGCGTGGTCACCGCCTGGGTCCGGTTCGAGACCGCGGTCGCCCGGTGCCGCGGAGTGCTGCGGCTCACCGACGAGGGCGCGTTCACGCTGCTGACCACGGCGTACGAGCTGAAGGGGTACGAGGAGCCCCAGCGCCTCCGTCGTCCCCGGGGAGCCGAGCACGGGGCGAACAGGGAGCGACAGAGCTGGCTGGAGCGCCGGCAGCAGGACGACGAGGAGCTCGGTCACTCCCGCCAGCCCGAGGTGCTGGTCGTGGGCGGCGGCCAGGGCGGCATCGTGCTGGGTGCCCGGCTGCGCCAGCTCGACATCCCGGCGATCGTGATCGACAAGCACGCCCGGCCCGGCGACCAGTGGCGGGGCCGCTACAAGTCGCTGTGCCTGCACGACCCGGTGTGGTACGACCACCTGCCCTACATCAAGTTCCCCGACAACTGGCCGGTGTTCTCCCCCAAGGACAAGATCGCCGACTGGCTGGAGTCCTACACGCGGGTGATGGAGCTGAACTACTGGGGCAGCACCGAGGCCACCAACGCGTCGTACGACGAGGACGCCGGCGAGTGGACCGTGACCGTCGAGCGCGAGGGCAAGCCGGTGGTGCTGCACCCGAAGCAGCTGGTGCTCGCGACCGGGATGTCCGGCAAGCCGAACCTGCCCCGGTTCCCGGGCATGGACGTCTTCGGTGGCGAGCAGCACCACTCCTCGGCCCACCCGGGCCCGGACGCCTACGCCGGGAAGCGCTGCGTGGTGATCGGCTCGAACAACTCCGCCTTCGACATCTGCGGCGCGCTGTGGGAGAACGGCGCCGACGTGACCATGGTGCAGCGCTCCTCGACGCACATCGCGCGGTCGGACTCGCTGATGGACATCGGCCTGGGCCCGTTGTACTCCGAGGAGGCGGTCGCTGCCGGCATCACCACCGAGAAGGCAGACCTGATCTTCGCCTCGCTGCCGTACCGGATCATGCACGAGTTCCAGATCCCGCTCTACGAGCAGATGGCAGAGCGCGACAAGGACTTCTACGACCGCCTGGAGAAGGCGGGCTTCTGGCACGACTGGGGCGAGGACGGTTCGGGGTTGTTCATGAAGTACCTGCGGCGCGGGTCCGGCTACTACATCGACGTGGGGTCAGCGGACCTGGTCGCCGACGGGGAGGTGAAGCTCGCCCACGGCGAGGTCGACCACCTCACCGAGGACTCCGTGGTGCTCGACGACGGTACGGCGCTGCCCGCCGACCTGGTCGTCTACGCCACCGGCTACGGCTCGATGAACGGCTGGGCGGCCGACCTGATCAGCCAGGAGGTGGCCGACAGGGTCGGCAAGGTGTGGGGCCTGGGGTCCGACACCGCCAAGGATCCCGGACCCTGGGAGGGCGAGCAGCGGAACATGTGGAAGCCCACCCAGCAACAGGCGCTGTGGTTCATGGGTGGCAACCTGCACCAGTCCCGGCACTACTCGCTCTACCTGGCGCTGCAGCTCAAGGCGCGCCAGGTCGGCATCCCGACTCCGGTGTACAACCTGGCGGAGGTGCACCACCTGGCGTGAGGCACGGGAGTGCCGACCCGAGCGCCCGGTCGAGTCCGGGTCAGCGCCACTTCACCCACGAAACCCCCACAGGACACGCGCACGGCTACTCGGCCAGCCCGTACAGCCGGTCCCCGGCGTCGCCGAGCCCCGGCACGATGTAGCCGTGCTCGTTGAGGCGCTCGTCCATGGCGGCGGTGACCACGGCCACCGGTACGTCGAGGCCCTCGAGGTCGTCCCCCACGCGACGTACGCCCTCGGGGGCACTGAGCAGGCAGATCGCGGTGATGTGGTCGGCACCGCGGTCGACGAGGAACCGGATCGCGGCGGCCAGGGTGCCGCCGGTGGCCAGCATCGGGTCCAGCAGGTAGCACTGCCGGCCGGACAGGTCTGCGGGCAGCCGCCGCGCGTACGTCGAGGCCTGCAGCGTCTGCTCGTCGCGCACCATCCCGAGGAACCCCACCTCCGCGGTGGGCAGCAGCCGCACCATCCCCTCGAGCATGCCCAGCCCTGCCCGGAGGATCGGCACCACCAGCGGGCGCGGCCGCGACAGCGTGATGCCGGTGGTGGGAGCGACCGGCGTGGTGATCGAGGTCGGCTCGGTGCGCACGTCGCGGGTGGCCTCGTAGGCCAGCAGGGTGACCAGCTCCTCGGTCAGCCGGCGGAACTCGGGCGAGGCGGTGTCCCGGTCGCGGAGCGTTGTCAGCTTGTGGGCGACCAGTGGGTGGTCGACGACGTGCAGGCGCATGGGCTCACGGTACGGCCCGCCTCGGGAAAAGTCCGGTGGTGCCGGCCGCGTCGGTCTGCCACCATCGTGGTGGCGCAGCCGAGCGATCGGCGTAGCCGTCCGGCCGAGGAGGAACGATGACGGCGGTGACCGGCGACGGGACCGAGCAGGTCGACCTGGCGGTCGTCGCGTACGTCGACGAGGGTGACTGGTGCCTGCAGCAGATGCGTCCGACCGTGCTGGAGTCCGTGCACACGATCGTGCACGAGTTGCAGCGCTACCCCGGTGAGACCGGCGCCCTGGCGATGCTGTCGGTCGACGAGGACTTCCTGCTGCTGGTGCGGACCCGGGGGCCGGAGGTCACCGTGCTCCTCAGCGACGCCGGCGCGGCCACGGACTGGCCGCTGGCCCGCAGCGTCGTGGACCAGCTCGGTGTCCCCGTACCGGACGAGGACGAGGAGGTCCCGGCGGGTGACCTCGGCATCGTGGAGGACTACGGGCTCCCGGCGGCGGAGATGGGCGAGCTGCTCGACGACTACGACCTCTACCCCGACGAGGTGCTCAGCGAGATCGCCGGCACGATCGGCTTCGGCGACCGGTTCGACGAGATCGCCGGCCTCACCGACGCATGAGCCGGCGCAGGTGTGTCCCGTGACCGGCATCGACTGGGACGCGGCGATGGCCGACGCCCTTGCCGAGGCGCGGCTGGCCCTGTCCTCGGGGGATGTTCCGGTCGGAGCGCTGGTGCTCGACCCGGCCGGGACGGCGATCGGCCGCGGCCACAATGTCCGCGAGCGGCTCGGCGACCCGACCGGGCACGCCGAGGTGGTCGCACTCCGGCAGGCGGCAGCCCGCCGCGGGCACTGGCGGCTGTCCGGCTGCACCCTCGTGGTCACCCTCGAACCGTGCACCATGTGTGCCGGCGCGGCGGTGCTGGCGCGGGTGGACCGGCTGGTGTTCGGTGCCTACGACGACAAGGCCGGCGCGGTCGGCAGCCTCTGGGACGTGGTCCGCGACCGCCGGCTCAACCACCGCCCGGAGGTCATCGGCGGGGTGGGGGCGGCCGAGTCGACCGCGCTGCTCGGGGAGTTCTTCTCCGGACACCGCGGAGGGGAGGCGCCGTGACGCTGCGCGTCGGACTGGTCGGGGCCGGACCGTGGGCAGGCACCTGGCAGGCACCGATGCTTGCACGCGGCCCCGGGACGACGCTGACCGCCGTGTGGGCACGCCGGAGCGAGGCCGCCACCGCGCTCGCGGAAGAGTTCGACGCGGTCGCCGCGGCGTCGTACGACGAGCTGCTCGAGCGCAGCGACGCGGTCGCGTTCGCCGTCCCGCCGGACGTCCAGGCGGAGCTCGCGGTCCGCGCCGCCGCGGCAGGGCGCCACCTGCTGCTGGAGAAGCCGTTGGCCTTCACCCTCGCCAAGGCCGAACGGCTGGCGGAGGCGGTCGACGCCGCCGGGGTGCAGAGCCTGGTGATGCTGCGCAACCGGTTCAGCCCCGCCGGGCGACGGTTCCTGGCCGATCTGGCCAGCGGCCGTGCGTACGGCGCCCAGGCCAGCGTCGTGTCCGGGGCCGCGCTTCCCGGTGCCTTCTTCGCGACGCCCTGGCGGGTCGCCCGCGGGGCGCTGCTCGACCTGGGCCCCCACGTCCTGGACCTGCTCGACGCGGCCCTCGGGCCGGTCACCGACATCACCGCCGTCGGTGACCCGCGGACGTGGCTGGCGCTCACGACCGTCCACGAGGGCGGCGCCATCGGGCAGGCGGCGCTGTCGATCACTACCCCCGGGGGTTCCGGGGAGCTCGGCTGCCGGGTCGTCACCGACCACGGCGAGGTCACCTTCGACGGGGCCGCGGACCCGGAGGGCGACGCCGAGACCGCCCGCACCATCGCCGCCGCGTTCGCCGGGACGGTGTCATCCGGGGAGGCGCATCCCCTGGACGTGCATCGCGGCGTCTACCTGCAGCGACTGCTGGACCGGGCTGCCGTGGAGGGGACCGTGCCATGAGGGTCGCCTTGGTGGTCAGCTGCCGGCCGGCGATTTCGGACCCTCCGGACGGGTCCGGTAGCCTCTCCCGCGGTGGCGTGTCCGAGCGGCCTAAGGAGAACGCCTCGAAAGCGTTTGTGGGTGCAAGCCCACCGAGGGTTCAAATCCCTCCGCCACCGCTGTGAGGAAATGGCCTCTGACCTGCGAAAACGGCAGTTCAGAGGCCTTCTCATGATCTGTCGTACGCGTGCCAGGCAGGGTTCGACACGATGGCGCTCGGCACCCGGAGGGCGTGACCACGCTGGTGGTGCACGAGCCGCACCCGGGCCGGGGAGCGTGACCGGCTCGGGAGTCCTCGGCCGGAATAGCAGCGCACCCGGCGGGGGTTGGTGTGGCATGAGGTCTGGTTCGTTGATCCGGAAGCGCCGCACGATGGGGCTGATGCCGCTGGACGCCGCACTGACCGCGCTGGGTGACGGCGGGTCGATGGGGCGGCGGACGGATGACGTACCGGTGGCCAACGTGGTCGGTTCGGTCGGCCGCAGTGATGACTTCGACGCCGACTTCCGCCCCCTGGGCAAGCACCTCGCCCGTCGGCTGCAGTGGGTGACATCCGCGCACGCTGCGGGCGAGATCCTGCCGCCGGTCGAGCTGGTACAGCTGGGCGACCTGTACTTCGTGGTGGACGGCCACCACCGTGTGGCGGCGGCACGTGGATCCGGGCAGCTGGTGGTCACCGCGCGGGTGCTGCAGATCTGCACGACCGCCTTCGGGATGGCCTGCATGCGCCTGGTCCATCTGGCCAGCAAGGCCGCCGAACGCGCCTTCCTGGACCGGATCCCGCTGCCGGACGACGTACGACGTGACCTGTGGCTGGACCGGCCCGAGGACTGGATGAGACTGGCCGACGCGGCCGAGGCCTGGGGCTTCGAGTACGCCGTTGCGCACGGCCGGCCGATGGACCGTCCGGCGCTGGCGCGCAGCTGGTGGCGCGACGAGGTGCAGCCGGTGCTGGAGCAGGTCCGCGCCACCGGCGCCGGCCTCGACCTGCGCGACGTGGAGCTCTACGCCACCGCCCTGGTCGTCCGCGACCGTCAGGGCCTGTCCAGCTGGCCCGACGACCTCGACCAGCGCATGCAGGAGGCGACCGCGGTCAGCGCGTGACTGCGCCGGCCTCGCCGATCCCGGTCGGGGCGGAACCGCTCGACGACCGCTCCGCGTGGGGATCGACCCCCGGTCAGCTTTTCTTCAGCTCCTCGGCGAGCATGACGATGATGCCGCTGGGGCCGCGGACGTAGGCGAGCTCGTACACGTCCCGGTAGGTCGCCACACCGCGCAGCGGGCGGCAGCCGTGCCTCGCGGCGATCGCGAGGGCCTCGTCGATGTCGTCGACCGAGAAGGCCACGCGGTGCATGCCGATCTCGTGGGGCCGGGTGGGCTCGGTCTCGATCGCTTCGGGGTGGATGTACTCGAAGAGCTCGAGGCGACCGTGGCCGTCCGGCGTCTGGAGCATGGCGATGTTGGCGTGGTTGCCGTCGAGGCCGACGGCGGTGTCGGTCCACTGTCCACTGACCGTGTCACGGCCGAGGACGGTCAGCCCGAGGTCGGTGAAGAAGGCGATCGTCGCTTCGAGGTCGCGGACGGCGATGCCGACATTGTCGAGCTTGGTGGGCATAGGTGCACGCTACCGAGCCAGGGTGACTTGTCCGGTTTCGTGGGTCTCCGGTTCCGGCTCAGCCGGGCAAGGAGCCTTCCGCCGTGTCCTGGCCCCCGATCCCCGGTCCATCCCTGGGGTCAGGCTCCGGCCGGCGGCGGCATCGTCGATCGTTGCTGGATGGGCCGGTAGCCCGGTCAGGGGTCGAGTGTTCCGCCCGCTGCGTGCGTGCCGGCCAGGCGGCCGAACACTGCGCCGGCGGTGAGCCCGGAGCCGCCGGGGTAGTTGCCGGAGAACAGGCCACCCACCAGCTCTCCCGCGGCGTACAGTCCGGGGATCGCGGTGCCTGATGCGTCGAGGACCGCGGCCCGCTGGTCGACATGGACGCCGCCGAAGGTGAACGTTATCCCGCACACGACCGGGTAGCCGTAGTACGGCCGGGTGTCGATCTGCAGTGCCCAGTTGGACTTCGGCGGCTCCACGTCGGAACGCCGGCCGTCCTTGACCGCCGGGTCGAAGGGCCGGTCGACCACGCCGGCGTTGAACTCCTCGACGGTCCGCACCAGGCCGGCGGGGTCGACGCGCAGCTGCCGGGCGAGGTCGGCCAGGCTGTCGGCCCGGGCCATCGTGATCGGCTCCGAGTCGTACTCCTCGGCGCGCAGCAGCGGGCGGGTCTTCGCGTCGAAGATCTGCACCGCCGCGAAGCCGGGCTGGTCCAGGATCTCGCGTCCGTACTTCGCGTAGGTGTAGTTGCGGAAGTCCGCGCCCTCGTCGACGAACCGCCGTCCGTCGCGGTTGACGACGATGCCGAGCGGGTAGCTCTGCCGGGTGAGCTGGTTGGTCAGCCGCCGCTCGCCGCCGGCCGGATCGGCGCCGGCATCCCAGGCGGTGCTGTGGCACGAGGCCCAGTCACCGTGTGCAGCCGCGCCGGCAGCCAGCGCGAGGTCCAGCACGTCGCCGGTGTTGGCGGGACTGCCGCGCAGGAACGCGTGCCGCCACTGCTCTCCCATGTGGTGCGCCCGGCGCTCGGGGTCGGCCTCGAACCCGCCGGCCGCGAGCACGATGGCGTCGGCGTGCAGGTGCTGCTCCCCGGATCCGGTGCGGTAGCCGACGGTCCGCGCCACGGGGTCGAGCCGGGTGACCTCGGCGTGGTAGCGGACCTCGACGCCCGCGGCCTGCGCGGCATCCCGGTGCTGCCTGACCATCCCCCTGCCACCGTCCACCGTGCCGACGTACAGCCCGCCCCAGAAGACCCACTCGTCCTGCGAGCGATAGGACTGGCGCTCATACATCAGCCGCCAGCGCATCCCCTTTCCGGCCAGCCAGCGCAGCACGTCCTGCGACCGGGAGATCAGCACCTCGGTGAGCACCGGGTCGTTGCGCCCCTGCGTGACCCGGTCCAGGTCGGCACGGAACCGGGCGGCCGGATAGCCCGGCACCACGCTGCGCGCCAGCCGCTCGGCCGTGGTGGTGTCGTTGAAGAGGTCGCCGAGCTCGGCCAGCTCGTTGAAGGCGATGCGGAACGCGCCGGCGGTGTAGTAGCTGTTGCCGCCGGCCTCCTCGGGAGAGGTCTTCTCGAGCAGCACGACCCGCGCCCCCTGCTCGGCCGCGGCGTGCGCGGCGCAGAAGCCGGCGTTGCCACCACCGACCACCACGACGTCGACCCGACTCACCACAGTCTCCTCACGATCCGATCACCGCCGCGACCCGTTCTCCGAGATCGCGGGCGATCTCGGAGACGGCCGGGCCGAGTCGTCGCGCAGGTCGGCTGCCCAGCCGGGCGACCGGGCCGGCGGCGCACAACGACCCGAGCAGTGTTTCGTGGTGCCAGACCGGGGCGGAGACCGAGGCCAACCCCTGCTCGCGCTGCCCCGCGCTCTGCGCCCACCCCCGGCGTCGCACCGCGGCGAGGTCGTCGCTGCTGAACTTGGCGCGTGCCACGAGGCGGCGGTCCGGGGGGTCGGCCCAGGCGAGCAGCACCTGCGCCGACGAGCCGGCGGTCATCGGCAGTGCGTCTCCAACCATGACCGAGTCGCGCAGCGCGGCCACCCCGTCGGCCACCCCGACGCACACCCGCACCTCTCCCACTCGGCGGTACAGCTGGGCGGTCTCGCCGGTCCGGTCGCGCAGCTCGGCGAGGAACGGCCCCGCGGCGGCGACCATGGTCTCGCCGGCCGTGGCCGCGGCGAGCAGCCGAACGCTCGGTCCGAGGGCCAGGTCGGAGTCTCCGACCCGGCCCAGCAGCCCGTGCTGTTCCAGCGCGGCGGCCAGTCGGTGCACCGTCGGCCGCGCGATGCCGGTGTGGTTGGCCACCTCGGCGACGTTCGGGACACCCGCGCGCACCGCGAACAGGACCGCCACACACTTGTCGAGCACGCCGACGTCGGTGTGGACCGGGCCGTGCCGCAGGTCGTCGGTTGCCGACACCCCTTGCCCCCGATCCGCTTGGCGCTCTAGCGTGGACATGCTGTTCAAAGTATGGACATCCTGGGAGCGGTGGTGCAAGTGGCCGACAGCGGCGGACCGCTCAGCGGCGTACGGGTCGTCGAGCTCGGCTCGTTCGTGGCCGGTCCGTTCGCGGGCCAGCTCCTGGCCGATCTCGGCGCCGAGGTGCTCAAGGTGGAGCCGCCCGGTGGCGACGGGCTGCGCTCCTGGGGGCTGATGGCGCCCAGTGGCACGAGCTGGTGGTCCTACGCGCAGAACCGCGGCAAGCGGCTGGCCTGTGTGGACGTCGCACGACCCGAGGGGCAGGCGCTGCTGCGCCGGCTGCTCGGCGAGGTCGACGTGCTGGTGGCGAACCTGCGCCCGGCGACGATCGAGCGGTGGGGGCTGGGTCCCGAGCGGCTGCGCAGGGAGCTGCCGCACCTGGTGTACGTCGCCATCTCCGGCTACGGACTCACCGGGCCCAACTCCTCGCTGCCCGGCTTCGGGAGCATCGCCGAGTGCCGCGGCGGGTTGCGCTACGTCACCGGCTTCCCGGACCGGCCCCCGGTGCGCAACGGGATCAGCCTGGGCGACGCCGCAGCGGGGATGTTCGCGGTGATCGGGGCGCTGGCGAGCCTTGTCGCTCGCGAGCGCGGTGCCGGCGACGGCGAGGTCGTCGACGTGTCCCTCGCCGACGCGGTCTTCGCGCTCACCGAGGCCGCCATCACCGAGTACGTCCACGAAGGCGTCGTCCGGGAACGGACCGGCAACCAGTTGCTGCGCGCCGCACCGTCGAACGTCTACCGCACCGCCGACAATGCCTGGTTCGCCATCGGCGCCAACAGCGACGCCCTCTTCGGTCGGCTGGTCACCGCCATGGGCGAACCCGGGCTGGCCGACGACCCGCGGTTCGCCGACAACCAGTCTCGCGTGGCGCACGCCGACGAGCTCGACGAGCGCATTGCAGGCTGGGTTGCCGGTCAGACCGCCGACGAGGTCGCCACGACCGCGGCCGAGGCCGGCATCCCGGCCGGGCCGGTGCAGAGCATGGCCGAGATCGCCGCCGACCCGCAGTTCCGCGAACGGGACATGATCATCGAGGTCCGCGACCCCGACAGCCCCGAGCTCGGCCCGGTGACCATGGTCGGCACCGTCCCCAAACTCTGGAACAGGTCGCACCAGCCGATGTCCACGAGCAGCACGATCGGCCGGGAGAGCTCGCTGCTGGCGCGCTGGGCCGGCCTCGACGAGGACGAGTATCAGCGGCTGCTCGACGCGGGCGTGCTCGTCGACGCGGCCCCGGAGCGGCAGACGCATGCGGTCCGGAACGCCGGGAACGAGGGGCGTTCGGCGAGTGGCCCAGCAGAAGGCAGATCGGCAGAAGGCAGATCGGCAGAAGGCAGATCGGCGGAAGGATCGGGATGACCGGGATCGAAGGCAACAGCCCCGCCAGCGGCAGTGGCGTCGGCCGCAGCGTGGCCGACCGGCTCGAGGCCATGCCCTTCGGGCGGTTCCACCGCAACTTCCTGCTCATGGTCACGGCGGGGGAGTTCGTCGAGACCCTGATGCTACTCGGCAACGGCGTACTGCTGGCGCTGGTTGCCGAGGTGCTGCACTTCTCTCCGAACGTGTCCATCTGGCTCATCCCGGTGGCGTTCTTCTTCGGCGAGTTCTTCGGCAGCATCATCTCGGGGCAGATCGCCGACCGCCTGGGCCGCAAGGTGGTGTTCAACTACGACCTGCTGGTCTTCGGGATCGGCATGATCGTCGCCGGGTTCGTGAGCACCGACTACCTGATCGGGATCTTCGTCTTCATCGCCGGGCTCGGCGTGGGCGGCGAGTTCCCCGTCGTCGACGCCTACACCGCAGAGATGTTCCCCGGGAAGGACCGGGGCCGCCGCATGGCGATGGTCTACACCATCGCCGTGCTGGCCGCCCCGCTCATCGCGGGACTGGCGTACGCCGTCTCGCACCCCACCGCCGGCTACTACTCCTGGCGTGCCCTGTTCTGGTTCATCGGCTTCTGCGGGCTGGTGGTGTGGGTCGTCCGGTTCAGGGTGCCCGAGTCACCCCGCTGGCTGGAGAGCCAGGGTCGCAACGACGAAGCGCACGCACTCCTCTCGCGCATCGAGGCCAGCGACGGGCTGCCGGACTCTGCCCCTCCGTCGGCTCCTGGCGCCGATTCCACCTCGGCACCCGCCGCGGTCGGAGCTACGCGGTCGCGGCTCGCCGACGCGTTCGCCCCCGACGTCCGCAGCCGGACGATCATGATGCTGGTCTTCCAGTTCTTCCAGTCCGGGGTGTTCTACGGATTCACGGCGCTGGCGCCGGTCTTCCTGGAGAAGAAGGGCATCGACCTGGTGCACACGCTGCAGTTCAGCATGGTGATCTACGCCGGGTTCTTCGTCGGCAGCATCTTCAGCATCTTCACCATCGACAAGATCGAGCGCAAGTGGGGCATCGTCCTCACCGCCGTCATCGCCGGCATCCTGGGGACGGCGTTCGCCACGGTCAACAACGAAGCCGCCACGGTCGTGCTCGGCTTCTTCGTGACCTTCACGCTGTGGCAGTTCTCGAACTTCCTGCACACCTACCAGGCCGAGGTGTTCCCGACCCGGCTGCGTACCACCGCCGCGGGCCTGACCTACAGCATCAGCCGCATCTCCACCTCGCTGTGGGTCTACCTGATCGGCACCTTCCTGGTGCCGAACGGCCTGCTGGCCTCCTATGCGCTGATCTGGGTGTTCATCGTCGTGGTCGTCGTGGACATCGGGGTGTTCGGCCCGAAGACCTCACGGCGGCGGGTCGAGCACATCGTCACCTGAGGAGGCGATCCAGATGCCGGTCCCCAACACGGTCGGCGTGACCGAGGTGGTGCTGCGTGACGGACTGCAGGACGAAGACGTCATCGTGCCCACCGAAGCCAAGACTGCGCTGTTCGAGGACCTGGTCCGCGCGGGCGTGCGCTCGATCGAGCTCGGCGCGTTCGTCCGACCGGACCGGGTGCCGACCATGGCCGACACCGACGAGCTGTTCGCGCGGCTGCGTGGACGCGCTGGGGTGACCTGCAGCGGCCTGGTGATGAACCTCGCCGGTGCTCGGCGGGCCCTGGCCGCCGGCGCTGCCGAGGTCCGGCTCGTGGTGTCTGCCTCCGAGGGGCACAGCCGGGCCAATGCCGGGCGTGGGCGCGACGAGGCGCTGGAGGAGGTCGTGCAGGCCAGCACGGCCCTGGCCGGGTCCGCCGACGCGCCCGTCATCAGCGCCGGCATCGCCACGGCGTTCGTCTGCCCGTACGACGGGCCGACACCCCCGAAGCGGCTGGCCGACATGGCCACCCGGCTGGCGGGCGCGGGCGCAACCAGCATCTCGCTGGCCGACACCCTGGGCGCGGCTGACCCGCTGCAGGTGAGGGCGGGCATCTCCGCGGTCCGCGAGGCGCTGCCGGGCGTGCAGCTCGGTCTTCACCTGCACGACACGCACGGAAGGGCACTCGCCTGTGCCTGGGAGGCACTGCAGCACGGGGTCGACTGGTTCGACTCCTCGCTGGGCGGGGTCGGGGGCTGCCCCTTCGCCCCCGGTGCAGCCGGCAACGTCGCGACCGAGGACCTCGTCGCCATGCTGCATGCCGTGGGATGCGAGACCGGCATCGACCTCCCGCGTCTGCTCGACGTGCTGCCCGTGCTCGAGCAGCTGCTCGGTCATCCGCTGGACTCGCGCCAGTGGCGCCTGCGCAACAGCGGCGCCGGCAGCCCGGGCGGAGGGTGAGCTTCGAAGGCGGAGTGACGCAGGTGGTCAATGGCGGGTGGCCTGCACGAAGGTGACGGGGCCGAGGCGGTGGTCGGTGTGGTCGACCTCGCGGGCGTCGGTGAACCCCGCCTCGGTGAGCAGGGAGACGATGCTGCCGCCATGGTTGCGGGCCGGGGTTCGTGCGAGCCACGGGCGCGTCAGGTGTCGGAGGCCGTGGGCCGGGCCGTGACCGTGCCCGGTGTGGCCGGCTTCGTCGGCAGCCGGCGTGGGGCCGTCGATGTCGAGGACGGTGATCCGGCCCCCGGGCCGGAGGGCGCGGAGAGCATCGTGGGCGAAGGCGACCCGGCCGGCGTCGTCGATGTGGTGCAGCGCCAGCGACGAGACCACGTGGTCGAGCGAGGCGCCCTCGGCGGGGATCCGGTCGGCGTACCCCTGGACGAGGCTGAGCGACAGGCCGCGGCGGCGTGCCTTGCGTGCGGCGCGGCGCAGGCTGTCTGCGTCCGGGTCGAGCCCGGTGACCCGGGCGTCGGGTTGGGCCGCGAGCACCGCGAAGCACAGGTTGCCGGTGCCGCAGCCGACGTCGGCCACCGCCTGCCCGGGTGCGACGCCGGCGAGCTCGACCGCGCGCTCGTGCAGTGTGCCGACCCCGGCCACCCGGGTGAGGACGTCGTACAGGGGCAGCAGCCAGGACCTTCCCACGCCGGGCAGGAACGGACGGCCGCGCTCGGCCGGGGTGCGCTGGTCGCGGATGCGTACGTCGCTGGTGGCTGGCATGGCTGCTCCCTGGGTGCTCGACCGGGCCGTCGGTGACGGGCCGGTTCGGTGGCCGTGGTAGACGTGGTGTTGTCAGCTCAAGTCTTGGTCATCCTGCGGTTTTGCGGCAGGTCGAAAGTCGGAAGCCATGGGACATTCTTCGGTCGGAGGCCCACCGAGCTCCTCCGCGAGCCTGCGCACGGTGCGCTCGGACGGGACGCCGGTCTACCGCTACCAGCAGTCCGCGGGAGTGCCTCCGGTGTCGGTGCGCAGGTTCGACCCGGACGCCGGGCACGACCACCTTCCGCCCGACCACCGCCATGCGCACGACTTCCTCGTCCTGGTCTACGTCGAGGACGGCGCCAGCTCGATCACCGTGGACGGTGTTGAGCGGACCCTGCGCGCCGGCGAGGTCCAGGCCCTGCCGCCCGGCCAGGTCGTCGGGGTCGCGACCGGCTCGGAGGGCGACCCCTGCCGTGCCTGGTCGGTGGCGTTCACACCCGACGTTGTTCCCGCCCTGGCCCCGGTCTCCCCGCTGCTCTGGGCACACCATCCGCTGCTCGCCCTGTTCGCACCCGGAGCCGGACACGGTGTGGTCGCCGAGCCCGACCGGGCACGCTGGTCGGGGTGGCTGACAGAGCTGGCCGAGGAGCTCGCCGACCCGGGCCGCATCGGGGCCCGTGAGGCAGTCACCAGTCTGCTCAGCCGGGTCCTGGTCGCGGCCGCACGGCTGGCGCCGTCGGTGCCGACCGTGGTGGATCCGCTCGTCGAGCGCGTCTTCGACCAGATCGAGGAGACCTTCCGCCAGCCGGTCTCCGCCGCTGATGTCGCTCGGGCGCTCGGCTACACCCCCGGGCACCTCACCACCCTGGTCCGCAAGCGCACCGGTCGTCCCCTGCTCGAGTGGATCACCGAGCGGCGGATGACCGAAGTTCGGCGAATGCTGCGCGAGACCGACCTGCCCCTCGGCGTGGTGGCGTCCCGGGCCGGGCTCCGCGACGCCAGCTACCTGGTCCGCCGCTTCCGGCAGCGCTACGGCACCACTCCGCAGCGGTGGCGGCTGGACCAATGACGACAGCCCGGGCGTGGACGGGGGACGCCGCATCGTTCCTGGGCTGACGTGTCGCAGTCATGCTCGGACGAGCCAACGTCAGATCCGTACGTCGCGACGCCGGCACCCGGTGGAACCGGCGAGCGCGGTGCTGGCTCATGCTGGCTCATGCTGGCTCACGGCCGGCTGGAGTGCGCGACTCGCCGTGCGACGTCCTGGAGTGCGTCGAGCGCGGCCGCGATCGGCGGCTGCCGGCGGCTGCCCCGGCGTACGCCGGTGAGGACACGTCGTGCCGGTGTGGGGTCGCCCCGGAGCGGAACGCGGGCGATTCCGTAACCGCCCGGGAGTCTCGCAAGCCGCGGGATCAGTGCAACGCCGAGCCCGGCCGAGACGAGTGCTGCCCCGGTGTCCCACTCGGCGGCCTCGTGCGCGACCGCGGGCGCGAACCCGGCGGCGGCACAGGCGGTGAGCACGAGCTGGTGGTGCGGCTTCCCGGGGCGGTCGAGGATCCAGGGCTCGTCGGCCGCCTCGCTGAGCAGTACCGACGCCCGGCCGGCGAGATCGTGGTCGGCGGGTACGAGCAGGTCGAGCGGGTCATCGAGCAGCGAGCGCTGGTCGAACCGGGGGTCGGTGCTCGGCGGGAGCGACTCGGTGGCGACGACCACGGCGAGGTCGGCCTGGTCGGCGATGAGCAGATGGAAGCAGTCCTCGGGGTCGGCCTCGATGATCCGGACGGTGCAGTGCGGGTAGGCCGCCCGTACCTCGGCGGCGGCGTGGGGGAGCAGGGCCGCGGCCGCGGTCGAGAAGCCGCACAACCGCAGCGAGCCGATGTGCTCGTCGTCGGCAGTGGCGAGCTCGCCGCGGATCTCCTCCCAGCGGGCGAACAGCTCGTCGGTGCGCTCGAGCAGGATGCGCGCGGACCCGGTCAGCCGGACACCGCGTCCGTCCTGCTCCAGCAGGGTCACGCCGAGGTCGCGGGCGAGTCCGCGCAGCTGGTGCGAGACGGCCGACGGCGTGTAGTTCAGGGCGTCCGCGGCGGCCGTGACGGTGCCACGGGAGGCGAGCACGCGGAGGACATGCAATCGATGGTCGATCATGAAACAGTCTTGCACGGTTTCGTGGATGAATGTTTGCTTCTCTTCAGGAGTTGTCGGATCGACACTGAACGCGTGCGCTCGATGGACCCCCTTCTGGAACCGCTGCAGCTCAAGCAGCTGACGCTGCGCAACCGGGTGGTCAGCACGTCGCACGAGCCCGCGTACGCCGAGGACGGACTCCCGAAGGACCGCTACCGGCTGTACCACCGGGAGAAGGCCCGCGGCGGGGTCGGGCTCACCATGATCGGCGGATCCGCGGTGGTCTCACCGGACAGCCCCCCGTCCTTCGGCAACCTGCTCCTCTACCGCGACGACATCGTCGGCTGGCTCCGGCGCCTGGCCGACGACGTGCACGAGAACGGCGCCGCGGTGATGACCCAGGTGACCCACCTCGGCCGGCGGACCAGCAGCTACTCCGGCGACTGGCTGCCGCTGGTGTATCCGTCGCCGCTGCGAGAGCCGGCGCATCGGTCGTTCCCCAAGGCGGCCGAGCCGTGGGACCTCGACCGGATCGTGTCGGACTATGCCGACGCGGCCGCCCGCTGCCAGGCGGCCGGCCTGGACGGCCTCGAGCTCCAGTCGTACGGCCACCTGCTGGACGCGTTCCTCTCCCCGGCCACCAACCACCGTGACGACGAGCTCGGCGGAAGCCTCGAGCACCGGATGTCCTTCCCCCGACGGGTGATCCGCGCGGTGCGCGACGCGGTCGGGCCGGACTTCGTCATCGGGATCCGGATGTCCCTGGACGAGGACCGGGGCGACGGGCTGGGAAGGCAGGAGGCGCTGCAGGCCCTCCGCCACTACGTCGCCGACGGGATCGACTTCGTCAGTGTGATCAGGGGGACGATCGACCGCGACGCGACCCTGGCGAAGGTGATCCCCTCGATGGGGACGCCGGCGGCGCCGTTCCTCGAGTTCGCGGGTGAGATCCGGTCGGCCGTCGACGTACCGGTCATGCATGCGTCCCGGATCTCCGACGTGGCGACGGCCAGGCACGCGGTCCGTGACGGCCTGCTGGACCTGGTCGGGATGACCCGGGCACAGCTCGCCGACCCCTACCTCGTCGCGAAGCTGGCCGCCGGCGAGGAGGACCGAATCCGCCCCTGTGTCGGCGCGAACTACTGCCTGGACGCGATCTACGAGTCCGGCGATGCCAAGTGCATCCACAACCCCGCGACCGGGCGGGAACAGACGCTGACCCATGTGGTCGAGCCCAGCTCCGGGGGCCTGCTCAAGGCCGTCGTCGTCGGCGCCGGCCCCGCCGGTCTCGAGGCCGCCCGCGTGCTCGGTGAGCGAGGGCATCGCGTGGTCGTGCTGGAGGCGGCGGACGCTCCGGGCGGCCAGGTCCTGCTCGCCGCCGCGTCGCCCCGGCGCCGTGACCTCGTCGGCATCATCGACTGGCGGCTGTCCGAGGCCAGGCACGCCGGAGTGGAGTTCCGGTTCCGCACGTACGCCGACGCCGCCCGGGTGCGCGCCGAGGAGCCCGAGCTGGTCGTGATCGCCACCGGCGGGACACCCAACCGCACCTTCCTGGGCGAGGGCCAGGACCTCGTCCTCGACACCTGGGACGTCATGAGCCGGTCGGCGCGGCCACGCGGTGAGGTTCTGGTCTACGACGACAACGGCGCCGAGCCGGCCATGGACGCCATCGAGATGCTCTGCTGCCACGGCGCCCACGTCGAGCTCGTCACCCCCGAGCGCACCGTGGCTCCCCTGGTGGGGAGCATGAACTCCCCGGCCTATCTCAAGGCGTTCGCGCAGCACGACGTCGCGGTGACCCTGGCGTACCGGCTCACCGGCGTGTGCCGGTCCGGCGACGGCCGGCTGCGGGCGCGGCTGTTCAACGAGTACGCCGGCACGACGACGTACCGCACCGTCGACCAGGTCGTCGTCGAGCACGGCACCCTGCCGAACGACGAGCTCTACTTCGACCTGCTGGGCGGCTCGGTCAACCTCGGCGAGGTCGACCACCCCGCCCTGCTCGCGGGGCAGCGCCAGGCGGTCCGGACCAACCCGGCCGGCGGCTACCAGCTCTTCCGCATCGGCGACGCCACAGCGAGCCGCAACATCCACGCCGCGATCTACGACGCGCTGCGCCTGTGCCTGACCTGCTGAACCGCCCGATCCACGAAGGGAACCCGCCATGACAACGCTCGCCGGGCCGTCGGCCGAGTCGCACCTCTCCCGGCTGGTCGAGGGCCGGGTCCCGGGCCATGCGCTCGACGCCGATTTCTACGTCAGCAACGAGGTGTTCGACCTCGACATGTCCGCGATCTTCGCCAGGCACTGGCTCTTCGTCGCGAGCGATCCGGAGATCCCCGAGCCCGGGGACTACGTGACCGTCGACATCGGGCCGTACTCGATCATCGTGGTACGCGATGACGACGACGAGGTCCGGGCCTTCCACAACGTCTGCAGGCACCGTGGCTCCCGGCTGCTGAACGAGACCAGCGGCTCGGTCGGCAACCTGGTGTGCGGCTACCACCAGTGGACCTACGCCACCGACGGCACCCTGCTGCACGCCGGGCAACAACCGGCGAGCTTCGACAAGAGCTGCTTCGGCCTCAAGCCGGTGCACGTGGCCCGGGCCGACCACCTGGTCTTCGTCTGCCTCGCTCCGCAACCTCCCACCGACTTCGACGACGTCGCCGCACGGATCGCGCCGTACCTCGCGCCCCACCGGCTGGGACGCACCAGGGTCGCCGCACAGGAGGACCTCATCGAGGAGGGCAACTGGAAGCTGGTGATGGAGAACAACCGGGAGTGCTACCACTGCGAGGCCGGGCACCCCGAGCTCACCTGCACGTTCTTCCCGACCTACGGCTACGAGGCCGACCAGATCCCCCAGCGGCTGATGCCCGCGCATGCCCGCTACCTGCGTGCCGAGACCGAGCTGGAAAGGGCCTGCGGCGACCGGGGCCTTCCCTGTGCCGCGATCGAGGAGATCCACGGCCGGCCGACGGCCTTCCGGATCCAGCGGGAGGCCCTGGACGGTGCCGGGGAGTCCTACACCCGCGACGGCACCGCCGCGTCGCGGGTGCTGCTGGGCGACCTGGACACCGCCCGGCTGGGACGGCTGGCCCTGCACTTCCAGCCGAACTCCTGGTTCCACTTCCTCAGCGACCACGCGGTCACGTTCAGCGTGCTGCCCCTGGCCGCGGACCGGACCCTGGTGCGCACCACCTGGCTGGTCCACGAGGACGCCGTCGAGGGAGTCGACTACGACCGCGAGACGCTCACCGACGTCTGGCACCACACCAATGCCCAGGACTCGGTGTTCGTCTCCCGCGCGCAGGCCGGGGTGCGCAGCCCCGCGTACGAGCCGGGGCCGTACGCCCCGAGCGAGTACCAGGTCGACGCGTTCTCCACGTGGTACATCGAGCGACTGAAGGAGCTGGCGTGACCGTGACCGTGGCCGGGCGGGAAGCCCTGCCCACGCCGTCGTTGCCCGTGGCCTGGGCCGAGGAGATCACCGGGCCGCTGCTGTGCACACGCGTCGTCGACGTCACCCACGACGTCAGGAGCTTCGAGCTGAGCCCTGCCCAGCCACTCTCCTTCCGGCCCGGCGAGTACCTCACCCTCACCGTCCTCGTGGACGGGGTGGAGCACCAGCGCTGCTACACGATCTCCTCCCCGCCCACCCGGCCCGACCTGCTGACCATCACGGTCAAGCGCGTGCCGGACGGGCCGGTGTCGAACTGGCTCCACGAGCGGCTGCGGGTCGGGGACACGGTACGAGCGAGCGGGCCGCTCGGACGCTTCAGCATGGCGAACCATCCGGCGAGCAGGTACCTGTTCCTGTCCGCCGGCAGCGGCATCACACCGTTGATGTCCATGACGCGGACGTTGCGCGACCGGCCGGAGCCGACCGATCTGGTGTTCGTGCACAACGCCCGGACCCCGGACGACATCATCTTCCGCAGCGAGCTCGACGCCCTCGCGGCCCGTGCCGACATCGCGATCGCGACGATCTGCGAGGACGACTCGCCCAGCGAGCGCTGGCGCGGCGCGCGGGGCCGGCTGAGCCTGCCGATGCTGCTGGCCATCGCGCCCGACCTGCTCGACCGCGAGATCTTCAGCTGCGGCCCGCCGCCGTACATGGCCGCCGTACGCGAGCTGCTCGCGCTGGCCGGCGTCGATCCGGCACGCTGCCACGAGGAGTCGTTCGACCTCGGAGCAGACGCGCCTGCCGCGGGCGATCCGGATTCGGCCACGGTGCAGTACACGGTGGAGCTGCTGCGCAGCCGGCGGACGATCAGCTGCGGCTCCGACACCCCCGTCCTCGACGCCGCCCAGCAGGCCGGCCTGACGCTCCCGTCCTCGTGCGGGGAAGGCATGTGCGGCACCTGCAAGAGCACCCTGCTCCACGGACGGGTCGACATGGCCCATGCCGGTGGCATCCGTCCCCGCGAGATCGCCGACAACAAGATCCTGCTCTGCTGCTCCCGTCCGTGCGAGGACCTGGTCATCGACGCCTGAGGCCCTCGCGAACCTGTCGCACCGGCTCGTCGAGGCGACCGACTGGGAGTACTCGGAGTTCTCGGTAGCGACGAGCATGGACCGGGCCCACCGCTCCCCGGTCCCGACGCAACGCGGCGACGATGGCCCAGCGGGAGCAGGGCCCCGGCCCTGCATCGCCGGGGGCAGTTTCGTCGAACCGGCCAGGCCCGGGGCGGGACCGGCCTACCCTGCGGTGAGGCGCGACGAGACGCCCCAGGGGATCGTGCCGAGGACATGTGGTGAAGAACTTGCTGCTGTGGCTGGGGATCGGGTGTGCCGGCCTCTTCGCGCTGCTGCTGGTGGTCGGGCTGTTCGTCCCGTCGCCGACCACGACCGACACCGCCTCGACGAGCGCACGGCCACGGTCGACCTCGTCGTCCCCGAGCGCCTCGCCGACCGCTCACGGGCCGGGCAGGCACCGGGCCGGGCACCAGCCCAGACACCGCAAGCCGACGGCCAGGACCACCTCGCCCGGAACGGCGCGCACCCACCGCGCACGTCCGGCTCCCCGGCCGCGACCGCACCGGGTGCATCGCCACGTCGCGTCGGCCGCGGCCACAGTCGGCGGACTGTACGCCGTAATACGGGTCGTGGACGGGGACACGGTGCACGTGGCCTACCACGGCGACGCCGACGTGCGCATCATCGGGATCAACACCCCCGAGACGGTGGACCCGTTCGAGCCGGTCGAGTGCGGTGGGCCGGTGGCCTCGGCGGAGGCACACCGGCTGCTGGACGGCCGGCGGGTGCACCTCGTCTTCGACAGCAGCCAGGGCCGGGTGGACAAGTACGGCCGCACCCTGGCCTACCTGGTGGTGCCCGGCATCGGCGACTACGGGCGGTTCATGGTCCGGCACGGGTTCGCGTTCGAGTACACCTACGACACCGCCTACCACCATCGCGGCTCCTACCTCGCGGCACAGTCGTACGCCCGGGGCCACCGACTCGGGGTGTGGGGGCACTGCGGCGGCACCCTGCGACCGCTGCACCAGCGCAGCCACCACAGCTCAGCGACCCACGCGGCGTCACCGCAGTCATCCCGTTGCACTCCCGGCTACTCTCCCTGCCTGCCCGTGGTGGCGGACTGGGACTGCTCGCAGCTGGAGAAGAAGGGGCTGGCTCCGGTGCGGGTGACCGGTAGCGACCCCTACGGGCTCGACGAGGACGGGGACGGGTGGGGCTGCGAGAGCTGAGAGCCGGACTCCCCGGGTTGCGGTCGGACGTGGTCTCGTCTTCCCCTGTGCGCGGCCGCCGTGGCTCCGCCGCCGGGGTGCCGGACCCTTCGGCTCAGCGCGGACGCAGCAGCGCGACCAGGAAGTCGGAGTCCGCCTGGAACGGGCGC
Source organism: Marmoricola sp. (assembly GCA_050699415.1). Taxonomy (GTDB): domain Bacteria; phylum Actinomycetota; class Actinomycetes; order Propionibacteriales; family Nocardioidaceae; genus Marmoricola. Next base: position 47,280 of record JBOHDO010000077.1, read on the forward strand.
AGGTCCCAGGTCGATAGCAGCAGGTCCGGGGTCAGGCCGGCGGCGTCCGCGTCGTGCAGGAAATCCTCGAAGGCGTAGCCGCGGCCGGCACCGAAGCCGATGGCGGCCCGGCCGTCGTCGGCCAGGTGAGCGCGTATCCGCCGCAGCACCTCGGGCCGGGTGCTGGGGGCCAGGAAGGTCATCACGTTGCCGGCCAGGACGACCGCGTCGAACGGCTCCGGGAAGCCGCGGGCGGGCAGGTCGAGCTCGGCGAGGTCGGCCACCAGCCACTGCGGGCCGGGGTGGTCCTGCTCCGCGGCCTCGATGAGCGCCGCGTCGACGTCGGCACCGACCACGTGATGGCCCCGGGCGTGCAGCTCGCCGGCCACCCGGCCGGGGCCGCAGCCGGCATCCAGGATGCGGGCGCGGCGCGCCACCAGTGCGTCGACCAGCCGGGCCTCACCGGCCAGGTCGGCGCCCTCGCGGGCCATGGTGCGGAACCGCTCGACGTACCAGCTCGAGTGTCCCGGGTCGGCCTCGACCCGCTGCATCCACAGGCTCTTGTCCACCATGCCCCCATGGTGCCCGGTCGGTGTGCGATGGCGTACGGGAGGATGGCGGCCATGACGACCTGGTTCGGCTCCCCCGACGATGCGCTGCGGCGGCTGGGCGAGGTCGGCTACCTGACCGACGCCGCGACGAGTACGACGACCTACCTCGCCGGCGTGCTCGGCAAGCCGCTGCTCGTCGAGGGCCCGGCAGGCGTCGGCAAGACCGAGCTGGCCAAGGCGGTCTCTCGGGCGAGCGGCGCGGAGCTGGTCCGGCTGCAGTGCTACGAGGGCCTCGACGAGGCCCGCGCCCTCTACGAGTGGAACTACAAGAAGCAGCTGCTGCGCATCCAGGCCAGCTCGGGGGACGAGGCCTGGGCGCAGACGCACGACGAGATCTTCGGCGAGGAGTTCCTGCTGACGCGGCCGCTGCTGACCGCGATCCGCCGCGAGCGGCCGACCGTCCTGCTGGTCGACGAGGTGGACAAGACCGACGTCGAGGTGGAGGCCCTGCTGCTGGAGCTGCTCAGCGACTTCCAGGTGAGCATCCCCGAGCTCGGCACCGTCGTTGCCGTACGACGCCCGTACGTCGTGCTCACCTCCAACGCCACCCGGGAGCTCTCGGAGGCGCTGAAGCGGCGCTGCCTCTACCTCCACCTCGACTACCCGGACTCCGAACGGGAGAAGCACATCCTGCTCGACCAGGTGCCCGGCCTCGAGGACACGCTCGCGGCGCAGGTGGTCGAGGCCGTCGGCCGGATCCGGGACCTGGAGCTGAGGAAGCCGCCCTCGATCGCCGAGACCGTGGACTGGGCCCGTGCGCTGGTCGCGCTGCAGGTCGGCACCCTGGACCGCGCGCAGGTCGACCGGACCCTCGGTGTGCTGCTCAAGCATCCGAGCGACCACGACCGGTCGATGCGCGAGCTCCGGCTGGGCTGAGACGGGCTCCCGATGACCTCGCTGGTCGAGCGCCACGTCGCCTTCGCGGAGGCCCTCCGCGAGGCCGGCCTGCCGGTCTCGCTCGCCGAGGGTCTCGACGCCGCCCGCGCCGTCACCGCGATCGACCTCGGCGACCGGGAGGCGCTGCGGGCGGCGTACGCCGCCACGCTGGTCAAGCGCGACAGCCATCGGCCCGTGTTCGACCGGGTCTTCGAGCTGTTCTTCCCCGCACTCCTCGGTGACGGGACAGTCCGGCACGGTGAGCATGCTCCGGACACCGGGAAGGATGTCGTGGGTGCCGGACCATCCGACAGCCCGGCGGCCCTGGCAGACTTCCGCGAGCGGTTGGCCGAGGCGCTGCCCGGTGCTGACGAGCAGCGGCTCGGTGCCCTGGCCCGGGAGGCCGTGCAGCGGTTCGGGCGGATCCAGGGACGCGGCGAGGGAGAGCAGCGCTGGTCGGCGTACGACGCGATGAAGCGGGTCGCCCCCGACGAGCTGGTGCACCGGATCCTCGCCGGGCTGGACGACCCCGGTGACGACACCCGTAGGGTCGAGCAGCAGGCCCGGGCCTTCGAGCGGCTCGTGGATGCCGACGTGTCCCGGCGGCTGGCCGAGGCCCGCGGCCCGGCGTACGCCGCCCGCCACACCGTGCGGCTCAGCGTCGACCGGATCGACTTCACCGCCGCCCGGCGCTCGGAGCTGGCCGAGATGCGCCGTCAGGTGCAGCCGCTGGCACGCAAGCTGTCCACCCGCGCCAGTCGCGAGCGGCGCGGGCGCCGTCGCGGGGGACTCGACTTCCGCCGCACCATCCGCGAGTCGATGTCGACCGGCGGCGTTCCGCTGACGACGTACCACCGGCCCCGCCACCCCGGACGCACCGACCTGGCCGTGCTGTGCGACGTCTCCGGCTCGGTGGCCGGCTTCGCCGGGTTCACGCTGATGCTGGTCTTCGCGCTGCGCGAGCAGTTCGACCGGGTGCGCGCGTTCACGTTCGTCGACGACGTCGTCGAGGTGACCGACCGCTTCGAGGTCGGCGCGGACCCCGGCGAGACCCTGGCCGCGCTGGCAGCCAGCGCCGAGCACGCCAGCCGGTGGGGGCGGACGGCGTACGGGCGGGCCTTCACGAGCTTCCGGGAGCAGTACGGCGACGTGCTCACGCCGCGCACCAACCTGCTGGTCCTCGGCGACGCCCGCAGCAACCACTCCGACCTGGCGCTGCCCGTGGTCGGGGAGCTGGTGCACGAGGCCCGGCACAGCTGGTGGCTCAACCCCGAGCACCGGCGGCACTGGGGCACCGGCGACTCGGCGGCCGGGGAGTATGCCGCGCTGATGCCGATGGTGGAGTGCCGCAACCTGGCCCAGCTCGGCGAGTTCGTCCACTCCCTTCCCTGAGGGCCTTCCCGAGGTCGTGGCCGGCAGCACCGTGGTCGTTGTCGTGGTCGTTGCCGTGGTCGTTTGGGCACGTTCGGCTGCGCCGGCTTGGTAGAGTTGTTCGCTCGCCGCCTGAGTTTTCCCCCCGACCGGCGACCCCGGAGAACACACGTGAACGATTCCGTCGCTGCCCGCGAGACCGCGCGGGAGCAGGAGTACGTCGACACCGTCTACCGGCAGCTCGAGGCCTCCGCCGAGAGCGCCGGCGCGCTGGCCCGTGAGGGCCTCGAGCGGGGCCACCTCGGGCACGAGGGCGGGCTGGTCGAGCGCGACGCGATGGTGTTCCAGGCGGCGCGCCGGATCGCGACCCTGGACGCGGCCCACGAGGGCCTGGTGTTCGGCCGGCTCGACATGCGTCGCGAGATCGACGAGCAGCCCCGCTACATCGGCCGGATCGGGCTGCGCGACGCCAACCGTGACGTGCTGCTGATCGACTGGCGGGCCCCGGCCGCCGGGGTGTTCTACCAGGCCACGCAGGCCGACCCGCAGGGCGTCGTCCGTCGGCGGGTGCTCCGGAGCCGGGGCGAGACCGTGGTCGGCGTCGAGGACGACCTGCTCGACGGCGAGGCCGGGGCCGACCTGCCGATCATCGGCGAGGGCGCGCTGCTGGCACAGCTGACCCGGGCCCGCGACCGCTCGATGCACTCGATCGTGGCCACCATCCAGGCCGAGCAGGACCGCGCGATCCGTGCACCGCAGAAGGGCGTGGTCACGATCGCCGGAGGACCGGGCACCGGCAAGACCGTGGTGGCGCTGCACCGGGCGGCGTACCTGCTCTACGCCGACCGGCGTCGCTACGAGACCGGGGGCGTGCTCGTGGTGGGGCCGTCGAGCGTGTTCATGCACTACATCGAGAAGGTGCTGCCCTCGCTGGGCGAGACCGCGGTGGCGCTGCGGTCACTGGGCGAGGTGGTCGACGGGGTCCGGGCCGACCGGCGCGACGACCCGGCGGTGGCCCTGGTGAAGGGGTCGGAGGCCATGGCCGAGGTGCTGCGGCGTACGGCGCGCCAGCCGGTGCCCGGCGTACCGGAGCAGTTCACCTGGTTCTACCGCGACTCCCGCATCGTGCTGGGACGCCGTGAGCTGGGCGAGGCGCGCCGCCAGCTGCTCGCGTCCGGGCGGCGCAACCGGTCGACGGCGCGGGCGGCCTCGACCCTGATCGACGTGATGTGGCGGCAGGTGACCAGCGAGCGCGGCCGTGAGCGCACCCGCGAGGACTTCGCCGCGGAAATGCGCACCGACGACGGGTTCCTGGAGTTCGCGGCGGCCTGGTGGCCGGTGCTCGACGCCGCCACGGTGCTCGGCTGGCTGCGCGACCCCGAGCTGCTCGCGCGCGTGGCCCACGGCGTGATCGACGAGGAGGACGTCCGGCTGCTCACCAAGTCGTGGGGCGAGAGCCTCTCGGTCGATGACGTACCGCTCGTCGATGAGCTGCGCTACCTGCTCGGCGACCGCCCGGCGGGCGATGCGGACGAGGACCCGCTCGGGCTGGCCGACGCCGCACTGCAGGAGGTGACCACCGCGGCGGACCGGGAGTACGCCGGCCCGGCGGGCTGGTCGCCGCCCACCGGCCGGGTCGAGGACGACCCGTACGCACACGTGCTCATCGACGAGGCGCAGGACCTGACGCCGATGCAGTGGCGGATGGTGGGCCGGCGCGGTCGTGCGGCGACCTGGACGATCGTCGGCGACCCCGCCCAGTCGTCGTGGCCGGATCCGGAGCGCTCCGCGGCGGCCCGGGCTGCCGCGCTCGGCTCCAAGGCCGTGCACGAGTTCCACCTGTCGAAGAACTACCGGAACTCCTCGGAGATCTACGACTTCGCTGCCCGGTACGCCGAGCGCGCCGGCCTGCACGCCGACCTGCCCGAGGCGGTCCGCGCCACCGGGGTCGAGCCGGAGGAGCGGACGGTTCCCGACCTCGAGAGCGGTCTGGCGGACACGCTCGGCGAGATGGCCGGGGCGGTCACCGGGACGATCGGGATCGTGGTGCCGGTCTCCCGGCTCGGGGAGGTACGCCGCTGGGTCGCCGCGTCGCCGTACGCCGCCGGGGCCGGGGGCGAGGAAGCGCGGATCGCGGTGCTGGCCGGTCTGGACACCAAGGGCCTGGAGTTCGACGGCATCGTGGTGGTCGAGCCCGGCGAGATCGAGGCGGAGTCGCCGACCGGCCGGGCCACCTTGTACGTCGTGCTGACCCGGGCGACGCAGCGGCTGGTGCTGCTGGCGTCGTGAGGCTCCAGCTGTCGTAGGCCCACGATGGTGGCTCTTGTGAGGTGTTCTCCGGGCCGGAGAGTGGTCACAACGCCGCAATTGCGGGCTTGCGGGCTTGCGGTCGCGCCCGGCGGGCGGCCCACCTGGCGCCCGGTGGCCCCGGGCTTGGGTAGCGTGCGTCCATGGCCGCCTCGACCTCCGCCCGCGAAGCCCTGCAGCAGCTGCAGGAGCACGAGGCGTGGGCGGTGGTCCGGCTGCACAACAGCGACACGCTCACGTTGGTCGGCGGCACCCTGACCGCGGCCGACCGGCTCGCCGACATCCCGCTCGAGCCCGGGGCGCCCGAGCCCGGGCACCGGTTCGACCGGCTGGTCGCGGTGCCCTTCCGCCAGGTCGCCGAGCGCGGCTTCGAGGTGCACGACGACGGCACCCCGCTGGCGGTGGTGGACATCGAGACCGAGCGGGAGGTGCCGCTGGCCGAGCTGGTCGCCGCGCTGCCCGACGAGGAGGTCGAGTTCGCCGACCGCGGCGGCTTCGAGACCGACGACGCGGCGTACGCCGCCATGGTGGGCCGGGTCATCGCCGACGAGATCGGCCGCGGCGAGGGCGCCAACCTCGTGGTTGGCCGCTCCTACCGGGCACGGCTGCGCGACTGGGACGCGACGAAGGCGCTGACGGTGCTGGGCCGGCTGCTGCAGAAGGAGCACGGCGCGTACTGGACCTACTGCTTCTGGACCGGCGACCGGTTCCTCATCGGCGCCTCACCGGAGCGACACGTCAGCGTCCACGGCGGTGACGCCGGCGACGGCGACGGTGACCAGCGGCGAACGGGTGGGCCGGGCCGGCCGGCGGGCGCCGTACGGATGAACCCCATCTCGGGCACCTTTCGGCTGCGCGAGGTCGCGGACCTGTCCGAGTCCGGGCGCAAGTCCCGGCTGCTGGACTTCCTCGCCGACGAGAAGGAGATCTTCGAGCTCTTCATGGTCGTCGACGAGGAGCTGAAGATGATGTGCGAGATCTGTCACGAGGGCGGGCAGGTGCTCGGACCGTTCCTGAAGCCGATGACCCATCTGGTGCACACCGAGTACCTGCTCGCCGGTCGCACCCACGCCGACCTGCGCGACGTGCTCCGCGACACCATGTTCGCCGCCACCGTCACCGGGGCGCCGGTCGAGAACGCCTGCCGGCTGATCCGGAAGTACGAGCCACAGGGCCGCGGCTACTACGCCGGCGCGCTCGCGCTGCTCGGCCGCGACCCGGCGGGCGGGCCGACGGCGGACAGCCCGATCGTGATCCGCACCGCCGACGTACGCCCGGACGGCAGCCTCACCGTGGTTGCCGGCGCCACCCTGGTGCGCGACAGCGACCCGGAGGCCGAGACCGCCGAGACCTGGGCGAAGGCGAGCGGGATCCTGAGCGCGTTCGGCCTCGGACCCGCCGCGTCCGGCCCGCCGGTCGACGTCACCGGGCTGACCTCGGACGAGGACGTGCTGATCGCGCTGAACTCGCGCAACCAGCGGCTGGCGAAGTTCTGGCTGACCGACCAGTCCGACGCCGAGCCGACGCCGCCGCTGAAGGGCCGCTCGGTGACGATCCTGCACGGCGAGGACGACTTCGTGAACATGCTGGCGCACGTGTTCTCGGTGCTGGGGATGCAACCCCGCGTGGTCCGCCACGAGGACTACCGGGCGGGCGCGTTCGAGGGGGCCGACGTGGTGGTGGTCGGCCCGGGGCCCGGCGACCCGCGCGACGGGAGCCAGCCGAAGATCCGCGCGTTCCGGGCGGCGGTCGACGACCTGCTCGCGTCCGGTCGGCCCTTCCTCGCGGTCTGCCTGGGCCACCAGGTGCTGTGCGACCGGCTCGGGATCCCGCTGGACTACAAGGACATCGTCTTCCAGGGGACGCAGTCGTCGGTGTCGGTGGCGGGCCGGGAGGAGCGGGTCGGCTTCTACAACACCTTCGTCGCCAAGGCCCGCGGCGAGCTGCCGGACGGCGTCACCGTCGAGGCCGACCCGGCCACCGGGGACGTCCACCTCGTCGCCGGCCCGCACTTCCGCGGGGTCCAGTTCCACGGCGAGTCGATCCTGACCGAGCACGGCTTCACGATCCTGCGCCGGCTGCTCGGCGAGCTACTCGCGTGAGGAGTCGCGCGGAAGGCCGGCCGACCCGGCCCGAGAGCCACCAGACCCCCCGGGCGAGCCGGGGGGCCTGGGGCAGCCAGAGGAGAGGCTGAACCGCGCCGGGGGCCAGACCCGGGCGGCGGACCTGCGTCAGGAGGTCGTGGTCTTCAGGTCGTTGCCGAGCCTGACCGTGGTGTGGTGCGTCGTGCCGTGACGCAGGTAGGTCATCGTGACGGTGTCTCCGGGCCGGTGGCCGCGGATCGCCGCCACCAGGGACTCCGAGCCGTCGACCACCTCGTGGTCCACCTTCGTGACGACGTCTCCCTTGCGGAGCCCGACCCCGGAGGCGGGGGCACCGGAGAGCACGGAGTGGATCAACGCTCCCTGCTCGAGGCTGCCGCCCCGGACGTCGGTGACGGTCACGCCCAGGCGTGCGTGCGTCGGGGTCTGGTGGTTGACGATCTCCTTGACGATCGGCAGCACCTCGTTGATCGGGATGGCAAACCCGAGGCCGATGGAGCCCGGCTCTCCGCCGGCGCTCTGCGCCCCCGACGTACGGATCGAGGAGTCGATTCCGACCACCCGGCCGGCCAGGTCCACCAGCGGGCCGCCGGAGTTGCCGGGGTTGATCGCCGCGTCGGTCTGGATCGCGGGGTAGATCGTGCTCAGGTCCTGCGCTTGCTGTTGCTGCGGCTGCAGCTGGCCGAACGGGCTCCCACCGCCGCCGAACGGGCTGCCCTGCTGCTGCGGCGTCGGCTCGGCGGAGACCGAGACCGGCCGCTGCAGCGCGCTCACGATGCCCGAGGTGACCGTGGAGTTCAGCCCGTACGGCGAGCCGATCGCGACCACCTTCTGGCCCACCGCGAGGCCGTTGGAGTTGCCGATCCTGGCCGGCTTGAGGCCCGAGACGCCCTGGGCCTTGATCACCGCCACGTCAGTCACCGGGTCGGTGCCGATCACCTTGGCCCGGACGGTCTTGCCGTTGTTGAAGTTGACCGTGATCCGGCCCTTTTTGCCGGCGACTGCGACCACGTGGTTGTTGGTGAGGATCTTGCCGTCCTGGCTGAGGATGATCCCCGAGCCCGAGCCGCTCTCGGAGCTGCCGGTCACGTTGATCTTGACCACCGAGGGCAGCACCTCGGAGGCGACCTTCTCGACCGGCTGCGCCTTCGCGGGCGTGTTGTCGGCGCTGATCACCTCGCCGCTGGCGGGTGTGGAGGAGTGTGCGGCGGCGGGACGACCACCTTGCCAGGCGTCGTACCACGCCGCACCGCCGACCCCGGCCGCTCCTCCCACCAGGAGGGCACCACACAGAAGGGCCACCGTGACGCCTCCACGCCGCGCGGGTGCGGTCGCACTGGCGGGAGTCGGCTGTTGGAACGGTGGCATCCTCCTGGTGTGCTCGGCCGGGGTCGGCCCTTGCGACGACGAACCACCGGTTTCCGACCGCTCTGGTGAGGGGACACGGTCACCGGTCGGATCGTGTGGTTCGTCGTTCATGTCAATACTTTGCCGCCCGAGTCTGAGAACTCCCTTGGAGCCGACTGGGAGTGCGCTTTTATCTGCTCCGCATCTGCTCGCCGTCACCGGCCCGCGTCCGACCGGACGGCCCGTCCGACCCGTCATCCGGGGGTTGCGGCGTTCCGGGAAGGCTGAGCCAGAAGGCGGCGCCGTCGTCGGGCCCGGTGCCCGCGCGCACCGTGCCGTTGTGGCGCTCGGCGACGGCACGGACGATCGAGAGCCCCAGCCCGGAGCCGGGCATGCCGCGGGACTCCGTCGAGCGGTAGAACCGGTCGAAGACGTGGGGCAGGTCGCGGGCTGCGATCCCCTTCCCGGCGTCGGAGACCATCAGGGTGCCCTCCGACAGGTGGACGCGCACGATCCCGCCGGGCGGGCTCCACTTGACGGCGTTGTCGAGCAGGTTCGCGACCGCCCGCTCGAGGGCCGGCTCCTCACCGACGATCCACCAGGGCTCGGTGTCGACGTCGAAGTCGCGGGCGGTGTCGGTGGCGCGACGGCGTACGCGCTCCAGGGCATGGGCGACCACTGCGGACAGCTCGACCGGCTCCACGGTCGGGGCCACGGGCTCGTCCCGGGCCAGCTCGACCAGGTCGCCGACCAGGGTGGTCAGCTCGGCGATCTGGGCGCGGACGTCGTCGAGCAGCTCGCGCCGCTGTGCGGCGGGCAGGGTGTCCCCGGCCTGCACGAGCAGGTCCAGGTTGGTGCGCAGGCTGGTCAGCGGCGTACGCAGCTCGTGGCCGGCGTCGGCGACGAGCTGGCGCTGCCGCTCCTGCGAGGCGGAGACGGTGGCCAGCAGCCGGTTGAACGACACCGACAGCCGGCCGATCTCGTCGTGGCTCTCGACAGGGATCGGCTCGAGCCGTTCGGTGCGGGCGATGTCCTCCACGGCCCTGGTCAGCCGGCGCAGTGGCCGCAGCCCGTTGGTGGCCACCGTCCAGCCGGCCAGCCCGGCGATGATCACGCCGGCGAGCCCGAACAGCAGCAGCACCAGGCCGAGCCGGTCGAGCATCCGGTCCGTGGGGCCGAGCGACTGGGCCAGCACGAGCGCCTGGTGCTTGCCGGCGGGTACGGCGACCATCCGGTACTGCACGCCCTGGGACCAGACCGTGCGCGCGGAGTAGTCCTGGTTGCCGCGTGCGACCGCGAGCTCGGGGTGGCCCAGCCCCGGGATCGGGCCGTCGTCGACGCTGCGGGCGATGCCGCTGGCGCCGTCGAGGAAGATGATCTTGATGTCCGCGGCGCCCAGCAGGCCCGGCGGGATGTGGGCCGCCGAGAGCGTGTCCAGGGTCTGGGACTGGGCGGCCGCGGCCGCCCCCTCCCGAAGCGAGTCGTCCATCGTTTTCATGGTCTGCACCCCCACCGTGAAGTACCCCGCGAACGCGACCACCCTCACCGTGATCCCCACCCCGAGCGTGGTCAGCCAGATCACCC
>JBOHDO010000078.1:0-4191 GCA_050699415.1 Marmoricola sp.
CGTCGGCGGCGACCACGGCGTACCCGTCCATCGCGGAGTTGTCGAACACCGGCAGCGACAGTGGGGACACCACGTCCTCGGCCACCGGCATGCCGTGGGCCTCCAGCAGCGGGCGCGCGGCCGGGGGCAGCGCACGCACCGCGGCCAGGACGTCGGCCAGGTGCTGCTCGACGCTGGTCGGCCCCTCTGCCGCTACGTCGGCCATCAGCGCTCCGCGGACCCGTCGAGCACCGTGCCGCTTTCGACCCGGCCGTGCCCCTTGGCAAGAGTGACGGCGCCGACCACACGGGTGCCGCCACCGAAGAACCAGTCCCCGTCGACCACGAGGGAGTGCGCCTCGCGCATCGACGGGACCCCCTGGGGGAAGTGGTCGTCGAACCCGGCCACCTGCTTGTAGGGGCTGGACAGGTCGACGTACGGCAGGTCGTCGGCGACCCGGTCGAGCACGAAGTCGCGGCCCAGGTCGTAGACGTCGGAGCGCAGCAAGAGCAGGTCGTTGGTGGTCTTCACCGGCACGAACCGGTCGCGGCCCACCTCGATGGTCCGGGCGCCGTCGAAGACCTCGATGGCCGCACCCATCGCGGTCTCGACCTGGATCACCGGCGGGCTCTCCGGGTCGGCGGGGTTCACGGTCTTGCGGTTGCGGATCATCGGCAGCCCGAGGATCCCGTCGCGCTCGTCCAGTGCATCCCGCATCGCGACCAGGTCGAACCAGAGGTTGTTGGTCGAGCAGAATCGGTGGCGGTCGAGATCGGCCAGCGCGGCCCGGTCGGCGCCGGGGGTCTGCGCGGTCTCGCGCAGCACGATCCGGCCGTCGGACTTGCGCCGGGCGAAGTGTCCGCCCTTCTTGTCCGACTGCGTACGCCGGACCGCCTCGATCGCGAACGGTGCGCCGGAGGCGACGAACCAGCCGGCGACCCGGGCGTCGGGCACCGCGCCGAGGTTGTCGGAGTTGGACACGAACACCGAGCGGTACCCCGAGTCGATGAGGTCCTGCAGCAGTCCGGTCGACCGCATCGCCGTGAAGACGTCGCCGTGCCCGGGGGGACACCACTCCAGGTCCGGCTCCGGCGGCCAGCTGACTGGCTCGAGGCGGTCCGCGGTCAGCTTGGGCTCCTTGTTCTGCAGGAACTCCAGGGGCAGGCCCTCCACCGGCAGCTCGTCGTAGCGAGCCAGGGCTGCACGGGTGTCCGCGGAGGTCCGGAAGCTGTTCATGAAGATCAGCGGCAGCTCGGCGGCGTACTCGCGGCGCTGGTGGAGCACCTGTCGCGCGATCACGTCGAGGAAGGACAGCCCGCGACGCACGCACAGCAGCGACTTGGCCCGTGCCATGCCCATGGAGGTGCCCAGCCCACCGTTGAGCTTGACCACCGCGGTCGTCGCGATCGCCTTCGCGGCCACGTCGTCGGGGATCTCGGTGTCGGCGAGCGACTCCATCGAGATGGGCTCGATGGTCTCCTCGGGGATCATCCCGGTCTCGCCGCGCTCGAGCAATCGGTAGTAGTGCGCAAACACCTCGATCGCGGTGGTGTCCACCCCCGCGGCCACCATCTTCTGCCGCGCCGCGGCCAGCCCGTGCGCGCTCATGCGTCACCGCCCGTGATGCCCGGGCAGTGCCGTCCCGTGATGTGCATGAGTCGATCGTAGATCGATCCGCGGCCACGACTCCATGGCCGGTCCTCCCCGTGGGACTGCCCGGGAACGTGCCCCCTCCCTGCGCCTAGTGTGGGGCTGCCATGAATCCCCGTCAGACGGCCAAGCTGGCGCTGCGCGACCAGCTGGTCACGGCACGCGGCAGGCTCGGCGTGGCCACGATCGCCCAGCGGGCCCGGGACCTCGCCGAGGTCCTCACCGCCGTGCCCGAGGTACGCCGCGCGGCCACGGTGGCGGCGTACGTGTCGGTGGGGCGGGAGCCGGGCACGGGGCCGCTGCTGGAGGCCCTCGGCCGTGCCGGGAAGCGGGTGATCCTGCCCCTGCTGCTGCCCGACAACGACCTCGACTGGGCCACCTACACCGGCCCGGACGGGCTGGCGCCGGCCGGCCGCGGCACGCTCGCCCCGGTCACCCCGGCCCTGGGGCCCGATGCCGTCGCCACCGCCGACCTGGTCCTGGCCCCCGGCCTCGCGGTCGACCGCCGAGGCCTGCGGCTGGGCCGCGGGGGCGGCTCCTACGACCGGGCGCTCGCGCGCGCCACCGGGTTCACCTGCGTCGTGCTCAACAGCGAGGAGCTGCTCGACGCGGTGCCGGCGGAGGAGCACGACCGGCGGGTGGACGCGGCCGCAACCGAGGCCGGGCTGGTGAGGTTCTGACTCACGCCACGCGAACCCGCTCCGCCTGCCAACCCGGCCGCCCCCGATCGACCGCCGGCCGTTTTCGGGAAACGGTCGGGCCATCGCGTATCATTAGCAGTCGACAGACCAGAGTGCCAGCGGGGTCGGCCCGTCGGGCACTGTCGAGGAGGAACGGACCAAGCGTGCCCACCTACCAGTACTCCTGCACCGACTGCGGCCACTTCTTCGAGGCGGTCCAGAGCTTCAGTGACGACTCCCTGACCGTCTGCCCGGAGTGCCAGGGCCGGCTCCGCAAGGTGTTCAACGCGGTGGGTGTGGTGTTCAAGGGGTCCGGCTTCTACCGCAACGACAGCCGCAGCAAGCAGGAGACGGGCGCCTCGAACGGTTCGGGCAGGTCCTCCTCGAACGGCAACGGTTCGTCCTCGGAGTCCTCGCCTGGGTCCTCCTCGGAGTCCTCGTCCGAGTCCTCGTCCGGGTCCTCGTCCGGGTCCTCCTCGGAGTCCTCGTCGGGGTCCTCCTCGGGGTCCTCCGGCTCGTCGACGCCGGCGAAGTCCAACGGCTCCAGCGCCTCCACTGCTCCCGCGACCACGTCCTGACCTGCGGCTGACCGGGGGCTGTGGACGACGCCGTCGGGCCAGCGGCGATCCGTGGCAGGCTCCCGCGCCATGAAGACGCTGCTGTCCCGGGTCACTGACGGCTTCGGCTCCCTGCGCCGCGCGGTGCTGCTGCACCGGCGGGCGCTGGCCGCGCTGGCAGCGGCCGCCGCGGTGTGGACCGGGCTGCAGGCGGCGGCCGGGCCGCCGATCCGCACGGTGCCGGTGTGGGTCGCGGCCCGGGACCTCCCGGGCGGGGCCACCCTGACCGCGGACGCATTGCGCCGTACCGGGATGCTCCCCGAGCACGTGCCGGCCGGCGCGGTCACCGCGCCCCGCGCCGTGGTCGGCCGCACCCTGGTGGCGCCGCTACGACGCGGTCAGGTGCTGACCGACGAGTCCACCGTCGGACAGCGCTGGCTGGCGGGCCGTCCCGGGCTCACCGCGGTCCCGGTACGGCTGACCGATCCCGGCGTGGCCGGGCTGCTGCGCCCGGGTGACCATGTCGCCGTGCTCGCCTCGGACCCCCAGCATCCCGGCGACACCCACGAGCTCGCGGCCGAGGCGACCGTGCTCACGGTCCCGGCCGCCGACACCGACGGCGAGCTGCACGGACGGCTGGTGGTGATGGGGGTTCCTGCCGGTGTGAGCGAGGCAACCGCGTCCGCGTCCGCGTCGATGTTCGTCACGGTGGCCTGGACCGGTTAATATCCGGGCGTCATCAAGAGCCTCGCGTCTCGGGGCTACGTAAGGAGTCAGGATGCTTCAGGGTTTCAAGAACTTCCTTCTGCGTGGGGATGTGGTCGTCGCAGCCATCGGGCTGATCGTCGCCCTGGCGTTCAGCACGTTGATCTCGGCGTTCACCACCAACATCATCAACCCGGTGCTCGCGCTGGCGACCGGGGGCAAGGGGCCGGGCCTGGGCTGGGAGCTCAAGAGTGGCTCGTCGGGCACCTTCCTCAACCTGGGTGCGTTCATCTCCGCCATCATCTACTTCATCATCTTCATGGCGGTGGTGTACTTCCTCATCGTGGTGCCCTACAAGCACATGATGGCCCGGAAGGGCGCCGTGGTCTTCGGCGACCCGCCCCCCGTCAAGACGTGCCCGGCGTGCCTGTCGGCCGACCTCCCAGCCGAGGCCAGCAAGTGCAAGTACTGCGCCTCCGACCTCTCCGGGTCGACCGCGTAAGACCGACCCCAACCCCACCCGAACCGCCCCGGTGCCCACGGCCCGGGGCGGTTCGCCGTCCCGGCCGCGCCAGACGGCGGAATGCCTGGGACGTGCGTCCTCAACCGTGGTGGGGGGG